>NZ_JBEXYB010000001.1:0-382816 GCF_040630715.1 Streptomyces sp. NPDC005752 | reverse complement strand
TCCCCTTGGCGTGCTGCGCCTCGGTCGCCCGGTCGCTCGGTCCACGCCGGGCCTGCTCACGCAGCGCCAGCAGCTCGGCCACCCGGCCACGCGTGTCGCTCGGCTCGCCCGGGATTTCGTCCACAACGGTCATACGTCGACCCTACGAACCCGACCCGGAAAACCCTGCCGTTCACTCCGCACAGTCTCCTGCCCCGATTCCTGGAGGCACCTGACAGAAGTAGAGCACCGGGCACCCGATCTGCCAGCTCATGACGCATCGGCTTTGTAGGGCTCCGACAAAGCAGGGGATGTGACTCCAGCCACACACCGGCCCGCGCGCCACGCCGTGGATCCACTTGGCCGGGCGACTCGACGCACCGCAATGGCTGAGGGCCGCACCCGGGGCCGCTCCTCGTCGGGCGGGGGCGACTGTACCCGCCCGCCACCCGGACGGGCCGACCGGGCGCACCCGCGAGCAGCCCCGCACTCCGCCGGCCGTCGCGTTCGGCTTCTGTTCACTGCGTGCATGCGGTGGTCGACCAGGCGTGGCCAAAACCCGCCCGGCGGCGTCGAGTTGTGAAGAACGACTACTTCTTGAGAGCGCTCTCAGTCATAAGTCTTGACGCTCGCCGAAGGCGTCGCGAGAGTGGTGCGCACCGCAGACGGCCCCACCTCCCCGCACCACCACCCTGACCCCCCGTCTGCGACCCCCCACACCTCGGGAGTTCCGTCGTGATTTCTCGCCGAATGTTCCTGACGGGCGCCGCCGCCTCCGCGACCGCGCTCACCTACCCCGTCTGGGGAAGCGCACTGAGCCCGCGCACGTCGGCGGCCGCCGCAACGTGCGAACTGGCCCTGGAGAACAAGTCGTTGCCCGGCACGGTGCACGCGTACGTCACCGGCCACGAGCAGGGCACGGACCGCTGGGTGCTGCTGCGCCCCGACGGCAGCGTCTACCGCCCCGACTCCCCCGGCGCCCCGCAGACGCCGCTGCCGGTGGACTGCGCCATCCCCCTGAAAGCCGCCGGCGCCGGCGCCGTCACCCTGACCCTGCCCCAGATGTACGGGGCGCGGGTCTACTTCGTGCGCGACGACAAACTGGACTTCTACCTCAATCCGGGCCCGTCCCTGGTCGAGCCGGCCTTCGCCACGCCAACCGACCCGAACTACGGCAGGACCTGGTCGTTCTGCGAGTTCACCTTCAACCCGCAGCAGCTGTACGCGAACATCAGCTACGTCGACCTGGTGACGGCCCTGCCCATCGGGCTGACCCTGGAGGGCGACTCCACACACACGGTGGCTCCGCTCCCGGACGGCGCGGTCCAGCGCATCGCCGACGACCTCACCGCACAGGCCGCCTCCGACGGCCAGCCCTGGGACAAGCTGGTCACCCGCGGCTCGGACGGCAAGGTCCTGCGGGTCGTCTCACCGCAGAACCTGATGGCGCCGTTCTTCGACCGCCCGAACGAGATGCCGTTCCGGGACCTGTTCACCGCGCAGATCGACGAGGTCTGGGAGAAGTACCGTTCCACCGACCTGCGTATCGACCTGCAGGGCGGCCGGGGCACACTGGCGGGCCGGGTCAGCGGCGACACGCTGACCTTCGAGGGCGGCCACACCTTCGTCAAGCCGACGTCGAAGGACATCTTCACCTGCAACCACGGGCCCTTCACGAACAACCCGGGTGACTCCGACGACAAGAAGGCGCTGCTGGCCAGGATCGCCGCGGGCTTCAACCGCTCGATCATGCTCAGCCACCCGCAGCAGCCCAACGGAACCTCGGTGGCGGACTACTACAAGGGCGGGGTGACCAACCACTGGTCGCGGGTCGTCCACGCGAACTCCCCGATCGGTTACGCCTTCCCCTACGACGACGTACGCCCGGACGGTGAGCCGGACGTCTCCGGGGCGGCGCACGACGGCAATCCCCGGCGCTTCACGGTGAGCGTGGGCTCCTGACCCGTCCGTGACACCGTGCCCGCCCGCCGCCGGTCCGCGGCGGGCGGGCACGGCCGCGTCCTGCACCCGTGCGGCCCACTCCGGCCTGCGCCGCCGGCCCCCGGGACCCATCGTTGACAGATGTCCCCCCTCGGTGAGACCTCGGCCGGCGACCCCGGCGAGCGGGTCCTCCTCCACGGGCTGCGTCTGATCGACGGCACCGGCCGTGCCGCGGTGCCGGACGCCGCACTGATCGTCGAGGGGGGCGTCATCGGCTGGGCGGGCCCGGCGGCGCGGCTCCCCGCAGACCTCGGGACTGTGGGACGGCTGGATCTGGGAGGCCGGACCCTGTGCCCCGGCTTCATCGACACCCATGTGCATTTCGCCCTCCCCGGGCCTGCCGGAAATCCCCTCCAGGGCCTGTACGAGCTGCCGAGCTACCGGACCCTGAAGGTCCTGGACCGGCTGCGCGCCACCCTGGAGAACGGGGTCACCACCGCGAGGGACCTGATGGGGCTGGACGCGGGGTTCCGGCAGGCCGTGGCGGAGCGGAGAATCCCCGGACCCCGGCTGCTGGTCTCGGTCACCATGCTCAGCCAGCGGGCGGGCCACGCGGACTTCACCCTCGCCGGAGGGATCGACGGGCTCGCCGTCGCCGTCGCCTTTCCCGAGAGCCCGCGCAGCCTGGTCGGTTCCGTCGACGACATGCGGGCCCGGGTGCGCGACCTGGTCGCGGCGGGCGCCGACTGCATCAAGCTCGCCACCAGCGGCGGCGTCACCTCCCCGCACGACCGGCCCGAATGGCTGGGACTGCGCCCGGAGATGATCGCGGCGGCCGTCGAGGAGGCCCGTGCCTACGGCGGGCTGCCGGTCGCGGCGCACGCCATCGGGCGTCCCGGCATCGAGGCCGCCGTCCGCGCGGGGGTGAGCAGCATCGAGCACGGTTACGCCCTGGACGAGGGGCTGCGGGCGGAGATGGTCGAACGGGGCCAGTATCTGGTGCCGACACTGCTGGAGACGACGCAGGACCTGGACCCGGCGCGCACCTCCCCCTCGGCGTACGAGAAGGGGGTGCGCTGGCACCGGATCGCCCAGGAGTCGGTGGCCCTGTCCGCCGCCGCGGGGGTGAGGATCGCGATGGGGACCGACAGCGGCCTGGCCGTCGGCCACGGCAGGAACCTCCAGGAGCTGGGGCTGCTGGTCGACGTCGCCGGCCTGTCGCCCATGGCGGCGATCGTGGCCGCGACCGGCGACGCCGCGCGGTTGTGCGGCGTCGACGACGTCACCGGCACCCTGGAGGCGGGCAAGGCGGCCGACTTCGTGGTCACGGACGTCGACCCCCTGTCCGACATCGCCTCGCTGGGCGATCCCGCCCACATCCTGGCCGTGGTGAAGGAGGGACGGATCGCCGTCGACCGCGCCGGCGTCCTCGGCCGAGGCGTCCTGCCCGCGCTCTGCCCCTGAGCGGGCGCCACGGAGAAGCGGCAGTCCACGGGAACACGCAAGCGCCCCCGTCCGTCCCGGGTTCGGGTGGACGGGGGCATCTCCTGTGCGGGGAGCAGGCGGTGCGGTGTGGCCGGATCGCGCCGTGCGGTCAGCAGCCGCCGCAGTTGTAGTACGTCACGTCCCAGTGGTTGCCCTCGTCGGCGTAGATGTTGCCGGAGCCGGACTTGTACTGCGGCGCGCCGTCGCCCCGCACACCGATGTAGCTGAACACGCCCTTGACGTAGTTCGTCAGGCAGGTGCTCTTGCCGAAGTCGAGCTTGTAGCCGTTCCAGTGCGAGTACGTGCCGCCGGCGTGCCCGGTCTCGGTGCCCCCGGTGATGTTGAGCGCGCAGCCGGTGGCGCTCTTCAGCGTCTGGGCGCCCTGGGCACTGGCCAGGTTGAGCTGGTCGAAGGAAGTGCAGGTGGAGACGTTCCGGTTGGAACAGCCGCCCGAGGACGACCAGGTGATCCCCGAGGAGCTGAAGCGGGAGGTCGCCTGGGAGTGGGTCAGCTTGGTGACGGCGTGCGCCTCGGTGGCGCCGCCGCCGAGGACGCCGACGCCGGGCGCGAAGAGGGCGCCGAGGACGAGGGCGAGTGCGGTGAGGGCCGAGCGGAGTCTGGGGCGGGTCAGCATGGGGGGATGTCCTCCTGCTCATGACAATTATGGGCAAGGAGATAGTGCCCCAGCTCTACGCGCGTCCGCCAGGGTTCGACCAAGGCCCGCCCGACGTCCCCCGCGACTTTCGGACCGGCCTGGACCCTTGATGTTGAACTTTGAACAAAAAGGGTCTACAGTCAATCTCGTTGAAGGTTAAACCAAACGTTCGGCGGTCCGCTCTGTGGAACGCGTCGGAACACGTCCCCGAGGAGGAGCCATGGCTCTGTTCAACCGCAAGAACGCCGCCCCGTCCACCACCGCGACCCTCGCCGTGGACCCGGCGCTGGCAGCCCTGACCGGCACCTACACGATCGACCCGGCGCACAGCAGCATCGGTTTCACCGTGCGCCACGCCATGGTCACCAACGTGCGCGGCTCCTTCGGTGAGCACGAGGGCACGCTCGTTCTGGACGGGGCCGCCCCCTCCAACTCCTCCGCGTCCATCGACGTCAAGATCGCCAGTGTGGACACCGGCATCGCCGACCGCGACGGCCACCTGGTCAGCGGCGACTTCTTCGACGCCGAGAAGTTCCCCCTGATGTCGTTCCGTTCGACGCAGGCCGAGCAGCTCGGCGGCGACACCTACCGTGTCACCGGCGACCTCACGATCAAGGACGTCACCCGCCCGCTCTCCATCGACCTGGAGTTCAACGGTTCGGCCACCGACGTCTACGGCAACGAGCGCGTGGGCTTCGAGGGCAGCACCGACATCCTGCGCTCCGACTGGGGCCTGACCTGGAACGCCGCCCTGGAGACCGGTGGTGTGATGGTCAGCGACAAGGTGAAGCTGAACTTCGACATCTCCGCGATCAAGGCCGCCCCGCAGGCCTGATCCTCCCAAACCGAGCGCGCCCGCCGGCCCTTCCCTTCGGGGGAGGACGGCGGGCGCTCGGTGTCGGGCCCGCCGACTGCTTCGCGGGAGCCCCGTACCCGCCGGGGACACGGAGGAGCCGCACGGCGGAGGACCCCGGCGATCGTTCGTCACTCCGGGGCCCTCCTGGTCTCGGAGCCATCACCGAAGGGCGGCGTGCCGTTACTGGCGGGCCGGTCAGCTCCCGGCCGCGCGGCGCACCTTCAGCGCGTTGTCGGTGCGGGTGGTGGGGTTGCCGTCAGGGTCGTTCTGGATGCGTTCGTGCTCCTCACTGAGCAGCACCTCCCACTCCCCCTCCGGGAGTTCGAGGGAGGCGAGCACCTCGTCCGTGGTCGGCAGCTCCATGTCCTGGTGGTCGTGCTCCCAGGAGGGGAAGCCGGCGTGCCCGACGACGAGGAGCACACCGCCGGGCGCGACCACCGAGGCCGCCTGCCGCAGGATCCGCTCACGCGGGAGGTCCCCCATGGAGTGCAGGAACTGGGCGGAGACCAGGTCGTACTCCCCCTCGGGGAACGAGGCCCCCAGGTCGTGCCACTGCCAGTCGATCCGGTCCGCGACCCCGGCGTCGGCCGCGTGGACCGCCGCGCGTTCCAGGGCGACGCGCGAGATGTCGGTGGCGGTGACCTTCCAGCCGAAGCGGGCGAGCCAGACCGCGTCTGCGCCCTCGCCGCAGCCCAGGTCCAGGGCACGGCCGGGCGCGAGGCCCTCCACCTCACGGACGAGTGCGACGTTGGGGTTGCCGCTCCAGATCCGATTGCTCTCGCGGTACCGGTCGTCCCACATCTCGGCGTCGGTCCGGGTGCTGTCGGTGGTCATCGTGTCTCCGTAAGTCCGTGACGGCGGTCCCCGAGCACACGCTCGGTCACCAGGCGCTCGGCCTCGGCCGAGAAGGGTGCGCGGCGGGCGTCGACCGCGCGGCGGGTGTCCTCGGCGACGAGGTCCATGTTGATCATCGACGCCGCCTTGAGCCCGGCGGCCGCCGCTCCGACGACCTGCTCCATGAGGTTGGCGACGTTACCGGCCACCCATACGCCGGGCACCTCGGTGGCGCCCGAGGGGTCGGCCGCGATGTAGCTGCCGATGACGTGGTCGCCCATCAGCATCTCGGTGGGCGCCAGGCCGAGGCTCTCCAGCACCGCCGACCGCGCGGTGAAGCGGGGCTGGACGACGACCGCCTCGCGCGGGATGACCGTGCCCCCGGCCAGCCGCACACCCGTGAGCCGGTCGTCGGCCACCTCCAGCCCGGCCACCGCGCCCTCCACCACGGAGATGCCCCGGGCGGCGAGCTGCTCGTACTCCTCGTCGGTGAAGTCGGCCTGCTCATGGCGGAACAGCACCACGTCGTCGGTCCACTGCCGCCAGAGCAGGGCCTGGTGCACGGCCATGGGGCTGAGCGCGAGAACACCGACAGGCCTGTCCCGCACCTCCCAGCCATGGCAGTACGGGCAGTGCAGCACCTCGTTGCCCCAGCGCTCGGCGAGGCCCCTCACCGGCGGCAGCTCGTCGACGATTCCGGTGGTCACGAGCAGACGACGGGCCTCGACGACTTCCCCGTCCGCCCGCACGACACGGAATCCGCCGCCGGGCAGCTTCCCGGCCGAGGCGACCTCGCCCCGGGCGATCTCGGCGCCGTAGTCCGCTGCCTCGGCCCGGCCGATGGCCAGCAGCTCCAGGGGCGGAATGCCCTCCCGGCCCAGGTAGTTGTGGGCGTGGGACGCGGGTGCGTTGCGCGGGCTGCCCGCGTCGATCACCAGCACGGAACGCCGCGCCCTGGCCAGGGCCAGCGCCCCGCTCAGCCCGGCAGCACCGCCGCCGATCACCACGACGTCGTACCGCTGGTTCGTCTCACTCATGCTCATACGGATCACCTCCTGTTACGGAAGATGGTGCGCGCGTACCCCCGGTTCGACAAGTTTGCTTGCTGAACCGGCAAACTCACACCAGACCGTCTTCCCTGGACTCCGCTCCCCCACCCCCCAGGTGTCGGCGAGTGCCCCGACGAGCATCAGGCCGCGCCCGTACTCCGCGTACGGGCCGGACCCGGGGTCCCCGCGAACCTCGCCGCCCCCGCTGTCGTGCACCTCGATCCGGAGCGCGTCCTTCCAGGTCAGCTGCACCCGGAACCCTCTTCCGGGCGGAACTCCGTGGACCAGCGCGTTGGTCGCGAGTTCGCTCACGCAGAGCAGTACGTCGTCGAGGTCCACCTCGCACGCCCAGTCGAGCAGGGCCTCGCGGACGAACTGACGCGCGAGGGGCACGGACCTGCGCTCACGGCGGTAGAAGGCCTCGCGGAAGGGGGCGAGTCGCGTTGGTTCATTCACGGGACGACTGTCACAGAACGTCACTACTGTGGGGCACCGCGTCAGGTCGTACACCGCTTCCGTACGAGTGCTGACGGGTCCGGCGGGGTTCGCGTACGGGGAGAGGCACGTCATGCACTCGGCGAAGAAGAGCAAGCAGGTCACGTCCTGGCACCTCATCGGCGCGCAGCTCGCAGCGTTCCGCCGGGCGGCCGGGCACACGCAGACGTCGCTGGCCGACCGGTTCTGCGTCGGCGAGGACACGATCGCCTCGATCGAACAAGGGCGCCGGGCACTCCAGGCGGACTTCGCGACTCAACTGGACGAACTGCTGGACACAAAGGGTGCGTTGGGGGTCGCCGTGGCCAAGGTGCCGCAGAAGGAGCGGTTCCCGGCGTTCGTGCAGGACTTCGTGGAGTACGAGCAGGAGGCGGTGACGCTGCTGTCGTACGAGAACCAGGTGGTTCCGGGACAGCTCCAGACGGAGGAGTACGCCCGCTTCGTCTTCTCCTGCCTGTTTCCGCCGCTTGAGGAGGAACAGCGGGAGGAGTGGGTTACCGCACGGCTCGACCGGCAGAAACTCCTGGAGCGCAGACCGCGGCCGATGCTCCACTTCATCCTGGAGGAGAGCATCCTGCGCAGCGAGATCGGTGACCGCACCATGCGGCTGAAGCAGATCCAGCATGTGCGGCAGTGCATGGAGCTCCCCTTCCTGGGGCTGCAGATCATGCCCATGCGGCTCTCCAAGCACGCCGGTCTCGCGGGCCCGATGGTGCTGCTGGAGACACCTGATCACGACCACCTGGCCTATGTGGAGGCCCAGTTGACCAGCGTGCTCCACGATGATCCGGATGCCGTCAGTGTCCTTCAGCAGAAATATGGGATGCTGCGTTCGCAGGCGCTTTCCGTCGAGAACAGCGCGCGCCTACTGGACGACCTGCTTGGAGAGTCATGACTCGAGCGGCACACGGCACCAATCTCTCGTGGTTCAAGTCCAGCCACAGCAGCGACCAGGGCGGCAACTGCCTCGAAGTCGCCTGCGACTGGCGCAGGTCCAGCTACAGCGGCAGCGGACGCGGCGACCGCGTCGAGGTCTCCGCCCATCCCACCGCCGTGCACATCCGCGACTCGAAGGTCACCGGTGGTCCGGTCCTGACCGTGCAGCCGACCGCCTGGGCCGCGTTCGTCAGCGCGGCGGCTTAGCGACGGGCAGTCCCCGCAAGCACCTCCGGCCGCCGCATCAGCTGAGTACGATCACCCCTGCCGGTTCGAGTGAGTGGGCGGCTGCCCGCCGCGCGCGGCTCCGGAAGGGTGGACACATGCGCCGACTGCTGCTGCTCGCACCACTGCTGCTTTCCGCCATCGGCTGCGGCGTCGTGCAGTCCTCCGCGGACGAGGCGACGGACGCCGCACGGGAGGTGGCCGGGAGCGCGGGCGCGCGGCTCCGCAGTGAGCGTCCGCGCACGGCTGAGGAGGTCGGGCGTTCCGCGTCCGGCATCGACGGGGTGGAAGTGCTGCGGGTGACCGGAACCTCCACGCACGAGGGGGACGGCATCGACGTGGTCGTCCGCACGTCCGGCTCGGCGTACAACGGATGGTTCGACGTCGAGGAGGTCACCGTGCAGCGCTGCTTCGCGGTGCGGGTGTCGCCCACGACGGAGTGGCGTGAGGAGCCCCGTGACGTGGGCTGCCCGGACAGCCCTCCGCTGGTCTTCGCCCCGCCACCCGAACCGCCCCGGCTGCCGTCCGAGGAGCTCCGCGCCGGACTTCCCCGGGTGCCGGAGGACGGCCGGGTGGACGAGGCCGAAGTGCGCCGTGGGCTCGCCGCCCTGGATCTGCATCCGGCGATCCGTACCGAGGTGAAGACGGACGGCGGCCGGGTCGGCGTTCTCCTGTCCCTGGAGGGCAACGGCTTCGACGCGCAGGACTGCCTTCTTGCCCGCGTGAGTCCCGGCGCCACCGAGGTGTGGGTGCCGCCCCGGATCCAGCGGATGCCCGGGGAGGGCGGCTGCACCGTCGGCAATGCCCTGGACCCGGCACCGCCACCGCACTGAGAGGGGTGCCTGACTTCGTCGGGCCACAGGTCCGCGTGTCCCCATCGGGTTCGGCAGCCGGTCAAAGCCGCCCTACGACCTCGGAGTCACACCGGCCGGACCACGGCCCGGCGCATCCTGATCAGTGGCGGGTCGGCCCGTCGGGCCGGTCGACCGTGACACCGGCCTCGGCGGTGGTGAGGCCGGACGGGACCGAGGGCACATCCGGACGAGGGAGATCCGACGCGTGCACAGACGATGATGGTACGGACGTGGGCGTGACCAGGGGCGATGACGGCACGGACGTGGGTGTGACCACGGGCGGCAGCACCGGCACCGGTGAGCCGGATCCGATCGATATCCCCACGGTGACGGTCTCCGGCGGCTCGTAGGTCCTCGGCGGCTCCTCCGGTGCGGATCGCGGGGATTCCTGGCTCGCCTGGCCGACTTGTCGGGGGCCCGGGGCGGTGGACGCCGCATGAGGGCGGGCGCGACCCGCACGGGGAGCGGGGAACTCCGCGGCCGGGATGGCGCGCGGCGCAGCGGCCTCGGGCCTGCTCTCCGCGGACCGGTCGTCGGGCCGGTCGCAGGGTCCGGCCGGCAGAACCGCTCCCGCCACGGCGAGCGTCACCGCCGCCGACGTCACCCCGGCGGACTGGGTGACGCCCGTACGGGGAAATCTGCGTGCGCACATCCACACGGTCGCGGCCAGTGTGAGGCTGCCGGCCAGGACGTCACGCAGCGACCGTCTGGCTCTGGCGAGCAGTGACTCGGTCGCCCGGTAACTCAGCCCCATGGTCCGGGCGACCTGTCCCACGTCGAGATCCTGTGCCTGGAGCCGCAGCGCCTGAGCCTGGCGGGCGGGCAGCAGTTCGGCGCTGCGGTCGGCCAGCCATTCGGCCTCCGCGCGGTCACATGCCCTCTCCTCCACCGGGAACGGCTCGACCGGAGCGGCGGAGAGGCTCCTGCTCAACTCGCGGTCGCGGGCGATCTGACGGTGCCGTTCGGCGCATGCGCGTACGGTCGCGGTCCTGAGCCATGAACGCACCCGGCCGTAGTGGACGTCAGGATCCTCCACCGCGCGGATCATCGCTTCCTGCACGGCGTCCTCGGCCTCATCGGCACTCGAGGAGCGACTGTGCGCGATCTCCAGCAGTTCGTCCCGGTGACTCCAGATGAGCTCCCACCGGTTGCCCGGGCCACCCGGACGGCGAGCGGTGGGCGGGTAGCTCACGTTCGAAGCCTCTGCTGCGTGGGTTCAGGTCCGGTGTTGCGCGGACCATGGTGCCTGACGGCCCCTATGCCCCGAGACCTGGCAGGTCAGGTTCGGGGCATACGGGCTCAGCGTCGGATCAGACCGAGAGCGTGGCGGCGGAGCCGAGACCGGCGACACCCAGCACGTTGCCGCCGACGGCACCCGAGACGCTGCCGGAGAGCAGGTCGGCGTCGAGCCCACCCACGACGCCACCGACGAGGGGCACCTCGACGGAAGCAGCGCCGGCGAGGCCGCCGGAGACGACGTCGAGGTCCGCGTCGGAGATTTCCTGGGTCTGTATCTGGGGGGCGGAGCTCATGATGTGCATTCCCTTCGCATTAATTCCGAATGGCTCGGGCCAACTCCGCAGTAGGGAATGGCACTTGCCGCTTTCACGGTCACCGGAGCGAATTCACGGTTCGCCCGGAGGCGTCGAATTTCCCTGCGGCTTCCGCGATGTGAGGGATGTAAGCACGTGAGGGCGTGACGAAGCCACCTTTCACTGCTTTCACGCATGGCATTCCGGCATCGAGGGACCGACGCGGTCACATTGCTTCCTGGACCGGTACACCTTCTTCACTCGACCGACCGACGGACGTTCCGTCGACCGAATCCTTGATCCGCCACGAAAGGGACATAGTCGGCCGCAGACGTGGTGAACACGGTCCGCACCCGGAGGACCGTGGGGCGCGCCTCGCCGCCTGCGGACACCGTGTGCAGATCCGCCGCAGACACCCCGGGCCCGTCCACCGGGAAGCTCAGCCTGTGCAGGTGTGACCGGGGACCTGGGATGCTGATGACGCCGGCGCGTGTCCCCGGAGGCACGAAGCACCGGCCCGCCGGACGACCTTCCTGGAGGAGTCATGACGTGTACAGCAACCGCCGAGGTGGGGACGTGACCGGTCCGCACAGCTCCGTCGCACGGGTGATCGAACGCGTCCGCCCTCCTGTGACCGCGGTGGACGGGCACGGCGACTGGGCGGAGGCCGAACGCGCCCTGGGCACGCCGCTGCCGGAGGACTACAAGCAGCTGGTCGCGACGTACGGGCGCGGTGACTTCTGGGGCGCTCTGTGCCTGTGCACCCCGTTCGGTGACGACAACCCGGTCCCGCTCAGGGCGGATCTCCGGGAGGACTACGGTCCGCTGCGCGACGACTCGCCCGACCGGTATCCCTACCCCCTCTTCCCGGAGCCCGGCGGGCTGCTGGCCTGGGCGGTGACGGAGAGCGCGGCGCACGTGTGCTGGCTGACCGAGGGGCCTCCCGAGTCCTGGCCTGTGGTGATCTGGTCGCGCGACGACGACTACGAGCGGTTCGACTGCGGGGCCGGTGCGTTCCTCGACGGTGTGACGAGCCGCGGCATCACCTCCGAGCTCCTGCACCACGATCCGGAGCTCGCCCACTGGTTCGACGCCGCGATCGAGCTCGACCACGTGTACGTCCGGTTGGGCGAGGGGCCCCGCCCCTACGACGAGCGCCTGCGCATCCTGCGCGACGCCTTCGCCCCCACGTCCGACCGGGGTGACTACGAGTACGAGGGCCAGCGGCAGGACCACTTCGCCGTCGACGGCACCGGCTGGCTCATGACGTACGAGTGCACCTACGGTCATCAGCTCCGGGTCGCGTTCCCGCCCGCCGACAGCGCGGAGGCCCGCCGCGCCGTGTTCGCGGCGGTGGATCTGACGGGGTGCCCCGTACTGTCGGCCGACACCGTGCACGGCACCTCGTCCTGGGGCTCCGCCACCGGGCCGGCGGACGGGTCGCCGTCGCGGTGACCCGACGGCCGGCCCGCGGCCGGTCTCACCACCGCGTCCGCGTGAACGCCGGATCGTGCAGGTCGAGGTGGAGCAGATTCCCCCAGTCATTGGTGAAGACCGCTCGCGCCCCCTCGTGACGCACGCCCACGAACGGGTTCGACGACCACATGGCGAGGACCCACACCAGGGTGCGGTCGGTGTCGAGGCGGGCGAGGTAGCCGATGTTGCCCGTCCCGCTGCCGCCGCCCGACATCCAGCCGGATCCGTCCGGCAGCGGGTGCTCGAAGTTGAGGTCCGCTTCCGTGGAGCCTTCGGCCTCGACGGCCTCGGCCACGTCGAACGGTCCTCCGAGGCGGAAGGGAACGGGCTGCCCGGCCTCCGGGTGGTAGGCCCCGGGGCCCTCCACATGCACCTCCAGGCCGGTGTCGTCCGGCCGGTAGAGCCCGTCCCGGACAGGGAACTCGCCTGCCGCCCACAGGCGTTCGATCACTCCCATCCGCCTCACCCTCCTGTCGGTGCGCCCGAAGCGTGATGCCGCAGGCCCTCATCCTGTGCCAGATCACCGTGCGGGAGAAGCCGGGGCGTGCGGCCAGGGCTTCGTCACCACCCCGCCGGGGCCGGGGCGCGATGCATTCCCCCGTACGGCACTTCGTCGAATGCCTGTCGAATCTCTGTACGCGCATTGCCGTACCGGTGTACGGTCTCGGGCCGATGGACCTTGGGAGCGCTCCCACTTCTGATTCCGCTTCGCACGAGGAGGAACACCATGAAACGCCTGTTCGCCTTACTGGCGGCCTTCGCGACCGTCCTGGGTCTGATGGGGGCGTTCGGCCCCCAGGCCGTGGCCGCCACCGGCTGCAAGGTCGAGTACACGGTCCCCAGCCAGTGGCAGGGGGGCTTCCAGGCCGGAGTGAAGGTCACCAACCTGGGAGCCCCCGTCAGCGGTTGGACGCTCCGGTTCACCATGCCGGACGCCGGGCAGAAGGTCGCCCAGGGCTGGAACGCCACATGGTCGCAGTCCGGTTCGGCCGTCACCGCCGTCGGCGTGGACTGGAACCGCACCCTGGCCACCGGTGCGGTCGCCGACCTGGGCTTCTCCGGCACCTTCACGGGCGCCAACCCGAAGCCCACGGCATTCACGCTCAACGGCGTCGCCTGTACGGGCTCCGTCGACGAGCCCGCCCCCGATCCGGTCGCAGGCACCCCCGTGGAGGTCAACGGCCAACTCCACGTCTGCGGCGTGAACCTGTGCAACCGGTTCAACCGCCCCGTCCAGTTGCGGGGCATGAGCACACACGGCATCCAGTGGTTCGACGAGTGCTACAACACCGCGTCCCTGGACGCGCTGGCGAACGACTGGAAGTCCGACCTGCTGCGCATCTCCATGTACGTGCAGGAGGACGGCTACGAGACCGACCCGGCGGGCTTCACCAGCCGGGTGAACGCTCTCGTCGACATGGCCGAGGCCCGGGGCATGTACGCGTTGATCGATTTCCACACCCTGACGCCGGGTGACCCGAACTACAACCTCGACCGCGCGAAGACGTTCTTCGCGTCCGTCGCCGCCCGCAACGCCGGCAAGAAGAACGTGATCTACGAGATCGCCAACGAGCCCAACGGCGTGAGCTGGTCGGGCATCAAGAGCTATGCCGAGCAGGTCATCCCGGTGATCCGGGCGGCCGACCCGGACGGCGTCGTCATCGTCGGCACCCGCGGCTGGTCCTCACTGGGCGTCTCGGACGGCTCCGACGAGAACGAGGTCGTCGCCAACCCGGTCAACGCCACCAACATCATGTACGCGTTCCACTTCTACGCCGCGAGCCACAAGGACTCCTACCGCTCCACACTGAGCCGGGCGGCCTCGCGACTCCCCCTGTTCGTGACCGAGTTCGGGACGGTGAGCGCCACCGGCGGAGGGGCGATGGACGTGGCGAGCACCACTGCCTGGCTGGACCTGCTCGACCAGCTGAGGATCAGCTACGCGAACTGGACCTACTCCGACGCTCCCGAGAGCAGCGCCGCCTTCCGTCCCGGTACCTGCGGTGGCGGCGACTACAGCAGCAGCGGTGTGCTGACGGAGTCCGGGTCGCTGCTGAAGAACCGCATCAGCACGCCCGACAGCTTCCCCACCAGCTGACCTCCGGCGGGGCTCCGGCCGGTCTCCGGCCGGTCGGAGACCCGCCACCTCCCTCGCGACGCGCCACGGACAGTGGCCGCAACACCCGGATCCCCGTCAGCTACGCCGCCGAACCCGAGTGGGAGGAGGAGTTCCCTCCTGGCGTCAATCCGTTCCTGCCGGCACCTCGGGAACACCGCCGCTGGTGAGGGTGGCGGGACGGCGGAGCCGCCCGGGCGTGGTCGTGGAGCGAGGTGAGGCGGTCACCAGGTCACCATCAGGCTGAGCAGGACCGGTGGCAACAACGGCGGCCGGGCCGACGGTGGTGCGCTTGCCGGCGAAGCCGGCGGGTGCGGGTGATGCTCTGATTCCGGATCAGCCGGTGGGTAGCCGCCTCGAGTTCGAGGGCGCCCAGGGGGCGCGCCCTCGAAGATGCCCGTGAGGCGCTGCACGGCCGAAGGACGTTGTAGATGCCCTCCATGGACGGCCCGGTTCCGGGAAGGCGGAGAGGTATGAGTTCCAGAACCTTCACACACGGACGGCGCCTGGCCGCGCTGCTGCTGGCCGCTCCCCTCGTCGCGGCGTGCGCCGGCGGGGACTCCGGCGGACGGCTCGGTCCGACAGCGCCGGAGATGGCCCGTGGGCAGCACCTGGTGATCACCACCGGGGACGGCGTGCGACTGCGGCCTTCCGACGACGGCAGGGCCGTCGTCGATCCACGGGTCGCGAGCCGCTGGTCGCACCGCGAGGACACCTGGGTGCTCGACCTGTCCTGCGGGGACCACGACGAGCGGTGTCCCCACATGCCGGTGCTGGACGTCCCGGCCGGCGTCTCCGTCGCCGTCACCGCACGGAACGCGGGCATCGACGTGGCCGGCCTGCCGGCGGAACTGGACCTGACCACCGTCAACGGCGATGTCACGGTCGCCCGGTCCGGCGGGGACGACGCCACCGTCCGGCTCGTCACCCGCAACGGCTCCGTCCGCGCGGACGGCCTGCGTTCCGGGACGCTGCACGCCGAGACGGTCAACGGCGACGTCAGGCTGGACAGCGCGGCCTCACCCGCGCGCCTGAGCGCCACGACCGAGAACGGTTCGGTGCGTGTGGGGCTTCCTCCCGGCGCACCCGCCTACGACGTCACCGCCACCACACGGAACGGCCGGACCTCGGTCACCGTCCCCACCGCCCCGGAGGGGGCCCGCCACACCATGACGCTCGGCAGCGTCAACGGCGACGTCACCGCCGCACGCGGCTGAGGGGACGGCACGGGCACCTACGGGTGCTCCCCCGGCCCGCCCGGGTTCGACGCGAAGCGGGTGGGTGAGAGGGCGGCGTCCTCCTCCCCCGGCTCCAGCAGGGTGGCCGCGGCGCCGACGATGAGGCGGTCCGGTTCGCCGACGGCGTCGGCGTCCTTCGCCGCGTAGTCGACGCGTGCGAGGAGGCTGCGCATCGCTTCTAGGCGGGCCCTGCGCTTGTCGTTGCTCTTCACGACGGTCCACGGCGCGTAACCGGTGTCGGTGGCGCGGAACATGTGGATCTTCGCCGTCGTGTAGTCGTCCCAGCGGTCCAGGGAGTCGATGTCCGTGGGCGAGAGCTTCCACTGGCGCACCGGGTCGACCTGGCGTATCGCGAAACGCGTGCGCTGTTCGGCGCGGGAGACGGAGAACCAGAACTTGACCACGATGATCCCGTCGTCGACGAGCATCCGCTCGAAGTCCGGGCACTGCCGCAGGAAGAGTTCGTACTCGGGCGGGGTGCAGAACCCCATGACCCGTTCGACCCCGGCACGGTTGTACCAGGAGCGGTCGAAGAAGACGATCTCACCGGGCGCCGGCAGGTGGGCGACGTAGCGCTGGAAGTACCACTGCCCTCGCTCGCGGTCCGTGGGCTTGTCCAGGGCCACGATGCGGGCGCCACGGGGGTTCAGACGCTCGGTGAAGCGCTGGATGGTGCCGCCCTTGCCGGCCGCGTCACGCCCCTCGCAGACCACGACGATCCGGGCGCCGGTGTCCTTCGTCCAACGCTGCAGTTTGAGCATCTCGATCTGCAGGATCCGCTTGATCCGCTCGTACTCCCTGCGGCGGATCTTGCGGTCGTACGGGTAGTTCTCACGCCAGGTCTTGATCGGCCTGCCTTCTTCGTCCAGCAGGATCGGCTGCTCCGGCCTGCTGGAGTCGACGGTCAGGCCGTGCAGGAGTTCCTTCTCCACCCGGTCACGGTTCACCATACAAAGCCTGTCACCTCATCGCGCCCGTGCAAACCGGAAGCACGGACGCGATCAGGTGGCGGCCCGGCCTACTTCATCTTCTCCGCGAAGAGCGGGACGACCTTCTCCGTAGCGCGTAGCCGGTGGACGGCACCGAGTCGGTGGCGAACGCCGTGCTGATGCCCTTGTCGTCGAAGACGAGGGAGTGGCCGGCCTTCACCGACGGGACGGCCTTGTGGAGCGGGTCGCCGCTGATGTCGGTGGCCGGGATGCCGATGGGCGCCATGACCGTCAGATCGGCGTCCAGGAGGTCCAGGTTCTCCTTGGAGACGGAAACCGAGAAGCCCTCGCCGGCCTCGGCCTCGACGGCCGGGTACAGGGCGGGGCGGCTGCGGGTGCGGCTCCGCGCGGACGTCCCGGCCTTCCGTATCGCGTCCCGGCCGGGCGTTCCCTGGAGAACCGGGGCGCTCACGGCCGGATCGTCCGGGGCGGCATGCGGTTGTGCACTGTCCCTCACCTTGCTTGTCGCCCCCGGGACGGGGCGCACCCGGGAACATAAGTAAGGTGAGCCTAACAGCGCCAGGTCAGCGTTCCGCTGCTGCGCCCCCACGAGGTTCGGAGTACCCCTTGTCGAACGCCGCGCCCGCGGCCGTCACGGCCGCCCCCATCGACACCGCGGACCCTCTGGACGGAGCCGTGCCCCTCGAGTCGGCCGAACAGCTGCGCGAGATCCTGGGCGAACCGTGGCCGATCGTCATCGACAAGGTCCACGACGAACTCACCGAGGCCGACCTCGGCCTGCTGGCCCGCTCGCCGTTCTGCGCCGTGTCCACCTCGGACGCCGACGGCAACTGCGACACCTCCCCGCGCGGCGGGGAACCCGGCTTCACCCGGGTCCTGGACCCGCGCACCCTCGTGCTGCCCGACCTGCCGGGCAACCGGCGCGGTGACAGCTTCCACAACATCCTGTCCAACCCGCATGTCGGCCTGCTCTACCTGATACCGGGCGTGATGACGGTCCTGCGGATCAACGGCAGGGCACGCGTCCTCACGGACGCTCCGGTCTTCGACGAGATGCAGGTCAGGGGCCGCCGGCCCGACCTCGCGCTGGTCGTGGACATCGACGAGATCTACCTGCACTGCCCGGCCTCGATCAAGCGCTCGGGCCTGTGGGCGCCGGAGACGTGGGAGGAGCAGCCGGCGGGGAGGAGCGCCCGGGCCTGAGCCCGGCGGGAACAGTGTCGGGCGGGGCGGTACTGCTAGAACCCGCCGCCCCCGTCGAAGCCACCGCCTCCGAATCCACCGCCGTCGCCGAAGCCACCGCCTCCGAAGCCGGAGGAGTCGAAGTCGGAGCCGGAGAAGTCACCGCCGCCCCAGTCGCCTCCCCCGCCTCCGCCGAAGTCACCGCCGCCGTACTCCGCCGCGTACGCCGGGGTGGAGAGCATCGAGCCGAGCAGGGTGCCGGCCAGCAGGCCGGGGAGCAGACCTCCGCCGAAGTACCCGCCGGCCCAGGGGCCGTAGGCCGGTCCGGCCTCCCAGTAGGGACGCCGTCGGCCGTCACCGACGTCGACCGTGCGGCTCATGGGGTCCTCGCCCTCGCGCAGCCGGACCTCGTCTGCGCCGCAGACCGGGACCTCGCGGGCCGCCCCGCCGGACGGCGTCCACCGGACGTCCGCGACCGAGGGCCCGTGGCGCGGGTCGAAGAAGCAGGGCGGGCGGCGGGCCGGGAGCGCGCGGCCCTTGCGCCGGGCCTCCAGGACGGCGAGGGAGAAGCGGCCGTCCTCCAGGGCCTGGGTGACCCCGCGTACGTCGGAGGGGTGGTGGGCGTCGCCCATGCGGGATTTGGCGTCCTCGTAGGAGTCGAGCGCGCGCTCGTAGTCGATGCGCATCGCGTCGTCGGCTCCCTTCTCGCCGGGATGGAAGTCCAGCCGGTCCAGAGTTTCGCCGTACGCGGTGATGTCCTCGTCCACGACGACCCGGAGCTTCTCCAGAGCCGCCTGTTCTTCCTCCTCCTTGCGCTTCCTGTTGCGGCGGGCGACCGCGAACGCGGTGCCTCCGCCCGCGAGGACCAGCCCTCCGAGGACGACCAGACCGGTCACCGGTGCGCCGCCCTTCGCCGCGCCGTCGCCGTCGCCGGCGCCGCCGCCGGACCAGGACGCCGGGGCGCTTCCCTCGGCCTGCTCGACAGCCTTGTCGACGAAGGCGTTGAGCTGGGTCGCGGCGTCGGTGTCCGTGCCGGGTGCCTTCACCGCGGTGGTGAGGTTCTCGACGGCCCGGGTCGGCATCACCTGCGGATCGGCGCCCGCGTCGAAGCCGTCGCCGAGGCGGACCGCGTAGACGCCGGTGACCCCGGTGTCGGTGCGCAGATTCTGCAGGAGGTTCTCGGGCGGGTACTGGGACGTCGCGGGCAGCACGGCCACGAAGACCGGCTTGTCGGCGTCCTTGATCTTCTTCTCCAGGGCGGCCTCCTGGGACGCCGAGAGCTGACCGGACGCCGCCGGGTCGACGTACACGGGGCCCTGGCGCAGGGCGCTCGCCGCGTCGTCGATCGTGGAGGGGGCGGCCTGGGCAGCGGGGGTCATCGCCAGCACAGCCGCCGAAAGTATCAGCAGCAGGCAGGCCCACAGGGGAGCGAACAGCCTCTTCCGCATACTCCGAAAGTAACCCGAACGGGCGACAAATGCGTCGCCCGCCCGGGTTTCGTTTCTGCTCTTACACGGCGCGGTACGCCGTGCGCAGCTTCGCCACCGCTCCGGTCAGATCACCGGTGAGCAGCAGATGGTCGGCCTCGGCGAACGGCTTGGACACCGCCGCCGTCAGCTTTCCGCCGGTCCTCTGCTGGACCAGGAACCTCGCCCTGTCCACGATCTCCTTGCCCGCCGCGGTCTTCCCGAGGCCCGCCCGCTCGGCGAGCTGTGCGGCGACGGCGAGAGCGGCGAGAGCGGCTTCGCCGCCCGACGGGGCCTTCTTCAGGGTGGTCAGTCCCCAGCCGTACGGGAACTGCGGGTCGTACGCCGCGTCGCCGACGTTGATCGGCAGTTGCGACTCGGACTTCGGCCAGGTCACCGGGAGCTGCCCGGTGAAGGCCCGCTTCCCGTAGAGGACGTCGGCGATGCCGTCGCCCTCGGTGCCGGGCAGCCAGGAGGCGACCAGCGCGTCGATGTCGCCGAGCCGGTCCCCGATGAGCTGGGGACGGCCGGAGACGATGAGGACCGCGCACTTCATGGCGGCGCAGACCCTGTCGACGGCCGCCTTGTCGGCGTCGGTGAGCTCGAGGTCGTGGCCGTTGCCGACGTCTCCGATGCCCTCGGCGTACGGCTTCTCGCCGACGACCACGACTCCGGCGTCGTACCCCTCGGTCGGGGCGGAGGCGTCCTTGGAGAAGGTGGCCGAGGAGGTGTTCTTCTCGATGCCCTTCAGGATCGTCGTGCCCGTGGTGGTGGCACCGGAGGCACCCTGCCAGCTGACGGTCCAGCCGCCGGCCTGGTTGCCGAGGTCGTCCGCGTTGGAGCCGGCGACGTAGACCTTCTGGGACGCCTTGAGGGGCAGCACCGAGCCGTCGTTCTTCAGCAGCACCTGGGACTTGGCGGCCGCCTCACGGGCGACCGCGCGGTGTGCCGCCGATCCGACGTCGTCCAGGTTCGAGGTGTCCGCGTACGGCTTCTCGAAGAGTCCGAGGCGGAACTTCTGGGTGAGGATCCGCGCGACGGCGTCGTCGATGCGGGCCTGGCTGATCCGGCCCGCGGCGACCTCGTCCTTGAGCGTCTTCGTGAAGTCCTGGTACGCGGTCGGGACCATGATCATGTCGAGCCCGGCGTTGACCGACGTGCGGACGTCGCTCGCGTAGTCACCGGGGATCTGGTCGATGGCCTGCCAGTCGCTGATGACGAAGCCCTCGAAGCCCATCCGGTCCTTGAGCACGCCGTTGATCATCTCGGCGTTGGCGTGCATCTTCACCGGGCCGGCGTCGTCGCCGAGGACGTCCAGCGAGGAGTAGGACGGCATGACCGTGCCGACGCCCCGCTTCACGGACTCGGCGAACGGCGAGAGGTGGACGGCCTCGAGCTCCTGGCGCGTGACCTTCGTGACGCCCTGGTCGATCGTGTAGGAGCCTGTGGTGGAGGAGCCGAACTCCGTGCCGCCGTCGCCGACGAAGTGCTTGGCGCTGGCCAGCACCTTGTCGTTGCGGGCGAGGTCCTTGCCCGACGGGCTGCCCTGCATGCCGGTGATGACCGTCTCCATGGCCTCGACCAGGGCGGGGTCTTCGCCGTACGCCTCGTAGGACCGGCCCCAGCGCTCGTCGCGGGTGACGCACACGCAGGGGGCGAAGTCCCACGGGATGCCGGTGGCGCGCACCTCGTTCGCGGTGACGGCGCCCGTCTTCCCGGCGAGCTTCGGGTCACGGCCCGCGCCGATGCCGATGTTGTGCGGCATGATCGTCGAGCCGATCACGTTGTTGTGGCCGTGCACCGCGTCCACGCCGTAGATCAGCGGGATCTGGAAGCGGGTCGCCTGCGCGCGCAGCTGGTAGGCGTCGACCATCCTGGCCCAGGCCTCGGGCGTGTTCGGGGTGGGTACGGAGCCACCACCGGAGAGCAGGGAGCCGAGGTCGTACGCGGCGATGTCGCCCTGCGACTTGAGTGCGTTGCGCTCCGCCTGCGTCATCTGGCCGGCCTTCTCGGCCGGGGACATCCGCGACAGCAGGTCGGCGACGCGCTTCTTCACCGGGAGCTTCGCGTTCTGGTAGGGCAGCCCGTGGGCGTCGATGACGACCTGGGGGTTCTCCTTGGGCGCCTTGGCGCCGGTGACGGTGAGTTCCAGCGGGATCGTCTCCGCGGACTCGGCCCCCTTGTCCTTGGTGGTGGCCACGGTGACGGTGTGCGTGGTGCCGGAGGCGGTGCCCGCGGGGAAGGTGTGGGTACCGGTGACCGCCGTGTAGTCCTTGCCCGCCTCGGCGCTGCCGCCCTTGGTCGTGTACGCGACCGTGACGGGCTCTTCGACGGGGACGGAGCCGGTGGTGGCGACGGAGATCCTGATGTCCGCCCGGCCGCCCTCCTTGACCGTGTGCACGGCGGAGTCGACGACGACGCTCGACTTCAGCGCCGGGTCGGCCTTGCCGTACAGCTCCACGGCGTCCATGGCGAAGGAGCCGGGGGCGCCGGTCGGGAGGGTCAGCGCGTAGCCCCACATCTCGTTCAGGCCGAGGACCTGGTCGATGCCGCCGACGGGCTGGTAGTCGGCCCGGTAGACGAAGTCCGCGAAGGGGATCTCGACCTGGTGCCAGCCCTCCCAGTCGTCGGTGAAGGAGGTGGTCCACAGCTCGGATGCGCCGCCGTTGGCTCCGCCGTCCTTGATCTCGAAGTTGATCCGCTTGCCCGAACCGGGCGGCAGGGGTGCGGTGTTCTGGCCGTACCACCAGAAGCGGATGCCCTTGTGGGCCGTCCAGTCCTTCGGGGGCTGGTCGACGGCGAACTCATGGCTGAGTCCGCCCCAGGCGCTGATGTCGTAGGTGCCCTGGAGGACCTTGTCGCCTTCGGGGGCGTCCGTGCGCTCCTCGAACTTCAGGGCGGGGTGGTCGTCCGCGTCGCCGCCCCAGGTGAACAGGGAGTCGGCCGGCGGGTTGCCGAAGGGGACCTCGCCCTCGAAGCGGTCGACGAGGACCGGTGCGGGGTCCTCGGCGTCGGCCGCCGCGCTGGGGACGGCCCCGGCCAGCAGTGAGGCGAGGACGGTGACGGCGGCGAGCGCGGCCGTGGCCGGTCTCGCGCGGTGACGTGAGCGGACGTGCGGTGTACGGGGCATGGGCGGCTCTCTCTCGTACGGAGTCAGTCGGTCCGGGCGTTCCGGGTGAGCCGGATCGTGTCGCGGTACCACAGGGCGCTGTCCTTGGGCGTCCGCACCTGCGTGTCGTAGTCGACGCGGACGATGCCGAACCTCTTGTCGTAGCCGTAGGCCCACTCGAAGTTGTCCATCAGCGACCAGGCGAAGTAGCCCCGGACGTCGGCACCCTGCCGGCGGGCTTCGGACACGGCTGCGATGTGGTCGGCGAGATAGGCGGTGCGGTCGGTGTCGGGCACGGACCCGTCGGCGGCGACGGTGTCGTCGAAGGCCGCCCCGTTCTCGGTGATGACGGTCGGCAGCGCGTAGTCGCGCTGGAGCCGCAGCAGCAGGGAGGTGAGCTCCTCCGGGGTGATCTCCCAGTCCATGGCGGTGCGGGGCAGGTCGCGCTCGATCCCCCGGACGACGGGGAGGCCGTCGGCGTCGGTGGGTGAGCCCTCCTCGGTGACCCCGGAGAACAGTGCGCCACGGTAGAAGTTGACGCCGAGGACGTCGAGGGGGGTGGCGATGGCGTCCAGGTCGCCGTCACGGACATGCAGTTCGACGCCCTGGGCGGCGAGGTCGTCGACGACGTCCTGGGGGTAGCGGCCGTGGACGATCGGGTCGAGGTAGAGGCGGGTGCCCATGCCGTCGGCCCTGCGGCAGGCCTCCCGGTCGGCCTCGCTGCCGGTCTCCGGGGTGGCGGTGCCCAGGTTGAGGGTGATGCCGAGCTCCAGCGGACTGCTCCCCGCCGCCTCGCGCATCTGGCGGGCGGCCAGACCGTGGCCCAGGAGCAGGTGGTGGACGGCGCCCATGGCGTCACCCATGTCGGTCCGGCCGGGGGCGTGCGCCCCGTACGCGTAACCGAGCATCGCCGAACACCACGGCTCGTTGAGGGTCGTCCAGTGCTCGACCCGGTCACCGAGCGCCTCGTACGCGAGCATGGCGTACTCCGCGAACCGCAGGGCGGTGTCACGGGCGGGCCAGCCGCCCGCGTCCTCCAGCTCCTGCGGCAGGTCCCAGTGGTAGAGGGTGATCCAGGGGGTGATGTCGCGTCCCTGGAGCTCGTCGACCAGCCGCTTGTAGAAGTCGAGGCCCTTGGTGTTGGCGGGCCCCCGGCCGCCCGGCTGGATGCGCGGCCAGGCCAGCGAGAAGCGGTAGGTGTCGACGCCGAGCCCCGCGATCAGCTCCACGTCCTCGGGCATCCGGTGGTAGTGGTCGCAGGCCACGTCGCCGTGCTCCGCGTGGTGCACGGCGCCGGGGACGCGGCAGAAGGTGTCCCAGATGGACGGGGTCCGGCCGTCCTCGGACGCGGCGCCCTCGATCTGGTACGAGGAGGTGGCGACGCCCCAGCGGAAGTCGGCGGGCAATCCCTGGACGGCGGCGGGCTGCAGGCTGCTGCGGGGCGTGACGTGGTCCATGGTTCTCCGTAACTCCGGTGTGCTGCGGGGTGATGGGCTACAGGCGGTCGGTCAGTGGTGCAGCCAGCAGGCGACCTCGCGGGCCTGCCCGGCATCCGGTGCGGCGAGCACCGGGACCCGCTCGGAGCAGGGCTCGAAGGCCTTGCCGCAGCGGGGGTGGAAGGCACAGCCGGCGGGCATCGCGGACAGGTGCGGGGGTGAGCCGGGGATACCGGTGAGCTCGCGCCGGGGGCCGTGCAGGGCGGGGAAGGAGTGGAGCAGCCCGTCGCTGTAGGGGTGGCGCGGGTCGCGGTAGATCTCCGCCGCGCCCGCCTGCTCCACGATCCGGCCGCCGTACATGATCGCGATGCGGTCGGAGAACTCGATCAGCAGGGAGATGTCGTGCGTGATGAACACGACGGAGAAGGAGAGCTGCTCCCTGAGCTGGACGAGCTTGCGCAGGATCTGACGCTGCATCACCACGTCGAGGGCGGTGGTGGGTTCGTCCATGATGACGATCTCGGGTTCCAGCGCCAGCGCCATCGCGATCATCACCCGCTGGCGCATCCCGCCGGAGAGCTGGTGCGGATAGGCGGCGAGGCGGTCTGCGGAGATGCCGACGAGGGTGAGCAGCTCCTCGGCGCGGGCTGTCCGGTCGGCCTTACGCATGCCGGGGCGGTGCGCCTTGAGTACGTCGGTGAGCTGGCTGTGGACGGTGTGCACCGGATTCAGGGAGTTCATCGCCCCTTGGAACACGATCGACAGCTCCTGCCAGCGGAAGGCGCGCAGCTCGTCCGGGGTCAGGCCGAGGATGTCGACCGGCTCGGCGCCCGGCCGGTGGTAGTGGACGTCTCCGCCGGTGATCACGCCGGGCGGGGAGAGAAGCCGTGTGACGGCGTAGGCCAGTGTGGACTTGCCCGATCCCGACTCGCCCGCGAGGCCGAGCACTTCGCCGCGGTTCAGGGTGAGATCGATGTCCCGCAGCGCGTGCACGCCGCTCGTGCCGGTGCCGTAGTCGACGTTCAGGCCGCTGATGGTGAGGATCGGCTCGGCGGTCATGCGGAGTGCTCCTTGCTGGACGTGCCGGACGGCTCCGGCGTGGCACGGACCGCGGGGTCCGCGGTGCCTCCCGGCGGCGTGCCCGTACGGGCCACGGGGGTGAAGCCGACCCGCATCCTGACCTTCCGCGAGGCGCCGGTCGCGGTACGCAGCCTCGGGTTGACGAACTCGTCGATGCCGAAGTTGATCAGCGCCAGGGCGGTGCCCAGGAGGGCGATGCACAGACCGGCGGGAACGAACCACCACCAGGCGCCCTGGGCCAGGGCCTGGTTGGACTGGGCCCAGAAGAGCACGGTGCCCCAGTTCCAGTGGGAGATGTCGGCCACGCCGATGAAGGCGAGGGTGATCTCCGAGAGGACGGCGAAGATGACGGTGCCCACGAAGCCGGACGCGATGACGGCGGTGAGGTTGGGCATGACCTCGAAGAGGATGATCCGCCAGGTCGACTCGCCGGTGGCGCGGGCCGCCTCCACGTAGTCGCGCCGCCTGAGGGACAGGGTCTGGGCGCGCAGGACGCGTGCGCCCCAGGCCCAGGACGTGAGGGCGATGACGGCCGCGATCAGCAGGTCCGTGGTGTCCTCGACGAAACTCGCGATGATGATGATCAGCGGCAGGCCGGGGATGACCAGGAAGACGTTGGAGAGCATGGACAGGACTTCGTCGGCGGCTCCGCCGAGGAATCCGGCGCTGACCCCGATGACCACGGACAGCACGGTCGCGATGATCCCGGCGATGAACCCGACCAGGAGGACGCCCCGGGTCCCGACGAGGATCTGGGAGAGGACGTCCTGCCCGGTGTGGGTGGTGCCGAACCAGTGGTCGGCGGACGGTGGCTGGAGCAGTTGGTCGCTCATCGCGTCGGGGTCGTACGGCGCGATCCAGGGGCCGACGACGGCGAGGACCAGGAAGAACGCGAGGATCAGCAGACCGGTGCGGGTCTTGCCGCCGCGCAGGAAGCGGAGCCTGGCCCGGCTCGGCGCGGCGGGTGCGGGGACGTCGTCCAGTACGGCTACGTCGGTGGCAGTGACGGACATGGCTGTCATGCCTCCTTACGGGTGCGGGGGTCCAGGAGGGCGTAGGCCATGTCGGCCAGCAGGTTCGCGGCGAGCACGGAGAGCGTGATGATCAGGAAGACGCCCTGCATCAGCGGGTAGTCCTTGGCGCCGACCGCCTGGAGGAGGCGGAAGCCGATGCCCGGATAGTTGAAGACCATCTCGACGAGCAGCGTTCCGCTCACGATGAAGCCGAGGGAGAGAGCGAAACCCGAGATGTTGGGCAGGACCGCGTTGCGGGCGGCGTAGGCGAACATCACCCGCCGCTCGGAGAGGCCCTTGGCCTGCGCCACCATGACGTAGTCCTCGGAGGAGACGGTCACCATCATGTTGCGCATGCCGAGGATCCAGCCGGCGACGGCGCTGAGCACGATCGTCACCCCGGGCAGCACGCCGTGGTACAGGGCGCTGGAGATGAACGGCCAGTCGAAGGCCGGGACCAGGGAGTTGTCGTACCCGCCCTCGAAGGGGAACAGCGGCCACTTCACCGCGAACAGGGAGATGGCGATGAGGCCGAGCCAGAAGTAGGGGACCGACGAGATGAAGGTGGTGACGGGGAGCAGCCCGTCCAGCCAGGAGCCCCGCCGCCAGCCGCTGTAGACGCCGATACCGGTGCCGAGCAGGAAGCTGATCAGTGTGGTGATCCCGACGAGCGCCAGTGTCCAGGGCAGCGCGTCGGAGAGCACCTCGCCCACCGGGGTCGGGAAGTAGGTGAAGGACAGACCGAGGTCGCCGTCCAGCAGGCTCGACCAGTAGTCCGTGTACTGCGCCCAGAGTGACTGGTTCTCGTCGAGCCCGAAGAGCGCCTTCAGGGAGGCGATGGCGCTGGTGTCGAGCTGTCCCTGGTAGCGGCTCATCAGGGCCTCGACCGGGTCGCCCGGCATCAGGCGCGGGATCAGGAAGTTGATGGTGATCGCGGCCCACGCGGTGACGGCGTAGAACGCGATCCGCTGGAGGATGTACTTCACTTCGCTGCCCCCTCGGCGGTCGTGCCGTCGTACAGCCAGCAGGCCGCCCACTGGCCGTCGGCCAGGTCGAAGCGCGGCGGGAGTTCGCTGCGGCAGCGCTCCATCGCCTTGGGGCAGCGTGGGTGGAAGCGGCACCCGGCCGGCGGGGTGATCAGGGACGGCGGCTCGCCGCTCCCGGCCTCTTCCTGGTCCGCCTCGTCCGCGACCCGGTCCGGGTCGGGCGCGGAGGCGATCAGCAGCTGGGTGTAGGGGTGCGCCGGATGCTGGGTGACCTGCTCGCTGCCGCCGCCCTCGACGATGCGGCCGGCGTACATCACCAGGGTGGTGTCGGCGAAGTAGCGCGCGGAGGCGATGTCGTGGGTGATGTAGAGGATCGCGAGGCGGAGCCGTTCCTTGAGGTCGCGCAGCAGGTTGAGGACGCCGAGCCGGATCGACACGTCGAGCATCGACACCGGTTCGTCGGCGAGCAGGACCTGGGGGTCCGCGCCGAGCGCGCGCGCTATCGCGACGCGCTGGCGCTGCCCTCCCGACAGCTCGTGCGGGAACTTGTCCAGGAACTGCTGAGGAGGGGTCAGCTGGACGCGTTCCAGCAGGGCTGCCAGATTCGTCTCCAGCTCCGCGTCCCCGCTCCCCGCCCGGCCGTGGATCTTCAGGGCGCGGGTCAGGTGGTAGCGCACGGTGTGCACCGGGTTGAGCGAGGCGAACGGGTCCTGGAAGATCAGCTGGACCTGTCTGACGTAGGTGCGGAAGGACCGGCCACGCCCGGCCTTGACCGCCGCGCCGCCCAGCCGGACCTCGCCCGAGGTGAGCGGGTACAGCTGGGCGAGCAGCCGTGCGACGGTGGACTTCCCCGAGCCCGACTCCCCCACCAGGGCCGTGACGGTGCCGCGCCGGAGCTCGAGCGAGACGTCGTCGACGGCGTGGACGGTACGGCGTCTGCGGGCGACGAGGTCGCCGGCGGTGCGCCGTACGGGGAAGTGCTTGGTGACTCCGCGTGCTTCGAGCACCACGTCGGTCCCGGTGCGCACGTCTGCGGTCTGTTCGGTGGTCATGGCCGGTTCGTCCCCGTACTTACTTGGCGGGCTTCAGGTTCAGCACGACTTCCAGCGCGTCGGGCTGGGTGTGCTGCGGTGCTGCGTACGGGTCCTTCTCCGTGGGCCAGCCGACCCAGTTCTTCGTGGAGTACTCGGCACCGATCGGGGCCGCGGCCGTCGGGATGACGGGCGCCTGCTCGACCATGATCTTCTGGAGCGTGTTCATGGCCTTGGTGCGCGTCGGGTCGTCCGTGGCGTTGGCGTACTCCTTCAGCGCGGCGGTGGCCTCGGGGCTCTTGAAGCGGCCGAAGTTGCCGAGCTGGGCGGTCTTGCCGACGGGCTGGAGGATCGCCCCGTCCATGATGTTCTGGTACATGTCGTAGGGCGTGGCGCCGCTGTTGGTCCAGTGCAGGGTGGCGTCGAAGTTGCCGGTGGCCACGTCGGTGCCCCAGGCCTCGGCGGTCTGCGTCTTGACCTTGGCCGCGATGCCGATCTGCTTGATGTTGTCCTTGATGATGGACAGCCCGGTGATGTAGTCGTTCCAGCCGGCCGGGTCGGTGAAGGTCAGCTCGACCGGCTTGCCGCTCGGGTCCTTGAGGACGCCGCCGCTGAGCTTGAACCCGGCGTCCATGAGGAGCGCCTTGGCGCCGTCCACGTCGGGCTTCGTGGTGGCGTCCTTGTACTCCGGCGCGAGGAAGGGAGCACCGGCGGGCAGCGGGATGCCGGTCGGGTTGCTGATCTCCGGGTAGAGGGTCGCCTGGGCCTGCACGTGGATCGCCTTGCGGTCGACGACCATGGCCATCGCCTTGCGCAGGGCCGGGTTGTCGAACGGCTTGCGGGCGGTGTTGAACCACAGGCCGTGGATGCCGAGCCCGGAGGGGAACCAGAGCTTGTGGTTCTTCGGGTCCTTGGCGACGTAGAGCTGCTTGTAGTTCGGCATGAAGACGAACGACCACTCGACCTTGCCGTTCGCCAGGGCCGTGGTCGCCGCGCTGTTGTCGTTGTACGCGGTGTAGCGCAGCTCCTTGACCTTGGTCTCGCCCTTCCAGTAGGTGGGCGTGGCCGTCAGGGTGGTGGTCTGCGGGGTGAACGTCTTCAGCTTGTACGGGCCGGAGCCGACCGGGGTGCGGTTCGGCCACGTCTCCGGGTTCTCGACCTTCTCCCAGATGTGCTTGGGGACGACGTAGGTCGTGATGATCTTGTTCTGGTTGACGAACTGCGATTCCTTGAAGGTCAGGATGACCTTCTCGCCGTCGACGGTGATGCCGTCGTAGGGGATGCCGTTGCCGTTGAGCGCCGGGTGCTTCTTCAGCAGCTCGAAGGTGAACGCGACGTCGGCGGCGGTCAGCGGCTTGCCGTCGGCCCACTTGGCCCGCTTGTCGAGCGTGAACGTGAGCTTGGTGAAGTTCGACTCCCAGTCCCACGCGGTCGCCAGCCACGGGTCCGCCTGGTCGGTGGGCCGGATCTGGTTCGTCATCGCCAGCGGCTCGTAGATCATGAAGCGGTAGCCGAGGGTGGCGCTCGCCGAGGTCGCGAGGAACGGGTTGCTGTTGTTCGTCTGCGGCCCGTCCGGCTTGCCGAGGGTCAGCACGCCGGAGGCACCGGCGCCGCCCCCCTTGTTGGCGCCCGAGTTGGCTGACGAGCAGCCGGCGGCGAGCGCGACCACGGCGGTGGCGGCTGAGAGCGCTCTCAGGGTGTGACGACGGCGTACGGACATGGCGACTCCAGGAGGACTGCGGGTCTGGGAGATCCGGTGGCGGGCAGCGCTCGACGCGCCGGGTACGGGCGGTGCGGGTGGTGCGGGTCGCCGTGCGGCGGGTTCGGGGATGCGGACGGGTGACCGGCGGGGCCGGGTCCGTTACGGCGCCGAGTGGCGCACGACCAGTTCGGTGGGCAGCACGACCGGTCCGTCCGGTACGGCGGTGCCGCCGAGGCGGGAGAGCAGCAGACGGGCCGCCGCCTCGCCCATCAGCCGGGTGGGCTGGCGCACGGTGGTCAGCGGCGGTTCGGTGTGTTCCGCCATCGGGGTGTCGTCGAAGCCGATCACCGCGATGTCGTCGGGTACGCGGCGGCCGGCGGCTCTCAGAGCGCGCAGGGCCCCGGCCGCGCTGATGTCGTTGTGAGCGAAGACCGAGTCGAACTCCGTTCCCGCCGCGAGGAGTTCCTCCACGGCGAGGCGGCCCCCGCGTTCGGTGAAGTCCCCGTCCAGGACCAGGTCGGTGGGCAGGACCGAACGGAATCCCGCGAGCCGGTCGCGTACGCAGCCGAAGTGCCTCGGCCCGGTGAGGACCAGGGGTCTGGTGCGCCCCGCGGCCCGCAGGTGGCGGGCCGCCGACGCGCCCCCCTCGTGATTGGTGGTCACGACGGAGGGGAATTCCGGGTGGTGGCCCCGGTCGTCGATCAGAACGATCGGCAGACCGGACCGGTGCAGCGCGGTGAGCTGTTCGAGCGTGTTCTCCGGTTCGACGACGACCAGCCCGTCGAAGGCGCGCGCCGACACCTGGGTGGTGAAGCGCTCGACGGATTCCGCACCCCGGTTGCAGGTGAAGAGCAGCAGCCCGTAGTCGGCGACCTCGACCGTGTCGACGACCCCCTGGAGCACTTCCCCCATCCACGGCCAGGCCAGCGAGGGCACCAGCATGCCGACGGTACGGCTGCTGCCACGGGCCAGCCCGACTGCGCCCGAGCTGGGCACGTAGCCGAGGTCTGCGATCACTTCACGAACACGGGCGGCTGTCGAACCGTCCACTTCGCCCTTGAGGTTGATGACCCGCGAGACGGTCGTCTTGCTGACGCCGGCCTCGCGGGCGACATCGGCGATGGTGACACGCAACGGGGCCTCCGGGGACAAGGCAGGACAGGGGCTGGGTCGGGACTTCGGTACCGGTTCCGGAACCGGTACCGGCGTTGCGGCTGGAGTTAACCGCGCCGGAACAGAGGCGTCAATACTTCACACCGAGATTGGTCCGTACCCATGATCGAAGCAGGTCCGGAAGGGCTTCCGTTCATTTAATGAACGAACCAACCTCTTGACGCGAGCACGCAAGAGCAGTTCACTCACGGCTCGTTCGACGGCACTTCCCCCACGTCCCTGCCGAGAAAGGCAGCAGCCATGATTCGGACAAGCAGAACGGCGAGAGTCCTCGTCGCGACGGCACTCGCGACCGCGGGGCTGGCCGGGCTCTCCTCCGGCACCGCCCAGGCCGCCGGCGAGACCGTGAACATCGTGCTGACCACCACGGACGACTCCGGTGGCCGTCACGTCACCCGCGGCCTCCAGGCGCAGACACCGACCGCTTTCGGCGCCGGCAACGGCGGTTTGGGCACGAACATCACGGTGGACGAGAACACCCGCTACCAGACGTTCACCGGCGGCGGCGCCTCGTTCACGGACACGGCGGCCTGGCTGATGAAGGGCAGCGGGGCGCTGAGCCAGGCGACCCGCGACGCGACGATGAAGAAGCTCTTCTCCCCCACCGAAGGCATCGGGCTCTCCTTCGTACGGAACCCGATGGGCGGATCCGACCTGGCCCGGTTCGGATACACCTACGACGACATGCCGGCCGGACAGACGGACCCGACGCTCGCCGACTTCTCGATCGCACACGATCTGCAGGACGTGCTGCCGCTCACGAAGCAGGCCCGGCAGCTCAATCCGGCCCTGACGACGGTAGCCTCCCCGTGGACGGCGCCGGCCTGGATGAAGGACAACGGGCAGCTCAACGGCGGCTGGCTGAAGGCCGAGCACTACGGCGCCTACGCGAACTACTTCGTGAAGTACCTCCAGGCGTGGAAGGACCAGGGCGTTCCGGTCGACTACGTCACCGCGCAGAACGAGCCCACCTGCTGCTCCGGCTATCCGTCGATGAGCTGGAACGGCTCGGGGCTGGCCTACTTCACCAAGAGCGAGCTGCTGCCCAAGCTCCAGTCGGCCGGGCTGGCCACCAAGGTCCTGGCACACGACTGGAACTGGGACACCTACGACGCGTACGCGGCCCAGACGGTCGACGACGCCGCGGTGCGGAGCCACCCGAACTTCGGCGGGATCGCCTGGCACGGCTACGGCGGCGACGTCGCGAAGCAGACAGCGGTCCACAACCAGTACCCGCAGCTGGACGCCTTCCAGACCGAGCACTCGGGCGGCACGTGGATCGCCGACCAGCAGCGCGAGGACATGCTGAACATCATCGACTACACCCGTAACTGGGCGAAGTCGGTGACCAAGTGGTCGCTCGCCGTCGACCAGAACCGCGGCCCGCACAACGGTGGCTGCGGCACCTGCGACGCGCTGGTCACCGTGCACAACGGGGACGGCAGACACGGTCAGGTGGACTACACGATCGAGTACTACACGATGGGCCACCTGACGAAGTACGTCAGGCCGGGCGCCACCCGCGTCGCCTCTACCGCCAGCTCCACCGTGCCCAACGTGGCCTGGCGCAACCCGGACGGCTCGAAGGCCCTGATCGCCTACAACGGTTCGGCGTCGGCCCAGCAGGTCACCGTCAACTGGGGCGGGCAGAAGTTCACCTACTCGCTGCCGGGCCGCACCTCGGCGACGTTCACCTGGTCGGGCACCCAGGCCGGATCCCCGGGCAGCAGCGGCGCGCTCGCCGGGCCCGGCGGCACGTGCCTGGACGCAACGGGCCACACCGGCGGCGACGGGACCCCGGTCCAGATCTGGGACTGCACCGGCGCGGCCAACCAGAGGTGGACGATCGCGGGCGACGGCTCGGTGAAGGTGCTCGGCGCGTGTCTGGACGTCACGTCGGGCTCGACGGCCGACGGAGCAAAGGTCCAGCTGTACACGTGCAACGGTACGGGCGCGCAGCGCTGGACGTACGACGCCTCGACGGGGGACGTGGTGAACACGGCGGCGGACAAGTGTCTGGACGTGACCGACGGGTCCACGGCGAACGGCACCCGCGTCCAGATCTGGACCTGCACCGGAGCCGCCAACCAGAAGTGGCAGCTCCGGTAGAGGGCGGCGTCAGTCGGTCGGCTCCACGCCGGCCCGCAGGAGGCCGTAGGTGTAGGCGTCCTCCAGGGCCTGCCAGGACGCGGCGATGACGTTCTCCGCGACGCCGACCGTCGACCAGTCACCGGATCCGTCACCCGTGGTCACCAAGACGCGGGTGGTGGATTCGGTGCCGGTGCGGCCTTCCAGGATGCGGACCTTGTAGTCCACCAGCTCCAGCTTGGCGAGCTGCGGGTAGATCCGCTCCAGGCCGACGCGCAGCGCCCGGTCCAGGGCGTTGACCGGGCCGTTGCCCTCGGCGGTGGCGACGATCCGCTCGCCCTTGGCCCACAGCTTCACGGTCGCCTCGTTGGCGTGGCTGCCGTCGGGACGGTCCTCGACGATGGCCCGCCAGGACTCGACGCGGAAGTAGCGGCGCGGCCGTCCCTCGACCTCGGCGCGCAGCAGCAGCTCGAAGGAGGCGTCGGCCGCCTCGTAGGTGTAGCCCTTGAGTTCACGCTCCTTGACCCGCTCGACGACCCGGCCGACGAGTGCGCGGTCGTCGCCCAGGTCGATGCCGAGTTCCTTGCCCTTGAGCTCGATGGATGCCCGGCCCGCCATGTCGGAGACGAGCATCCGCATGGTGTTGCCGACGCGCTCCGGGTCGATGTGCTGGTAGAGGTCGGGGTCGACCTTGATCGCGGAGGCGTGCAGTCCCGCCTTGTGCGCGAAGGCGGAGACACCCACGTAGGGCTGATGGGTGGAGGGCGTGAGGTTGACGACCTCCGCGATGGCGTGGGAGATGCGCGTCATCTCGGCGAGCGCGCCCTCGGGCAGGACGGTCTTGCCGTACTTGAGTTCCAGCGCGGCGACGACGGGGAAGAGGTTGGCGTTGCCGACCCGCTCGCCGTAACCGTTGGCGGTGCACTGCACATGGGTGGCGCCCGCGTCCACCGCGGCCAGGGTGTTGGCGACGGCGCAGCCCGTGTCGTCCTGGGCGTGGATGCCGAGCCGGGCTCCGGTGTCGGCGAGGACGGTGGCCACGACGGCCTGGACCTGGGCGGGCAGCATCCCACCGTTGGTGTCGCAGAGGATGACGACGTCGGCGCCGGCCTCGTGGGCGGTGCGCACGACCGCCTTGGCGTACTCGGCGTCGGCACGGTAGCCGTCGAAGAAGTGCTCACAGTCGACGAAGACCCGGCGGCCCTGCTCCCGGAGGTGGGTGACGGTGTCGCGGACCATCTCCAGGTTCTCGTCCAGGGTGGTGCGCAGGGCCAGTTCCACATGGCGGTCGTGGGCCTTGGCGACCAGCGTGATCACCGGGGCACCCGAGTCGAGGAGCGCTCGGACCTGCGGGTCGTCGGCGGCCCTGCCCCCGGCCCTGCGGGTGGCGCCGAACGCGACGAGCTGGGCGTGCTCGAAGTCGATCTCCTGCTGCGCGCGGGCGAAGAACTCGGTGTCGCGGGGGTTGGCGCCGGGCCAGCCGCCCTCGATGAAGCCCACGCCGAAGTCGTCCAGATGCCGGGCGATGGTCAGCTTGTCCGCGACCGTCAGGTTGATGCCTTCACGCTGCGCACCGTCGCGCAGGGTGGTGTCGAAGACATGGAAGGTGTCGTCGGGGGCCGTGGCCTTGGTGGTCATGCTGATCTGACTCCTGTCGGGTGAGCGGATCCGGACGAATCGGCTCCACTTGCCCCCATCCTCTCGCGTGCCTCGCCCCGGCCGAGGTGTGGGCCGGAAAACGAAAAAACCCCTCGCGGGTGCGAGAGGTCTGCGCGCGGGTCTGGGGCACGATGCCCGCTCCGTACGTGGTGGTACGGAACGGTCACTGCGGACCGGCGCGCCTGCTGCCGATAATCATGGCGAACGAGGACACACACGCATTTTGGCACAGCGCCGCCTCCGGGTCCCGCCCGTCTCAGGATGCGGGCGTGATGTCCGTCGCAGGGGCGGTGCGGGGTGGCGAGAGCGGCGTCGAGGCGCGCGGGCGGTGGCGGGTCCGGCGAGCAGAGCCGACCGGGCGGACGGCGAAGGCCGCGCCCCCGGCGAGGGGCACGGCCTTCGTACGCACGACCGTTCGTACGTCCCGTCTGTGGCTAGCCGAGCTCGTGCATCCAGCCGTGGGTGTCCTCGGCGATACCCCGCTGGATGTCCAGCAGGCGCTCGCGCAGCTTGACGGTGACCTCACCGGGGGTGCCGTCGCCCTGGACCCACTCGCCGTCCGCGGACTTCACTGTGCCGACGGGCGTGATGACGGCGGCGGTGCCGCAGGCGAAGACCTCGGTGAGGGTGCCGTTCTCGGTGTCGGCGCGCCACTGGTCGATGGAGACGCGGCCCTCCTCCGACGTGTAGCCGAGGTCACGGGCGACGGTGAGCAGGGAGTCACGGGTGACTCCGGCGAGCAGCGATCCGGTGAGGGACGGCGTGACGATCCGCTTGCTGCCGTCCTCCTGTCCGTACACGAAGTAGAGGTTCATGCCGCCCAGCTCCTCGACCCACTTGTGCTCGACGGCGTCGAGGTAGGCGACCTGGTCGCAGCCCTGCGCGGCGGCCTCGGCCTGGGCGAGGAGGGACGCGGCGTAGTTGCCGCCCGTCTTGGCGTCGCCCACGCCGCCGGGGACGGCGCGCACCCGGTCCTGGGAGAGCCAGATCGAGACCGGCTTCACACCGCCGGGGAAGTAGGCGCCGGCGGGAGAGGCGATGACGAGGAAGAGGTACTCGTTGGCCGGCCGGACACCGAGACCCACCTCGGCGGCGATCATGAACGGGCGCAGGTAGAGGGACTCCTCGCCGCCGTGCGCCGGGACCCATGCCTGGTCCTGCTGGACCAGGACGTCACACGCCTCGATGAAGGTCTCGACCGGCAGTTCCGGCATCGCGAGCCGGGCGGCGGACCGCTGGAAGCGGGCGGCGTTGGCCTCCGGGCGGAAGGTGGCGACCGTGCCGTCGGGCTGCCGGTACGCCTTCAGCCCCTCGAAGATCTCCTGCGCGTAGTGCAGGGTCATGTTGGCCGGGTCCATCGAGAGCGGCCCGTACGGCACGAGCTGGGCGTCGTGCCAGCCGCGCCCCTCGGTCCAGCGGATCGTCACCATGTGATCGGTGAAGTGGCGGCCGAAGCCGGGGCGGGTCAGGATCGCCTCGCGTTCCGCGTCGGACAGCGGGTTCGAGGAGGGCTTGAGCTCGATCGTGGGCGTCGTCATGAGTGCGTGTCCTTCACCGGTCTTGTGTGTGATGGACCGCGCTCACGCCCGCTCCCGCCCGGCAGTGGCAGGGCAGGTTGTAGGACGTCCGAGCTGTACCGCGAGCCGCGGTCCCGCGTTCGATTATCTCCCGGGGGCGGCTCTGCACGAAATGCCGTGATTGCGGTGACGCTCGCGCGACGTGCGAACGCGGTCCAGAGGTCGATGGTGGCACCCGGAGACCGCAGGAAGAAGCCGCCGGGTGCGGTTGCGACCCGGCGGCTTCGAAGTGGAGACGTCGGGTCAGCTCGCTACGCGTACCGCGAGCGCGTCGCCGATCTCGTCGGTGGTGCGCGCCTGCTTGCCGTCACGCTCCGCGAGATCGGCGGAGACGGCCTCCTCGATGCGCACGGCCTCGGCCTCGTAGCCGAGGTGGCGCAGCAGGAGGGCGACGGAGAGGATCGTGGCCGTCGGGTCGGCCTTGCCCTGGCCCGCGATGTCGGGCGCGGTGCCGTGCACCGGCTCGAACATGGACGGGAACGCACCCGTCGGATTGATGTTGCCGGACGCGGCCAGGCCGATGCCGCCGGTCACGGCTGCGGCGAGGTCGGTGAGGATGTCACCGAAGAGGTTGTCGGTGACGATGACGTCGAAGCGCTCCGGCTGTGTGACGAAGAAGATCGTCGCGGCGTCGACGTGCAGGTAGTCGGTGGTGACCTCGGGGAACTCGGCCGCGACCTTGTCGAAGGTGTTCTTCCACAGGTGACCGGCGTGCACGAGGACGTTGTTCTTGTGGACCAGCGTCAGCTTCTTGCGCGGGCGCGCGGCCGCACGGGCGAAGGCGTCACGCACGACACGCTCGACACCGTGAGCGGTGTTGACGCTCACCTCGGTGGCGATCTCGTGCTCGGTGCCCGTGCGCAGGGAGCCACCGTTGCCCGTGTACGGGCCCTCGGTGCCCTCGCGGACGACGACGAAGTCGATCTCGGGGCGGCCGGCCAGCGGTGTCGCGGTGTTCGGGAAGAGCTTCGACGGCCGCAGGTTGATGAAGTGGTCGAAGGCGAAGCGCAGCTTCAGCAGAAGCCCCCGCTCCAGCACACCCGACGGCACGGAGGGGTCTCCGATGGCTCCGAGCAGGATGGCGTCGTGCCCCTTGAGGGCTTCGAGCTCCGCGTCGGGGAGGGTCTCACCGGTGCGGTGCCATCGCTGGGCGCCGAGGTCGTACTCCTTGGTCTCCAGCTTCACATCCTGCGGGAGAACAGCGTTGAGAACCTTGAGGCCCTGGGTGACGACCTCCTGGCCGATACCGTCGCCGGGGATCACTGCGAGATCGATGCTGCGAGACATACAGGCACCCTAGCTTCCGTCCCACCCCATGACATTCACCGTCCACGATACGGACGGGACGGTGCCCTGTGCGGGACGGCCCCGTGCGGAACCGGCGCAGCCCCGCACAGGGCCGGCGTCAGGAGGTGGGGCCGCGCCTCAGTGGCCCGTCGAGCCGCCGTTGTCCCGGCGGTCGAGGGCCCGCTGCAGGGCCGCGGCGGCGTTCTGGCGGTCCGAGTCGGCGGGGCGGGAGGTGTGGCGGACGCGGCGGACAGTGGTCTGGGCCATGGGGGATCGACTCCTTGAGATCGCGTGGATTTCGAGATCTGGACTTCACGACGGATATCGAGATCGGGATTTCGAGGTGCCGGCACGGCGGGAAGCGGATGCCGCAGGGGTTGCCTGCTTCGGGGCACGCTCACACACGCCGGTCGCTGGATCAGCGATTCGTTCGGCTCCTACAAAGCTAGGACAGCTCGGGCCATCTGTCTCTACAGATACTCGGACTTCCTACTATCTGAGACGGCGGCGCCGGCGGAACGCGCTCCGCGAAGCCCTCGGACCCTCAGATCTCCACGCTGAGCTGGGCCCGGACGTGTGCACGCAGGACGCCGGCCATGTCCGTCGCGCGGTCGTCGAGCAGCCACTGCACCTGCAGCCCGTCCATCAGCGCGATCAGCTGCCGGCCCGCCGCGTCAGGGGCGACGCCCTCCCGCAGCGCGCCCTCCGCTCCCGCCTGCTCGTAGGCGAGCCGGGCACCCGCGACCGAGTTCTCGTAGCGCCGTACGAAGTAGCCGTGGGCCGGGTGGTCGGCGGCCGTCGCCTCGGCGGAGACCACCGAGAACAGCTCGACGATCCCCCGCCGCCCCGAGTTCAGCGCGGCCAGTTCGACGAACCGTCTCAGCCGCCCGACGCCCGTGGTCCCGCCGAGCGAGAGCCACTCGTCGTCCACGTCGTCACGGTGCTCGAGCACGGCGAGCAGCAGCGCCTCCTTGGTCGGGAAGTGGTGCAGCAGCCCGGTGTGGGAGATGCCGCACCGGTGCGCGATCACCCGGAGCGACGCTCCCCGGTAGCCGGCCTCACCGAACAGTGACATGGCCTGGTCGAGGATCTCGCGCCGCTTCGCGCGGCCCTTCGCGTAGCCACGCCGCGCCTCGGCAGTCACTCGCCACTCTCCCGGTCCGCCGGCCCCGGTCGGGACGGCACGTAGGTGCGTCGGATTCCCCCTGTCCAGCCACCGGAGGCCGCGCCTCCGGAGTTCCGCCTGGTAGAGGAACCGGCCCCCGGAGATACCTACCAGGTGGTCGGGATTGACTCTATGGTGAACACGAACCGTCGCGAAAGGACCCCCGTGGCCCCCTCCCTGCCCTACCTCGACCCCGCGCTCCCCGTCGCCGAGCGGGTCGGAGACCTCCTCGGCCGCATGACCCTGGCCGAGAAGACTGGTCAGATGCTCCAGCTGAACGCCAAGGACGGGGTACGGCACCTCATCGAGGACCTGCACGCGGGTTCGATCCTCCACGCGTCGCCCGAGCGCGTCCTCGAAGCGGCCGCGCTCACCGAGCGGACCAGGCTGAGGATCCCTCTGCTGGTCGCGGAGGACTGCATCCACGGCCACTCCTTCTGGGAAGGGGCCACGATCTATCCCACGCAGCTCGGCCTGGGCGCGACCTGGGACCCCGAGCTCGTGGAACGCGTCGCCCGCGCCACCGCCGTCGAGGTCGCCTCGACGGGCGTCCACTGGACGTTCTCGCCGGTGCTCTGCATCGCCCGCGACCTGCGCTGGGGCCGGATCAGCGAGACCTTCGGGGAGGATCCGTTCCTGATCGGCGAGCTGGCCTCGGCGATGGTCCGCGGCTACCAGGGCGAGGGCCTGGGCGACCCGACGGCGGTCCTGGCGTGCGCCAAGCACTTCGCGGGCTACTCCGAGACGCAGGGCGGCCGTGACGCCAGCGAGGCCGACATCTCCCGGCGCAAGCTGCGTTCCTGGTTCCTGCCCCCGTTCGAGCGGGTCGCCCGCGAGGGCTGCCGTACGTTCATGCTCGGCTACCAGTCCATGGACGGGGTGCCGGTCACCGTGAACGACTGGCTGCTGAACGAGGTGCTGCGCGGTGAGTGGGGCTACACCGGCACTCTGGTCACCGACTGGGATAACGTCGGCCGCATGGTGTGGGAGCAGAGGATCTACGCCGACCACACCCAGGCCGCCGCCGCGGCGGTGCGGGCGGGCAACGACATGGTGATGACCACCCCCCAGTTCTTCGAGGGGGCGCAGAGCGCCGTCGCCGGCGGCACGCTGGACGAGGCGGAGATCGACGCGGCGGTACGTCGCGTCCTGACCCTGAAGTTCGAGCTCGGCCTCTTCGAGAACCCCCGTCACCCCGACGCCGCCCGGCAGGCCGCGGTCATCGGCAGCGCCGGGCACACCGCGCTGAACCTCGAGGCCGCCCGCCGCTCGCTGGTCCTGCTCACCAACGACGGCACCCTGCCGCTGGGCGTCGGGCTCGTGCCGGGCCGGGACGGACGCGCCGTCGCCGGGACGGACCCGGCTCCGCGCACGGTCGCCGTCATCGGCCCCAACGCCGATGACGCGCAGACCCAGCTGGGTGACTGGGCGGGCTCCTCCGGTCAGGCCGACTGGCTGCCGGACGGCCACCCGCGCGCCATGATCCGTACCGTGCTCGACGGCTTCCGTGAGCACGTCCCGGACGGCTGGGACGTCACGTACGCGCGGGGCGCCGAGATCCTCTCCGTAGGGCCCGACCCGGAGGGCGCGTTCTTCCCGGACGGGCAGCCCCGCCCGGACGTGGTCGTGCCCGCGGAGCCCTCCGAGGCCATGGTCGCGGAGGCCGTCGCCGCCGCCGAGGGCGCCGATTACGTCGTAGCCGTGGTGGGCGACCGTATCGAGCTGGTGGGCGAGGGGCGTTCGACCGCGACCCTGGAACTCGTGGGCGACCAGGTCGCGCTGCTGGACGCGCTCGCGGCGACCGGCAAGCCGCTCGTGGTCGTGGTCATCAGCTCGAAGCCGCTGGTGCTCCCGCCGTCGGCCCTCGGTGCGGCCGCGGTCCTGCACGCCTTCAACCCCGGCATGCAGGGCGGCCGGGCGGTGGCCGAGGTCCTGCTCGGCCTCGTCGAGCCGTCGGGCCGGCTGCCCGTGTCCTTCGCCCGGCACGCGGGTCAGCAGCCCACGTACTACAACCAGATCCGCGGCCAGCACGGCTCCCGTTACGCCGACCTCACCCAGCGTCCGGCCTTCGTGTTCGGCGAGGGTCTGAGCTACACGACCGTCGCGTACTCCGGTCTGGAGGTGCTCACGGCGGATGTCGGGGAGAGCGACACGCTGAGGGCCCGGGTCACCGTCCACAACACCGGTCGGCGCCCGGCCGTCGAGACCGTGCAGGTGTACCTCAGCGACACCGTGACCTCCGTGACCTGGGCCGAGAAGGAGCTCAAGGCGTACCGCCAGGTGACGCTCGACCCGGGCGAGGTCCGCGAGGTGCTGCTGGAACTGCCGGTCGCGGAGTGCACCCTCGTGGACGCGGCGGGCAGGCGGGTCGTCGAGCCGGGCGCCTTCGAGCTGCTCGTCGGCCCGTCCTCGCGGGACGACACCCTGCTGCGGGCGGGTTTCACCGTGAAGGGCTGAGGCCGAGGTGCCGGGGCAGTGGAAACCGCCTCCCGGCCGGCGGGGGGAGCCGGTCGGGAGGCGGAGTGCGGGGCGGGGCGCCCGGTGCGGGTGCCCGGGTGTCAGCCCTGGTGGGGGTAGGTGTACTCGGTCGGCGCGACCAGCGTCTCCTTGATGGCGCGGGTCAGCGTCCAGCGCTGCAGGTTCTGCGGGGCGCCCGCCTTGTCGTTGGTGCCCGAGCCACGGCCGCCGCCGAAGGGCTGCTGGCCGACGACGGCGCCGGTCGACTTGTCGTTGATGTAGAAGTTGCCCGCGGCGTAGCGGAGCTTGTCCATCGTGTACGCGGCGGCCGCACGGTCGTTGGAGATGACCGCGCCGGTGAGCGCGTAGTCGGAGACCGACTCCATCTGCTCCAGCATGGCGTCGTACTTCTCGTCCTCGTAGACGTGCACGGCGAGGATCGGGCCGAAGTACTCGGTGGTGAAGACCTCGTTGGCCGGGTCGTCGCACACGACGACGGTCGGGCGGACGAAGTAGCCGACGGAGTCGTCGTACGTGCCACCGGCGACGATCGTGCAGGTCGGGTCGGCGGCGGCGCGGTCGATCGCTGCCTTGTTCTTCGCGAAGGAACGCGCGTCGATGACGGCGCCCATGAAGTGCGAGAGGTCGGTGACGTCACCCATGGTGATGCCGTCGACCTCGGCCGCGAACTCCTCCTTGAAACCGGAGTTCCAGATGGAGGCCGGGACGTAGGCGCGGGAGGACGCCGAGCACTTCTGGCCCTGGTACTCGAAGGAGCCGCGGGTCAGCGCGGTCTTCAGCACGGCGCGGTCGGCGCTCGGGTGCGCGACGACGAAGTCCTTGCCGCCGGTCTCGCCGACGAGCCGCGGGTAGGTGCGGTAGTTGGCGATGTTGTTGCCGACCGTCTTCCACAGGTGCTGGAAGGTGGGGGTCGAGCCGGTGAAGTGGACACCGGCCAGGTCGCGGTGGTTCAGCGCGACCTCGGAGACGGCGATGCCGTCGCCGGTGACCAGGTTGATGACGCCCTTGGGCAGCCCGGCCTCCTCCAGGAGCTGCATCAGCAGCACGGCGGCGTGGGTCTGCGTCGGGGACGGCTTCCACACCACGACGTTGCCCATGAGGGCGGGCGCGGTGGGCAGGTTGGCCGCGATCGCCGAGAAGTTGAACGGCGTGATCGCGTAGACGAAGCCCTCGAGCGGGCGGTGGTCCATGCGGTTCCACACGCCGGGGGAGTTCGCCGGCGGCTGCTCGGCGAGGATCTGGCGCGCGTAGTGCACGTTGAAGCGCCAGAAGTCGACGAGCTCACAGGGACAGTCGATCTCGGCCTGCTGCGCGGTCTTGCCCTGGCCGAGCATCGTGGAGGCGGCCAGCGTCTCGCGCCAGGGGCCGGACAGCAGCTCGGCGGCGCGCAGGATGATCGCCGCGCGGTCGTCGAAGGACATGGCGCGCCAGGCCGGAGCGGCGGCGAGGGCCGCGTCCACGGCGTCCTGGGCGTCCTGCTCGGTGGCACCGGCGAAGGTGCCGATGACGGCCTTGTGGTTGTGCGGCTGCACGACGTCGACGCGCTCGCCGCCGCCCATGCGCTTCTCGCCGCCGATGGTCATCGGCAGGTCGATGGGGTTCTGGCTGAGCTCCTTGAGCTTCGCCTCCAGGCGGGCTCGCTCGGCGGTGCCGGGGGCGTAGGAGTGGACCGGCTCGTTGACCGGCGCGGGGACCTGGGTGACGGCGTCCATGAGTGCCTTGTCTCCTTGGTTGAGGTGGGTGGTCGGCCGGGCGGGTCCGCCCTGGGTCGGTCCTGGACCGGGCTTCTGGCCCGGCCCTCCGGTTCAGCCCTTGGTGAGAACGGAGCGGCCGAAGAACAGCAGGTTGGCCGGCTTCTCAGCGAGACGCCGCATGAAGTATCCGTACCAGTCGGTGCCGTACGCCGTGTAGACGCGCATCCGGTGACCCTCGGCCGCGAGCCGGATGTGCTCCTCGCTGCGGATGCCGTACAGCATCTGGAACTCGTACTCATCCAGTTTGCGCCCGGCCTGGCGTGCGAGCTCCTGGCCGATGGCGATGAGACGGGGATCGTGCGAGCCGATCATGGGGTAGCCCTCGCCCTGCATCAGCGTCTTCAGGATGCGGACGTACGCCTTGTCGATCTCCGGCTTGTTCTGGTACGCGACGGAGGCGGGCTCCTTGTAGGCGCCCTTCACCAGACGGACCCGGCTGCCCGCGGCGGCGAGGCGGCGGGCGTCGGCCTCCGTGCGGAACAGATAGGACTGGATCACGCAGCCGGTCTGCGGGAAGTCCTTCCGGAGCTCCTCGTGGATGGCGAACATCGAGTCGAGGGTGGTGTGGTCCTCGGCGTCCAGCGTGACCGTGGTGCCGATCGCCGCGGCGGCCTCGACGACGGGGCGGACGTTGGCGAGGGCGAGCTCGTGACCGTACGAGACGCCGTAGGCGGGTCCGGAGGTCTCTTTGCCGAGGCCGGCGGCGGGCGACGGGAGGGACTGGCCGAACATCGAGAGCTTGACGGACATCTCGGCCCGGGCGCCGAGCCCGAGCTCCTTGAGACGGCCGACCAGCTCCAGGTAGGCGTCGCGCGCGGCGGCGGCCTGCTCAGGGGTGGTGATGTCCTCACCCACGACGTCCAGGGTGACCTCGAGGCCCTTGGCGGCCGAGTCCTGGATGACGGGGACGACGTCGTCGACGCCTTCACCCGCGATGAACCGGTCGACGACCTGCTTGGTGCCCGGCGCGGCCGAGATGAAACGACGCATCTTGTCGCTGCGTGACGCGGCGAGAATCACGGGACCCAGCACGGGGCACCTCCACGGAGTACGGACGGGCCGGACCGGTACGCGAGTGAACAGACCGGGACGGCACGGAGAACCACTGTGAAATCTAGGGATCCCCGCAATCACGTGCCATCGACAGCTGTCACGCATCCGTGTACTGGATCTCAGACATATGTCTGAAGAGGTGCGAGAATGGGCGGGTGAAGGGCGATTACCAGGAGCTGGTCGACGAGATCTCCGCGCTGCTCAACGCCCCCGCGACCCTGGAGAACCGCGATTTCGGCCTGGTCGCCTTCGGAGCCCACGACAGCGACGACGACACGGCCATGGACCCCGTCCGTACGCGTTCGATCCTCACCCGGCGCTCCACCCCCGCGGTCCGCGCCTGGTTCGAGGGCTTCGGCATCACCCGCGCGACGGGCCCGGTCCGCATCCCCGCAGCCCCGGAGGCCGGGGTGTTCCGGGACCGCGTCTGCCTTCCGGTCCGCCATCGAGGTGTCGTCCTGGGCTATGTCTGGCTGCTGGACGCCCACCCCGCGCCGACCGACGGGCAACTGGGGGCGGCGATGGACGTGGCGGCCCGGATCGGCGCCCTGCTCGCCGACGAGGAGCGGGTCGGCGCGGACCTGTCACGGGAATTCGGGGCGGTGCTCGTCGCCGGGCTCGGCTGGCAGCACGACATGGCGGTGGCCGCGCTGCGGGAGGCCCTCGGCGCCGAAGCGGACGGGCTGCACACGGTGGTGTGCGTGACCCCCTGGGCGGGCGAGACCCCGTCCGTGCGTACGGTGCCGTCGGCCGCAGTCCTCGCCGCGGTGACCGGTGCGGGCCCCCAGTCCCTCGCCGCTCTGGTCAGGCTGCGCTCCCCCGAGGCACTCGACCCGGCGGCGACGGCCGCGGAGCGGCTGCGCGCCGTCGCGGGGCCTGACGCGACCGGCGGCGTCGCCGCCGCACGCCGGGGTCTGGCGGATCTGGCGGAGTCCTGGCGTGAGGCCCTTTCCGCCGCCCGCGCGGCCCAGGCGGAATCCCGCTTCGGCCCGGTCGCCGACTGGTCGGCCATCGGCCCGTACCGGCTCCTGGCCGCGCTGCCCCGCACCTCGTACGCCGCCCCGGACCATGCGGTCCGCCCCCTGCTGACCCCGCTCCACGCGGAACTCGCCCGCACCGCCGAGGTGTTCCTCGACCGCGCCGGCCAGGCGAGCCGGACGGCCACCGAGCTGGGCATCCACCGCCAGACGCTCTACTACCGGCTCGCCCGGATCCAGCAGCTCACCGGCCTCGACCTGAACGACGGTGAGGACCGGCTGCTGCTGCACATGGCGCTGAAGGCGGCACGGCTGTGAACGACGCCCCGGATGAGTACGGCACGGCCGCGGACTGAGTACGCCGACGGAGTGAACGGCACGTCACGCGCGGTGAACTGGGTCCATGAGCACCGACGTCAGGACCCCCGCTCCCCTCGCCGCACAGCATGAGCCCGAACGGCACTGGTGGGTGGCCCCGTTGACCGGCACCGTGCTGGCTCCGGCGCTGGCCGCCGCCGTGTCGTCGGCGGAGAACACCTTCGCCGACCGGGCGTTCCTGTTCACCGGCGGCCTGCTGCTCTCCTACGCGCTGATCCTGCCCAGCTGGTTCCTCGCCAGGGCCCCTGCCCTCGGGCGGCGCCGCAACGGACTGGTCCTGGGCGGCTGCATGACCGCCGCCTTCTTTCCCGCGGTCGTCTCCATGGCGGGCTGGACCCTGTTCCTCGTGATGCTCTTCACCGGACACATCGACGGATGACGCGCGGGGCTCGGCGCCCTGGAGATCTCGTACGACCGCGCCCTGGGGATCTCGTACGACCGCGCCCGGCGGACAGAGCGAGGTCTGTCCGCCGGGCGCGGTCGTCGCAGAGGCCGGGATCAGTCGGTGAGGTTCACCGAACGCGCCGAGGTGGCGCCGATCTCCTCGGCGATCTCGTTGAGGACCGGCTGCGGGACGGTGTCGTCGACGGTGAGGACGACCAGCGCCTCGCCGCCCGCGTCCTGCCGCGAGACCTGCATGCCCGCGATGTTCAGACCGGCCTCACCGAGGATCTTGCCGACGGCGCCGACGACGCCGGGCCGGTCCTCGTACCGCAGGACGACCATGTGGTCGGCGAGCGCCAGGTCGACGTCGTGCTCGCCGATCGCGACGATCTTCCGGAGGTGCTTGGGGCCGGCCAGGGTGCCGGAGACCGCGACCTCCTCGCCGCTCGACAGCGTACCGCGGACGGTCACCACGTTGCGGTGGTCGGGCGACTCGGAGCTGGTGGTGAGGCGCACCTCGACGCCGCGCTCCTGCGCGAAGAGCGGGGCGTTGACGTACGACACCGTCTCGTCGACGACGTCCTCGAAGACGCCCTTCAGCGCGGAGAGTTCGAGCACCTTCACGTCGTGCTGCGTGATCTCGCCGTAGACCTCGACGTCGAGACGGGCAGCGACCTCCCCCGCGAGCGCGGTGAAGATCCGGCCGAGCTTCTCTGCGAGCGGCAGTCCGGGGCGCACGTCCTCGGCGATGACGCCGCCCTGGACGTTGACCGCGTCGGGCACGAGCTCACCGGCGAGGGCCAGACGGACGGACTTGGCGACGGCGATGCCCGCCTTCTCCTGCGCCTCGTCGGTGGAGGCACCGAGGTGCGGGGTGCAGACGACCTGGTCGAACTGGAACAGCGGGGAGTCCGTGCAGGGCTCCTTGGTGTACACGTCCAGACCGGCTCCGGCGACCCGGCCCTCCTTGAGGGCGGAGGCGAGCGCCTCCTCGTCGACGATGCCGCCGCGCGCGGCGTTGACGATACGCACCGAGGGCTTCACCTTGTGCAGCGCGTCGTCACCGATCAGCCCGAGCGTCTCGGGGGTCTTCGGCAGGTGCACCGTGATGAAGTCGGAGACCTCGAGCAGCTCGTCCAGCGTGAGCAGCTTGACGCCCATCTGCGCGGCGCGCGCGGGCTGCACGTAGGGGTCGTACGCGACGATCTTCATGCCGAAGGCGGACATGCGCTGCGCGACCAGCACGCCGATGCGGCCCAGGCCGACGACGCCGAGGGTCTTCTCGCTGAGCTCGACACCCGTGTACTTGGAGCGCTTCCACTCGCCGTTCTTCAGGGCGGTGTTGGCCTGCGGGATGTTGCGTGCGGTGGCGACGAGCAGACCGCAGGCCAGCTCGGCGGCGGTGACGATGTTGGACGTCGGCGCGTTGACGACCATCACACCGGCCTTGGTGGCCGAGGAGACGTCGACGTTGTCCAGACCGACGCCCGCGCGGGCGACGACCTTGAGCTGCTTGGCCGCGGCGATGGCCTCGGCGTCGACCTTGGTGGCGGAACGCACCAGGATCGCGTCGACGTCGGCGATCGCGGGGAGGAGTTCGGCGCGGTCCGCGCCGTTGCAGTGCCGGATCTCGAAGTCCGGACCCAGGGCGTCAACCGTGGCGGGCGACAGCTCTTCGGCGATGAGTACGACAGGTTTCGAGCTCACGTGTGTCCTCACAAGTCCAGTGCGGACGGCCGTCCCGACGGCCGCAGGCGGTGGAGGGGCTAGCCGCGTGGAAGACGCACGACACTGTGGGCCCTGACGCGTATATGTGTTGAGCAGTGTAGTCGTGCGGCCGGGCGCGGACCGCGCCCCGGTGGAAGGATCACCCGCACGGGGTGAACGGTCTGTACGGACGTACGGAACCGCCTCCCTGCCACCCGCCTCTCCCCGCAGTGACACGGGGTGTGAGGCCGGCCGTGTGCCGGGGGCAGGCCCGTCGGACCTGCCCCCGGCGGGGAACTCAGGCGTCCTCGTTGTCGACCCAGCTCATGAGCTTGCGGAGCTCCTTGCCGGTGGTCTCCAGCAGGGACTCGCTGTCGGCCTTCTTGTACTCGTTGTACTTGGGCAGACCGTTGTGGTACTCGGCCATCCACGCCTTGGCGAAGGTGCCGTCCTGGATCTCGGCGAGGACCTTCTTCATCTCGGCCTTGGTGGCGTCGGTGATGATGCGCGGGCCGGTGACGTAGTCGCCCCACTCGGCGGTCTCCGAGATGGACCAGCGCATCTTCTCCAGGCCGCCCTCGTACATGAGGTCGACGATGAGCTTCAGCTCGTGGAGGCACTCGAAGTACGCGATCTCCGGCTGGTAGCCGGCCTCGGTCAGCGTCTCGAAACCGGCCTTGACCAGGGCGGCGGTACCACCGCAGAGGACGGCCTGCTCACCGAACAGGTCGGTCTCGGTCTCCTCGGTGAAGGTCGTCTTGATGACGCCGGCGCGCGTGCCGCCGATGCCCTTCGCGTAGCTGAGGGCGAGCTCAAGGCCCTTGCCCGTGGGGTCCTGCTCGACGGCCACGATGCAGGGGACGCCGCGGCCCTCCTCGTACTGGCGGCGGACCAGGTGACCCGGGCCCTTCGGGGCGACCATGCAGACGTCGACGTTGGCCGGCGGCTTGATGAAGTCGAAGCGGATGTTCAGGCCGTGGCCGAAGAACAGCGCGTCGCCGTCCTTGAGGTTGTCCTTGACGGACTCCTCGTAGACCTGGGCCTGGATCGGGTCCGGGACGAGGATCATGATGACGTCGGCCTCGGCCGCGGCCTCGGACGGCGTCACCACGCGCAGGCCCTGCTCCTCGGCCTTGGCCTTGGACTTCGAGCCCTCGTGCAGACCGACACGGACGTCGACACCCGAGTCACGCAGCGACAGCGCGTGGGCGTGGCCCTGGCTGCCGTAGCCGAGGACCGCGACCTTGCGGCCCTGGATGATGGACAGGTCGGCATCGTCGTCGTAGAACAGCTCGGCCACTGGGTCTTCTCCTTGGTGTGCAGGTGTTGCGTCCCACCGTACGGCGGGGTGCGTGGGGTACGTTGCCGGGTCTCGCCATACGAGCGGCGAGGTGGCCGGATGGGGCTACGCCGTACGGTCGAGTGCGCGCAGGGAACGGTCGGTGATCGAGCGCGCGCCGCGCCCTATGGCGATGGTGCCGGACTGGACGAGCTCCTTGATGCCGAACTGCTCCAGCATCTTGAGCATGGCCTCCAGCTTGTCGGCTCCTCCTGTCGCCTCGATCGTGACGGCCTCCGGGGAGACATCGACGGTCTTGGCGCGGAACAGCTGGACGATCTCGACGATCTGGGAGCGGGTCTCGTTGTCGGCGCGGACCTTGACCAGGACGAGCTCCCGCTGGATCGCTGCGGCGGGCTCGAGTTCGACGATCTTCAGGACGTTGACCAGCTTGTTGAGCTGCTTCGTCACCTGCTCCAGGGGCAGGCCCTCGACGTTCACGACAATGGTGATGCGTGAGATGTCGGGATGTTCGGTGGTACCGACCGCGAGCGAGTCGATGTTGAAGCCGCGCCGGGAGAACAGGGCCGTGATCCGGGCGAGGACACCCGGCTTGTTCTCGACCAGGACGGAGAGTGTGTGCTTACTGGACATGGAGTCGGTCTCTCTCTGTCTCTCAGTCGTCTTCGTTGTCGCCGAAGTCGGGGCGGACGCCGCGCGCTGCCATGACCTCGTCGTTGGAGGTGCCGGCTGCGACCATCGGCCACACCATGGCGTCCTCGTGGACGATGAAGTCGATGACGACCGGGCGGTCGTTGATCGCGTTGGCCTCGGCGATGACCTTGTCCAGGTCGGCCGGGTCCTCGCAGCGGATGGCGTAGCAGCCCATCGCCTCGGACAGCTTGACGAAGTCCGGCACGCGGGTGCCCTTGGCGGGGAGGCCTTCCGTGTCCGCGCCGGAGTGCAGCACGGTGTTGGAGTACCGCTGGTTGTAGAACAGGGTCTGCCACTGGCGGACCATCCCGAGCGCGCCGTTGTTGATGATGGCGACCTTGATCGGGATGTTGTTGAGCGCGCAGGTGGTGAGTTCCTGGTTGGTCATCTGGAAGCAGCCGTCGCCGTCGATCGCCCAGACCGCACGGTCGGGCATGCCGGCCTTGGCGCCCATGGCGGCCGGGACGGCGTACCCCATGGTCCCGGCGCCGCCGGAGTTGAGCCAGGTGGCGGGGCGCTCGTACTGGATGAAGTGCGAGGCCCACATCTGGTGCTGGCCGACTCCCGCCGCGAAGATCGTCCCCTCGGGGGCGAGCTGACCGATGCGCTGGATGACCTGCTGCGGCGAGAGGCTGCCGTCCTCCGGCAGGTCGTAGCCGACGGGGTACGTGTCGCGCCAGCGGTTGAGGTCCTTCCACCAAGCGCTGTAGTCGCCGGTGTTGCCCTCGGTGTGCTCCGCCTGGACCGCCTGGACGAGGTCGGCGATGACCTCGCGGGCGTCGCCGACGATCGGGACGTCGGCGGCGCGGTTCTTGCCGATCTCGGCCGGGTCGATGTCCGCGTGGACGATCTTGGCATACGGCGCGAAGCTGTCCAGCTTGCCGGTGACGCGGTCGTCGAACCTGGCACCGAGCGCGACGATGAGGTCGGCCTTCTGCAGCGCGGTGACCGCGGTGACGGCACCGTGCATGCCGGGCATTCCCACGTGCAGCGGGTGGCTGTCGGGGAAGGAGCCGAGCGCCATCAGGGTGGTGGTGACGGGCGCTCCGGTGAGCTCTGCCAGGACCTTCAGCTCGGCGGTGGCGCCGGCCTTCATGACGCCGCCGCCGACGTAGAACACCGGGCGCTTGGCCTGGGTGATGAGCTTGGCGGCCTCGCGGATCTGCTTGGCGTGCGGCTTGGTGACCGGACGGTAGCCGGGCAGGTCCATCGTCGGCGGCCAGCTGAAGGTGGTCTTCGCCTGCAGCGCGTCCTTGGCGATGTCGACGAGCACCGGTCCCGGGCGGCCGGTGGAGGCGATATGGAAGGCCTCGGCGATGGTGTGCGCGATGTCCTCGGCGCGGGTGACCAGGAAGTTGTGCTTCGTGATCGGCATCGTGATGCCGCAGATGTCGGCTTCCTGGAAGGCGTCCGTACCGATGGCGGCGGAGGCCACCTGACCGGTGATCGCGACCAGGGGCACGGAGTCCATGGCGGCGTCGGCGATCGGGGTGACCAGGTTGGTGGCACCGGGCCCCGAGGTGACCATGCAGACGCCGACCTTGCCCGTGGCCTGGGCGTAGCCGGTGGCGGCGTGACCGGCACCCTGCTCGTGGCGGACCAGGATGTGGCGGACCCGGGTGGAGTCCATCAGCGGGTCGTACGCGGGAAGGATGCAACCTCCGGGGAGGCCGAATACGGTGTCGGCGCCGACTTCCTCGAGAGAACGGATGAGGGACTGCGCGCCCGTGAGGTGCTCAACGGAGGCGGAGGACGGTCCGCCGTTACGGGCCCGCGGCTGCGGGTGCTGGGCCCCGGTGGCCTGCTCGGTCATCGGCATTCTCTTCTCGAAGCTGAGGGTTTATGCGGTGTTTTTGCGGGGTTTTGAAACGTCCCGGTGCAACAAAAAACCCCTCGTGCCGTGAGGCAAGCGAGGGGAGCGCGCCGGTGCGGTCTGCAGGGTGTACACGAGTGACCCTGCTTCAGCCGACGCGCTTTCCAAGTACGAGAATTCGGGTGCGCATGGCATTGACCCTCTCTCCGGCACGCATACGGTGTCAAGTGGGTGGGACGGGAGTCTCATCATGTGAGCGGCCCTGGAGTGGGATCACGCCGCCGGCGAGCACCGGCCGAGCGCCCGGGCCGACGCCCGGGACGGGGTACTTCCCGCGGGTCAGGGTGCGCCGCAGCCGGTACTCGTCCAGCGGCCCGGAGAAGGCCATTCCCTGGCCGTGCGTGCACCCCATGGCACGCAGGGCGCGCACCTGTTCGGGCACGTCCACCCCGTCGGCCACCGACTGCATGCCGAGGTCCCCGGCGATCCGCAGCAACCCGCCGGTGATCTTGTGCAGCCTCGCCGACTCGACGACGCCCTCCACGAGGCACCGGTCCAGCTTCAGGACGTCGATGGGGAGCCGGCGCAGGGCGTTGACCGCGGCGTACCCGCTGCCGAAGCCGTCGAGCGCGATCCGGACACCGAGTCGGCGCAGGGCGACCAGCCGCTGTTCCAACTCGTCGAAGGAGATCCGCGGGTCACTGTCCGCCACTTCGATCATGAGGGCGCCCGAGGGTAGTCCGTACCGCGTCAGGAGCGCCTCGACGGACCCGGGGGGCAGGGCCCGGTCCAGGAGTCTGGCGGCGGACACGCGCACGGAGACGGAGACCGGGTGCCCGGCCCTGAAGCGGTCGGCGGCCTGCTCGACGGCCTCCTCCAGCAGCCAGGTCCCCAGCTCGGCGGCGCGGTCGTTGCCCTCGGAGACACGGAGGAACTCGGCGGGGGTGAAGAGGATGCCCTGCGCGGAGCGCCAGCGGGCCTGGGCGGCGACGGCCGCGACCGTGCCGCTGGCCAGATGGACGACGGGCTGGTGCAGGAGGGCGAACTCGCCTTCGCGCAGGGCCGTGCGGAGTCGTGCCGCCAGCTCGGAGCGGCGCACGACGTCCGCCTGCATCTGGGGGGCGTACAGCTCGACCCGGCCCTTGCCGTTCGCCTTCGCGCGGTACATGGCGAGGTCGGCGTTGCGCATGAGGTCCTTCGGTGTGATGGAGGGCTCGGCGAAGGCCACCCCGATGGAGGCGGCCACCCGGACCTCCCCGGCACCGATCCGGTACGGCTGGGAGAGCCTGAGGCGCAGCCGGTCGGCGATCTCGTGGACCTGGTACTCCCGGGCGGCCTGGTCCCGGGTGCCGTCGCCGACGATGAGCGCGGCGAACTCGTCGCCGCCGAGGCGTGCCGCGGTGTCCGAGGTGCGCACGGACTCCTGGAGACGGCGCCCGGCCTGGACCAGGAGCTCGTCGCCCGCCTGATGACCGATGGAGTCGTTGACCGCCTTGAAGCCGTCGAGATCGATGAAGAGCACGGCGGTACCCGGGTCACCGGCCCGGCGGCCCCCGAGCGTCTGGCCGACCCGGGTGGTGAAGAGGGCGCGGTTGGGCAGATCGGTGAGGGGGTCGTGTTCGGCGTTGTGCTGGAGCTGCGCCTGCAGCCTGACCCGCTCGGTGACATCGCGGCTGTTGAGCAGCAGACCGCCTTCGTGCCGGTTGACGGAGGACTCGACGTGGAGCCAGTCGCCCGTGCCCGATCTGAAGCGGCACTCGATCCGGGTGGTGGACTCATCGCCGGACGGCACGGCGAGGAAGCGGCGCAGCTCGTGGACCACCCCTCCCAGGTCATCGGGATGGATGATCGACGACAGCTCCGTACCGACGAGGTCCTCCGCCTCGCAGCGGTAGACCCCGGCCGCCGCGGGGCTGACGTAGCGGAGCACGCCGCTGGGCTCGGCGATCATGATGACGTCGCTGGAACCCTGCACCAGGGAGCGGAAGTGGTTCTCCTTCTGGGCGAGTTCCTGGGTGAGCGCGATGTTGTCGAGGAGCATGATGGCCTGCCGCAGGACCAGCGCGAGCACCACCGTGCAGGCGGTGAGGACGACCACCCGGTCGACCCTGCGGCCCTCCACCACGTTGTAGAGGATGCCGAGGGTGCACACCGCCGCGGCCAGATAGGGCGTGAGCGCGGCGAGCGAGCCGGCGATGGGGCGGCTCGCCGCGCGCGGCCCGGGGCCGGGCGCTTCGACAGCGTTGTCCTGACCGCGGCCGGCGCCCCAGGGTGCGTAGGCGAGGATCAGGGAACCGGCGAACCAGCCCGCGTCCAGCAGCTGTCCCGAGTGGTACGACGAGCGCAGCAGCGGGGCGGTGAACAGGGCGTCGCACAGCACGGTCAGGGCGAGGCCGGCGATGGCAGTGTTCACCGCGGAGCGGTTCATGCTGACCCGCCGGAAGTGCAGCGCGAGCACCATGGAGACCAGCACGATGTCGAGCAGCGGGTAGGCCAGCGAGAGCGCCGCCCTGGCCACGCTCTCCCCCGCGGCGTTCACGACGTGCGCGGCCTGGGCGAGCGCGAGGCTCCAGGAGAGCGTCAGCAGGGAGCCGCCGATCAGCCACGCGTCCAGCACCAGGCAGACCCAGCCCGCCCGCGTGACGGGCCGCTTGGCCAGGACGAGCAGCCCCACGATGGCGGGCGGGGCGAAGCAGAGGAAGAAGAGGTCGGCGAGGGAGGGGGCGGGCACCGCACGGCCCAACACCACCTCGTACCAGCCCCATACGGCGTTGCCTCCCGCGGCCATGGCCGAGGAGAGCGAGAAGAGCAGCCACGCGGGCCGGAACCCGCCGCCGACGCGGGCGTACAGGAAACACGACACCGCGGCAATCAGGGCAGCCGCACTGAGACCGAAGTCCCCCATGAAGAGCGCGACTTCGGGTGACCCCCAGCCGAAGGCTGCTCCCACCGCATATCCGGCGCACACTACGGCGAGGACGAGTTGGGCGCGCAGCCCCGCCGTCCGTCCGGAAGCCGGCTGCCGGACGAGAAGGGCCCCGAGGGCGCTCACCGGAGAACTCCACGGACAGGCCCCGGCGCCCTGGCCGCCGTCGGCCTCACCTGCCCGCCCCGTCGCGTCGGTTCGTCTCTCCATTGGCCGAACATCGCCCGTCGCCCCCTCGCGTTGCGCTTCCCCCCGGCGCCGTCCCTTCCACGGCGCAGCCCTCTTCTGGACGATACACCAGACTCGTCACGCAGGGCCATAGGCCGTCTACTCTCCGTGACGACCTGGGGTGTTGGGGAGCCCCACGGCGCCCGCAACACTTCGGAGCGTGGTCAGCCGGTCGTGAGGACGAGGTTGCCGACCGGCTCCCCCGCGGCGAACCGGGTGAGCTGTCCGGCCAGCAGCCGCTTGGCCCTGGGCAGGAAAGCGGATGTGCTGCCGCCCACATGAGGAGTGATCAGCGTGTTGGGAGCATGCCAGAGAGGGTGGCCCCCGGGCAGCGGTTCGGGGTCGGTCACGTCGAGCGCTGCGCGCAGCCGCCCGGACTCGAGTTCGGACAGGAGGGCCGCGGTGTCGACGACGGCGCCCCGCGCGACGTTCACCAGCAGGGCGCCGTCCCGCATCGCGGAGAGGAAGCCCGGGCCCACCAGCCCCTGCGTGGACGGGTTCAGCGGCGTGGACAGAATGACGACGTCGGCTTCGGGGAGCAGCGTGGGAAGTTCGTCGATCGCGTGTACGGGGCCGCGTGCGGTGGCCCGTGCGGAGCGCGCGACGCGTACCACCCGCGCGCACTCGAAGGGTTCGAGCCGGTCCTCGATGGCCGCGCCGATCGATCCGTAGCCCACCACGAGAACAGACTTGTCGGCGAGTGCCGGGTAGAAGCCTGACCGCCACTCCTCCTCGTCCTGGCCGTGCACGAAGCCGGGGAATCCGCGGAGCGAGGCCAGGACCAGTGCGAGCGCGAGCTCGGCCGTAGACGCCTCGTGCACGCCCTTGGCGTTGCACAGCCGCACTCCGGCGGGCAGCAGACCGAGCCCCGGCTCCACGTGGTCTATGCCGGCGGAGAGGGTCTGGACGACCTGGACCGCGTGCATCCCCTTGAGCGGACGGACCGCGACCTCCGGGCCCTTCATGTAGGGAACGACATAGAACGCGCAGTCGGAGGGGTCCGCCGGGTAGTCCCGGCCACCGTCCCAGAAACGGTAGTTGAGACCCTCGGGGAGGCCTTCGATCTCATCGGCGGCGAAAGGCAGCCATACGTCGGTGCCGGATGTAGAAGTCATGGTCAGGAGGCTATGCGAAGGGCGCGGAACCGCAGAGGTTACTTTGGGGTGCTGGTGGCCCCGTGATCACGGGGCCGAGGGAGGGTTCGGGGAGTTGGAGCGCAGGACTATCGGTGCGGCGGCGCTCGCCGTGGGTGCGGTCGGGCTGGGCTGTATGCCGATGAGCTGGGCCTACAGCACGTCGCAGCAGCGAGGTGACCGCTCGGTGCGGACCGTGCACGCCGCGCTGGACGCGGGCGTCCAACTGCTCGACACCGCCGACATGTACGGGCCGTTCACCAACGAGCTGCTCGTCGGACGGGCGCTCAGGGGCCGTCGGTCCGAAGCCTTCCTGTCCACCAAGTGCGGTCTGCTGGTGGGGGATCAGCACATCGTGGCCAACGGGCGCCCCGGCTATGTACGCCGGGCCTGTGACGCCTCGCTGCGACGGCTCCAGACCGATGTGATCGATCTCTACCAGCTGCACCGGGCGGACCCCGAGGTGCCGGTCGAGGAGACGTGGGGCGCCATGGCGGACCTGGTGACCGCCGGAAAGGTGCGGGCGCTCGGGCTGTGCGCCGTGGGTGCCCGGGCCGGCCGCGGGCCGGGGGCGCGGATGCACGACGGCACCGTCCGGCAACTGGAGCGGGTGCAGCAGGTCTTTCCGGTCAGCGCGGTCCAGACGGAGCTCTCCGTGTGGTCGCCCGAGGCTCTGGAGGACCTGCTGCCGTGGTGCGCGGCGCGGGGTGTGGGCGTGCTGGCGGCGATGCCGCTGGGCAACGGCTATCTCACGGGCACCCTCAAGCCCGGCCAGGGCTTCGAGCCCGATGATCCGCGGGCCAGGCATCCCCGCTTCACCGCCGAGATGATGGCGGCCAACCAGCCGGTGGTGGCGGGGCTGCGCAGGATCGCGGAGCGGCACGGCGCGACCCCGGCGCAGGTGGCTCTGGCGTGGGTCCTGCGGCAGGGCCGCCATGTGGTGCCGGTGCCCGGCGCGAAGCAGGAACGGTGGGCCGTGGAGAACGCGGGTGCGGCGGGGCTGGCGCTGACGGACCGGGATCTGGCCGAGATAGCCGGGCTGCCGCGGGCTCGTGGGTCCTGGGACTGACGTAGGTCCTCGGACCGGCTCCGCCGCGTGGACCGACTCCGCGTGCGGGACCGACTCCGCCGTGCGGGACCGACTGCGTCGCGTGGCGCCGGCCGTGTCGCGGGAGATTTGGCGAAGATCGGGAACCCGAGGCGGAGTGGCGGTGTAAGAACAGTAGTCGTGCGACCGTCGAAAGGATCGGTGCTGTGCAAACTCCCGCGCTGCGCAGGGGGGTAGTGGGCCTGCTCATCTCGGCCTCCCTCCTGCTGTCCGCCTGCTCTTCCGGTGACGGCCCGTCGGCCGGGGAGGGGGCCGCCTCGCACCCGGCGAGCGGCACGCCCACTCCCCCGGCCCCGGCGAGCCCGTCGGCGGAGCTGCCGCCGGCCAAGGGCTCGGCCGAGGTGGTGAAGACGCTCACGGAGGACCTCGCGTCCCCCTGGGGCCTCGCCGCACTTCCGGGGGGCGATCTGCTGGTCTCCTCGCGTGACGAAGCGACGATCACCCGGATCGACGGCGAGAGCGGCAGGAAGACGCTGCTGGGTTCGGTGCCGGGGGTGGCGCCGGCGGGCGAGGGCGGCCTGCTCGGCCTCGCCGTCGCCCCGACCTTCGGCGCGGACCACCTGGTCTACGCCTACTTCACCACCGAGTCGGACAACCGCATCGCCCGCATGCTCTACGACGAGCAGAAGCCGGCAGGCCAGCAGCTGGGAGCCCCGGACACCATCCTCCGGGGCATCCCGAAGGGCTCCATCCACAACGGCGGGCGGATCGCGTTCGGACCCGACCGCATGCTGTACGCCGGCACGGGCGAGACGGGTGACACGGGTCTCGCCCAGGACAAGTCGTCTCCTTCGGGCAAGATCCTGCGGATGACGCCCGACGGCGAGCCGGTGCACGGCAATCCCGAGGCCGATTCCCTCGTCTATTCGTACGGGCACCGCAATGTCCAGGGTCTGGCCTGGGACGGCGAGAAGCGGCTCTGGGCATCGGAGTTCGGCCAGAACACCTGGGACGAACTGAATCTGATCGAGCCGGGCAAGAACTACGGCTGGCCCGATGCCGAGGGCAAGCAGGGCGAGTCGGGGTTCGTCGACCCGGTGGCCCAGTGGAAGACCTCGGAGGCTTCCCCGAGCGGCATCGCGTACGCGGAGGGGTCGATCTGGATGGCTGGACTGCGAGGCGAGCGGCTCTGGCGGATCCCGCTCTCGGACAAGGCGGACGGAGCTCCGTTGGCTGATCCCCAGGCGTTCCTGGAAGGGAAGTACGGCCGCCTGCGCACGGTGCTCGCCGCGGGCGGCGACAAGCTGTGGCTGGTCACGAGCAACACGGACGGCCGCGGCGACGTGAAGTCGGGGGACGACCGGATCCTGCTCCTCAAGGTGCGGTAGTCCGGGCCTCCCCCGGATGCCTGGTTCCGCACCACGGGTGTGGACGGTGGTGGTGTGCCGGCGCGGCCGCCTCCGGCCGGGGCACGGCACGAGCTGTGCCCCGGATCCGGATGACGGATGCCTCGGCCGACCTGCTGCGGGCCTCAGCCCCCGGCGGCGGACGGCAGCGCGACGAAGAGGTCGAGGTACATGGCGACGGAGATCAGCAGGCCGAGCACACCGAGTGCCACGCCGGCCGCGGCGACGGAACGGACCCAGCCCGCCTGCGGAATGACGGAGGGGGTGCCGAAAGCGGGCCGGACCAGGACGAAGACGCCGACGATCAGCGCGAGCAGCGCGAAGAGGCCGTTGACGAGGGCCGTGGTGTGCCAGGCGTCACCGTAGATTTCGGAGATCTGCTGGGCGGCGCTGCCGCCGCCGGAAGTCTTGATCTGACCCATCAGGGTCTCGCGCTCGGCGGCGACGCGTCCGGTCCACGCGCCCGAGAGCGAGACGATGCCGAGCCCGGCGGCCACGACGGCTGCGGCTCCGGCTCCGACTCCGGCCGCAGCGGTGGCTTCGGCGTCGGGGCCCGGCTCCAGCTCCAGGCCGTCCTCCGCGGCCGCGTCGGTCGCTGCCACGTCCATCGCGGTCACGTCCGCCGCGGTCACGCCAGGTGCGACGCCGTCCGGGACGGCGTCCTCCTCGGGGGCGGCCTTCTTGGTCACGTCCGGCGCTGCGGGGGTCGCGTCGGAGGTCTTCTTCTCGGTGTCGTCAGTGGTCGGAGTGGAGGGGGAGGTGTTCATGCGCCGCACGCTAGGGGGCCCGTATGAGAACCTCCTTAACACCGATCATCTCAGCTCTGTGCCCTACGCCATTCCGGGGCCATGCCGCCCGGATCCCCTCGTCCCGGCGCTTGCAGCGGTACGGACGGGCCCGGCCGGTCAGCTTCCGGGACGCGTGGGTGACCAGACTCCGGCGCTGCACGGCCGCCTCCGGTCGACGGCCGGTGTCGCAGGAGCGCGACTGCGCCGCCTCCGTCGTCGTGACAGCTCAGTGGAGGTGCTGCGTGACGGGCCGGTCGGCGTCGCCGGTGCGCTCCCCCGGGATCTCCGCACGCGGTGCGGGGCGGTCGGGTGGCTCGATGCTGATGCGCGGAATCAGCCGGTCCAGCCGACCGGGCAGCCACCAGTTCGCACCACCGAGCATGTGCATCAGCGCGGGCACCAGCAGGGTGCGCAGGACGAAGGCGTCGAGCGCGACGGCCGCGGCCAGCGCGATGCCGAACATCGCGATGACGCGGTCGCCGCTGAGGACGAAGGCGAGGAAGACCGAGATCATGATCACCGCGGCCGAGTTGATCACCCGGCCGGTCTCCGCGAGGCCCACGCTCACCGAGCGGTGGTTGTCCCCGGTCTCCAGCCATTCCTCGTACATCCGGCCCACGAGGAAGACCTGGTAGTCCATCGACAGCCCGAAGAGCACCGAGACCATGATCACAGGAAGGAACGGCTCGATGGGACCGGCACTGCCGAGCCCCAGCAGCTCACTCCCCCACCCCCACTGGAAGACCGCGACGACGACGCCGAAGGACGCGGCCACGGCGGCCACGTTCATCACGGCGGCCTTGAGAGGGATGGCGAGGGAGCGGAACGCCAGCAGGAGGAGCAGGCAGCCGAGCCCGACGACCACGCCGACGAAGAGCGGCAGCTTGCCGATGATGATCTCCGCGAAATCGTCGTAACTCGCCGTGACTCCGCCCACGTGCATCCGGAGCGAAGTGTTCTCACCCACCGGCGGCAGGACGTCGTGACGCAGCCGGTCGACGAGTTCGCTGGTCCGCTGCGACTGGGGCGCGGACTCGGGGACCACGGTGAGGAACGCGGTGTCTCCGCTGCCGTTGTACGTCACCGGACTCACGGAGGCGACACCCTCGGTGCCCCGCAGCTCGGCGGGCAGGCCGTCCAGGGCGAGCCGGTCGTCGGCTCCGTCGAGGTGGGCGGCTATCGTCAGCGGCCCGTTCACACCCGCGCCGAACCCGTCCGCCAGCAGGTCGTACGCCTGGCGGGTGGTGGCCGTGGCGGGGTTGTTGCCCTGGTCGGAGGTGCCCAGGTGCAGGGAGAGCGTGGGTACCGCGAGCACCGCCATGAGGACGGCGGCGACCGCTCCCAGCAGCCGGGGGCGCCGCTCGACGAAGGCCGACCAGCGGACCGCGAAGCCGGTGGCACGTTCGCTCTGCGGCCCGTGCTCGGCGAGCCGCCCGCGTTCCCTCCGGCTCAGAGCCCGCATCCCGATGAAGGAGAGCAGTGCGGGAAGCAGGGTCACGGAGGCGGCGACGGTCAGCACCACGGTGAGGGAGGCGGCGATCGCGACGCCGTTGAGGAAGCTGAGGCGCAGGACCAGCATGCCCAGCAGGGCGACGCAGACGGTGGCTCCGGCGAAGACGACGGCACGCCCCGTCGTCGCCACGGCGTTCCGTGCCGCTTCGTGTACGGACAGGCCTCGCCTCAGTCCGCGGCGGTGCCGGGTGACGATGAAGAGGGCGTAGTCGATGCCGACGCCGAGCCCGATGAGCATGCCCAGCATCGGCGCGAAGTCGGCGACGGTCATGATGTGGCCGAGCAGCACGATGCCCGCGTACGCCGTACCGACGGAGACGAGGGCGGTGGCGATGGGCAGCAGGCTCGCGGCGAGCGAGCCGAACGCGAGGAAGAGGACGACCGCGGCGACCACCACCCCGATGGCCTCGCTCAGATGGAGGGCGGGCGCCTCGGTCGCGGCAGCGGTGCCGCCGAGCTCGACCTGGAGTCCCTGGCCGGCGGCTTCCTGCGCGGTGTCGGCGACGGCCTGGGCCTGCCCGGGCGGTATCTCACCGGCCCTGTGGTCGAAGGTGACCGTCGCGTAGGCGGTGCGTCCGTCGGCGCTGATCTGCCCTGGGGACGTCTCCCCGTAAGGACCGGAGACGTCGCCGACTCCCGGCAGCGCGCCGATCGCGTGCAGCGTCCTGGTCATCGTCCGCTCGACGTCCCCGTCGCGGACGGTGGAGTCCGGGGTGTGCCAGACGACGGTGGCGGTGTCACCGCCGAGGTCCTTGAACCCGGCCTCCAGAAGCTCACCGGCGCGGCCCGACTCGGTGCCCGGCACCTCGTAGTCGTTGGAGTACGCGGACCCCGCGAACCCCGCGGCTGTGGCCACGCCCCCGAGGGCGACCAGCCAGATGAGGACGGCGGCGAGGCGGTGCGTGAGGCACCAGCGTGCGATGGCGGCCAACGGACGTGCTCCTGGGGTTCGTGGACCGTAGGGGGATATGCGTGGACATCCCGCGAAGTCGCATGACCTGAGAGCCTCACTCTGTCAGCCGTTCGTGGGCTTTTGCCGCTTTCGTGGGGATGGTCACACGGCTTGACTTCCGCCTCTTCGGCCCGTCGGCACCTCTCACCGCCGCCCCGGTCCCGTACTCGCCCCCACCGTCCCCTCCCCGCCCGTCAGCCGAGGCGCCCGTCAGCCGGAGACGCTCGTCCTGCCGTTCTCGATGTGGCCCATCAGCCGGCGCCGGAAGGAGCCCTCCTCGTCCGCCGTCACCACGAGGTCGTACCAGCCGTGGGCGTCGGCCGCCGAGTGCGCGACCGTGCGGCTGCGCCCCGGCTTGACCTTGACGGTCCGGCTCCAGTCGCGCAGGTCGTCCTCGTCGACGTATCCGAGGGGCCGTACGGTGAAGGTCAGTGTCCGCCTGCCGGCGTTGCGCAGCGTGAGGTGCAGGTCCCGTTCATGGGCGTCGATGCGGGAGGAGACCTCGGCGCCTCCCGCGTCCGCTCCTTCGAACTCCCGCCGGAAGCCGTTCGGGCCGGTGACCGTGAAGCGGTACCCCTCACCGTTCAGTGGCACCGTCCACCGCGCCGTGCCCCTGACGTCCCGGTGCTGCGGAGCGGGGAACTCCTGGGCGTAGGGGTAGAGGGCGAAGTGCGCCGAGGACCGGCCGGTGTTGCTGAGGTCGACCCGCAGCCCTCCGTCCACGTGCGTCGCCCGGGCGTCGGGCTGGTACGGCAGGGGCCGGGCCGGGCGGGTGCCCGGCTCCTGGACGGGCATGCGCTGGACGACGGGCGGCTCCGGCTGCCAGCGCCCGCCGAACGGCGGTATCGCGGCGGGGATCTCCGTCTTCGGCTGCCGCCGTGCCCGGGTGAAGTCGAAGGCCGAGGTGAGGTCGCCGGTGACCTGGCGCCGCCAGGTGCCGATGTTGGGTTCCTCCACCCCGGTCCAGCGCTCCAGGAGGCGGATCACGGAGGTGTGGTCGAAGACCTCGGAGCAGACGTATCCGCCGACCGACCAGGGGGAGACGACCAGCAGGGGCACCCGTACGCCCAGCCCTGTGGGCCGGCCCTCCCAGTGCTCCTCGGTCACCTCGGGCGGGGCGACCGGCGGCGGCACGTGGTCGAAGAAGCCGTCGTTCTCGTCGTAGTTGATGAGGACGACGGTGCGGCGCCATACGTCGGGGTGCTTGCCGAGCGCGTCCAGGACCTTGTAGACGATCGTCGCGCTGTGCACCGGCGAGGAGACGCTGGGGTGCTCGGAGTCCACCGCCGAGGGGACCAGGTAGGAGACCTCGGGCAAGGTGCCCGCCGCCACGTCCCGGGCGAACTCGTCGGCGAGCGTGCCCGTCCCGACCCGGCGCAGCCCCCGCTCGAACAGGCTGCGCTCGGCGTGGGTCAGGGTGGCGACGCCCTCGTCGAGCAGGCCCAGCAGCCGCTCCCGTTCCTCGCCCTCGCCCGCCTCGCGCACGGTGGCGTAGAAGGACTCCATGTACGTGTGCCCGCCGGTCCTGGCCAGCGCCTTGCGGGCGACGGCCTTGAAGGTGGCGAAGAACTCGATCTGGTTGTCGGTGAAGTTCTCCCACTCGGTGTACGTCTTCCAGCTCCGCCCGGCCTTCTCCAGCCGCTCGGCATAGGTGCCCCAGTCGTATCCGGGGTGGGTGCCCTCGTCGTACGCGTCGTTGCCCACGGCCCGCCTGCCGTCGGCCTCGTCTCCCGTCCTGCCGCTCCACAGGTGGTTGCGGTTCGGGCTGGTGGAGCTGTGGATCGAGGAGTGGTAGGCGTCGCAGACCGTGAACGTGTCCGCGAGTTCGTAGTGCAGCGGGATGTCACCGCGGTCGTAGTAGGCCATGGTCGCGGCGGTCTTCGCGGTGACCCAGCCGTTCATCCAGCCGTCGGCCCACGCCTTGGCGCCACCGCTCCACGAGTGGTCGAGGGCGCCGATGTACTGCAGGTCCTTCTTCTGGGCCTTTGCGGCCTCGCGCACGGGGAACGGCAGCACGGTGGTGCCCAGAGGGCCCGGCTGCTCGAAGGCGGTCCCGCCGGAGGGGAGTTCGATCGCGTTGCGGTCGGCGAAGCCGCGCACTCCTCGCAGCGTCCCGAAGTAATGGTCGAAGGAACGGTTCTCCTGCATCAGGATCACCACATGCTCGATGGCTTCCAGGCCCTCACGACCCGGCCGCCCGGCCGCGGGCCCCGCGGCGATCGCCGCCTGGAGCGACGGAGGCAGGAACGATCCCGCCGCCGCGGCGCCGAGTGCGCCGCCCCCGAGCGCGAAGAGCCGCCGCCGTGACATGTCCGTGGTCAAGTGAGCCTCCCGGTTCCGTATCTACGGCAGGGAAACTAGCCACGCCGGATGGCGGCGGGAAGACCGCCGTACGGCATGGCGGTGAAGTCCCGGCCGCCCCGGGGAGGTGACGGCGCCGGCCCCGGCACGAGCAGCGAGAAGGGGGCGGTGGAACCGCAGCGCGGTTCCACCGCCCCCTTCGGGGCGCGCCGGGGATCAGCCCTCGACGCCGAGCCTCTCCAGGATCAGCTCACGTACGCGGGCCGCGTCCGCCTGGCCGCGGGTGGCCTTCATGACCGCGCCCACGAGCGCTCCGGCCGCGGCGACCTTGCCGCCGCGGATCTTGTCGGCGATCGCCGCGTTGGCCGCGATGGCCTCGTCGACTGCGGTGCCGAGCGCGCCCTCGTCGGAGACGACCTTCAGGCCGCGCTTCTCCACGACGGTGTCCGGGTCGCCCTCGCCCGCGAGGACACCCTCGAGGACCTGGCGCGCCAGCTTGTCGTTGAGGTCGCCGGAGGCGACGAGCTCCGCCACCCGGGCGACCTGCGCCGGGGTGACCGGCAGCTCGTCCAGGCTGCGGCCGGTCTCGTTGGCGTTACGGGCGAGCTCGCCCATCCACCACTTGCGGGCCTGGTCCGAGGGCGCGCCCACGTCGGTCGTGGCGACGATCAGGTCGACCGCGCCCGCGTTGAGGATGGACTGCATGTCGTGCTCGTTGACACCCCACTCCTCCTTCAGCCGCTTGCGGCGCAGCCGGGGCAGCTCGGGGAGCCCCTTGCGGAGCTCCTCGACCCAGTCGCGGGCAGGGGCGACCGGCACCAGGTCCGGCTCGGGGAAGTAGCGGTAGTCCTCGGCGTTGTCCTTGATGCGGCCGGCCGTGGTGGAGCCGTCCTCCTCGTGGAAGTGCCGGGTCTCCTGCACGATCGTCCCGCCGGAGTTCAGCACCGCGGCGTGGCGCTGGATCTCGAAACGGGCGGCACGCTCGACGGAACGCAGCGAGTTCACGTTCTTCGTCTCGGACCGCGTGCCGAACGTCTCGCGGCCGTGCGGGCGCAGCGACAGGTTGACGTCGCAGCGCATCTGGCCCATCTCCATCCGGGCCTCCGAGACGCCGAGCGCCTTGATGAGCTCGCGGAGCTCGGCGACGTACGCCTTGGCGACCTCGGGCGCGCGTGCGCCGGCCCCCTCGATCGGCTTGGTGACGATCTCGATGAGGGGGATGCCCGCGCGGTTGTAGTCGAGCAGCGAGTGGGAGGCGCCGTGGATACGGCCGGTGGCACCGCCGACGTGCGTCGACTTCCCGGTGTCCTCCTCCATGTGGGCGCGCTCGATCTGCACGCGGAAGATCTCACCGTCCTCCAGCTGGACGTCCAGATAGCCGTTGAAGGCGATCGGCTCGTCGTACTGGGAGGTCTGGAAGTTCTTCGGCATGTCCGGATAGAAGTAGTTCTTCCGGGCGAAGCGGCACCACTCGGCGATCTCGCAGTTCAGCGCGAGCCCGATCTTGATGGCGGACTCGACGCCGATCTCGTTGACGACCGGCAGCGCGCCCGGCAGTCCGAGGCAGACCGGACAGGTCTGCGAGTTGGCGTCCTGCTTGAGCTCGGTGGAGCAGCCGCAGAACATCTTGGTCCTGGTGCCGAGCTCCACATGGACCTCGAGGCCCATGACGGGGTCGTACGTCGCGAGGGCATCCTCGTACGACTCCAGGTCGATGACAGTCACGATGAAACTTTCCCTCTCAGCCCAGCAGGACGTCGTCGTCGCCGAGACGCTTGAGCTCGCGGTAGAGGATCGCAAGTCCGGTCACGATCGCGGCGGCGGATACGGCGGCGTCGATGAGCCGCAGCGTGTCGTTGTCCTGGCGGGCCATCCTCGCCTGCTTGACGACGCTGAGCGCGCCGAAGGCGGTGCTGCCCAGCGACACGTACACGCCGGACTTGGACTTCTTGAAGTTCTTGGCCTTCTTTGCCATGGCACTCACAGTGACGGAGCCTCCTCAAGCAGCGGGTGCCCCCACTTTTCCACGAAAGCGGCCTCGACGGCGGCTCCGACCTTGTACAGCCGGTCGTCCTTCATGGCGGGGGCGATGATCTGCAGCCCGACCGGCAGGCCGTCCTCCGGGGCCAGGCCGCAGGGCAGCGACATGGCGGAGTTGCCGGCCAGGTTGGTCGGAATGGTGCACAGGTCCGCGAGGTACATCGCCATCGGGTCGTCGGCACGCTCGCCGATCGGGAAGGCGGTGGTGGGCGTCGTCGGCGAGACGATGACGTCCACCTGCTCGAACGCCTTCTCGAAGTCCTGGGTGATGAGGGTGCGGACCTTCTGGGCCGAGCCGTAGTACGCGTCGTAGTAGCCGGAGCTGAGCGCGTACGTACCCAGGATGATGCGGCGCTTGACCTCGTCGCCGAAACCGGCCTCGCGGGTGAGCGCGGTGACGTCCTCGGCGGACCGCGTGCCGTCGTCGCCGACCCTCAGGCCGTAACGCATGGCGTCGAAGCGCGCCAGGTTCGAGGAGCACTCGGACGGCGCGATCAGGTAGTACGCCGAGAGAGCGAGGTCGAAGGAGGGGCAGTCCAGCTCGACGACCGTGGCGCCGAGGGACTTCAGCAGTTCGACCGACTCGTTGAACCGCTGGACCACTCCGGCCTGGTAGCCCTCGCCGGAGAACTGCTTGACCACACCGACGCGCATGCCCTGTACGGAGCCGTTGCGCGCGGCCTCGACGACCGGCGGGACCGGTGCGTCGATGGACGTCGAGTCGAGCGGGTCGTGTCCGCCGATGACCTCGTGCAGCAGCGCCGCGTCCAGGACCGTACGGGCGCAGGGGCCGCCCTGGTCCAGGGAGGACGAGAAGGCGACCATGCCGTACCGGGAGACACCGCCGTAGGTGGGCTTGACTCCGACGGTGCCGGTGACGGCCGCGGGCTGGCGGATGGAACCGCCGGTGTCCGTGCCGATGGCCAGCGGCGCCTCGAAGGATGCCAGCGCGGCGGAGGAGCCGCCGCCGGAACCGCCCGGGATACGGGTGAGGTCCCAGGGGTTTCCGGTCGGGCCGTAGGCGCTGTTCTCGGTGGAGGACCCCATGGCGAACTCGTCCATGTTGGTCTTGCCGAGGATGACGACGTCGGCCGCCCTCAGCTTCTTCGTGAGGGTCGCGTCGTACGGCGGGACCCAGCCCTCGAGGATCTTCGAGCCGACGGTGGTCGGCATGTCCTGCGTGGTGAAGATGTCCTTGAGCGCGAGCGGGACGCCGGCCAGCGGGCCGAGCTTCTCGCCCGCCTCGCGCTTGGCGTCGACGGCGCGGGCCTGCGCGAGCGCGCCCTCACGGTCGATGTGCAGGAAGGCGTGGACCTTCTCGTCGATGGCGTCGATCCGGGCCAGGTGGGCCTCGGTGACCTCGACGGCCGTCAGCTCGCCGGAGGCGATCCTCGCGGCGATCTGGGCCGCGGTGAGCTTGATGATGGTGCTGATGTCCGTCATGGCTGTTAGTCCTCCCCCAGGATCTGCGGCACCTTGAAACGCTGCTGCTCCTGGGCCGGGGCGCCGGAGAGCGCCTGCTCGGGGGTGAGCGACGGACGGACCTCGTCCGCCCGCATGACGTTGGTCAGCGGCAGCGGGTGGGAGGTCGGCGGTACGTCTTGGTCGGCGACCTCGGAGACGCGGGCGACCGCGCCGATGATGTCGTCGAGCTGACCGGCGAAGTGCTCTAGCTCTTCGCCCTTCAGCTCCAGACGCGCCAGCCGGGCGAGGTGGGCGACCTCCTCGCGCGTGATGCCAGGCATGCAGCGATCCTCAGGGGTTGGTGTGTGGTTTTGGCCCAATCCTATGGGGTCGCCGAGGGCGCCTGCGGCGGGCGGACGGAGCCCGGCCGTCGATTGAGGACAAAACGGCCGCCGGGTGCCCGTTCCCCTGTCGTGCCGGACCCCGGCCGGAACTCAGGCGGTGGCCGGTCCTGGATTCAGCGCGTGCCCCGCGGACCTGGGCGCGGGCTCGGGCCCCACCGCCGGGGCGGCCGCGGCCTCGCGCTCCGCCGGCCGCCGCCACCCGTGCTCGCCCCGCGCCCGCAGCCAGGCAGTGGTCTCCTGGGGCGGCATCGCGGCAGCGACGAGCCACCCCTGCACCGCGTCGCAGTGAAGGTCCCGCAGCCGCTCCCAGGTCTCGTCGTCCTCGACGCCCTCGGCGACGACGACCAGCCCGAGCGAGTGGGCCAGGTCGATGGTGCAGCGGACGATCTCGGCGTCCTCGTGGTCCACGGCCAGCCGTGCGACGAAGGAACGGTCGATCTTGAGCTCGCTGACCGGCAGCTTCCGCAGATGGACGAGGGAGGAGTAGCCGGTGCCGAAGTCGTCGAGGGACATCTTGACGCCGTGCCCGGTCAGCCCCGCCAGGGTGTCGGCGGCCCGCTGGGGGTCCTCCAGCAGCACGTGCTCGGTTATCTCCAGTTGCAGCGCACCGGCGGGGACCCCGTGCCGGGCGAGCCGGGCGGCGACACTGCCGGCGAAGCCGGGGGTGTGGACGTCGCGCGGCGAGACGTTGACCGCCACGGGGACGAACAGCCCCTGGGCCCGCCACCGGGCCACCTGGGCCAGCGCGGTCTCCAGCACGTACTCGGTGAGGTGGGGCATCAGCCCGGAGGACTCGGCGATCGCGATGAACTCGTCCGGGGGAACCCGGCCGCGCTCCGGGTGCACCCAGCGCACGAGCGCCTCCAGCCCGGCCACCTGGCCGTCGAAGAGGACCTTGGGCTGGTAGTGGAGTTCGACCTCGTTGGCGTCCAGGGCGCGTCGCAGATCGCCCAGCAGACCCAGCCGGTCCGGGGTGTTGCTGTCGCGCTTGGACTCGTACACCTCGACGCCCGTACGGTCCCGCTTGGCCTGGTACATGGCCACGTCGGCCCGCCTGAGCAGCCCCTCGGCGTCCAGCGCGTGGTCGGGGTGGACGGCGACACCGGCGCTCGCCTCCAGCACCAGCGTGAGCCCGTCCAGGTCGAGGGGCGAGGAGAGCTCGGCGACAAGGTGACGGGCGACGCGCTGGGCGCTGGTGGCCGAGCCCGCCGCCGGCAGCAGGACGGCGAACTCGTCCCCGCCGAGCCGCGCGGCTTCCGCGCCGCGTGGCAGTGCGAGGCGCAGCCGCTCCGCTATCTGGAGCAGGAGCCGGTCCCCGGCGAGATGGCCGAGGGTGTCGTTGACGGCCCGGAAGCGGTCGAGGTCGATGAGGACGAGCGCGGATCTGGCGCCGGTGCCGTCGGACTCCTCCAGCGCCGTCCATGTCCGTTCCAGGAGCCACTGGCGGTTGGGCAGGCCGGTGAGCGGATCCCGCAGCTGCTCCTCGGCCCGTGCGCGGGCGATCCAGAGCGTGGAGTCCAGGGCGATCAGCGGGACGGCGAAGAGCGGCAGCAGCACGGGCCTGGCGAACGCCACCACACAGATCAGCGGGGCGATCCCGAGCAGTGCGACCACGACGAGGCCCTGGCGCAGCAGTGCGGTGCGGGCGACCGTCGGCAACCCGCCGCTCTGGGACGCCCGGGCGCACCACAACAGGACGCGGGTGACGAGGAGATACGTGCCGACGGCGAGCAGCACGGTCGGTACGGCGTCGATGCCCCAGTCGAGTGGCCGCCAGGGTGCCTCGACGCTCGGCACTTCGCCTAATGCGGCCAGGACGAGGGCGGCCGCCCCGATGCCGAGTATGTCCACCGCTCCGTGCAGCAGCCCCGGCCACCAGCGATGCCGCCTGGCCGTACCGACGAGCACCACCACGACGAGGCTGACCAGCCCGGCGGCGACCCAGCCGTAGAGCAGCAGAACAGCGAGGGTGAGTGCGGCCCCGGAGCCGGTGCCGCCCCACCAGCGGTCGTGCCCGAGGGCGACCAGATGGCCCACGACGATTCCGGTGAGCAGTGCGAGCGACCAGCCGGCGGTGCCCGCGGGGAAGAGCGCCCGGCCGTCGTGGACCGTCAGGTAGAACCCGGTCAGCAGCTGCACGGTGGCGACCGCCACGACGACGGCGCCCACGTTGGACGTGAGGCCCACGAAACCATGCAGTCGCGACACCGGTGCCGCGCTCTCGGTCGGTTCCATTCCGTCCCTCTCACAGCCGGCGGTGCCGATGTCCCACGGTGGCCCCCGCTCCCATGCCACCACGGCCCGAATCCCACGACGCGGCCAAGCACGACAGGTGCTCGTTCAACAGTAGGCCGACGACGGCCCTCGCGGGCAGCGCTCTGCAGGTCTTGCCCGGATGCGGTACTGACACCCCTCGCTGTCTGATATGCGCCGGTCGGGTGATGCGGGCGGGCCGGACCGGCCTCCCGGCTCCCGCTCGTCCGCACCGTTCGCTTGATCCCCGCTCGGGCCTGCCCCCACGCGTGGCCGGCGTCTCGATCGTGCCTCGATCACGCCTCGATCACGCCTCGGCGGGGACGGCGGCCTCCCGGGCCGCGTCCGGCCCCTGACCGAGGAGCACGGCGAAGCCGTCCTCGTCGAGGACGGGCACCTTCAGCTGCATCGCCTTGTCGTACTTCGACCCCGGGTTGTCGCCCACCACCACGAAGGAGGTCTTCTTGGAGACGGATCCGGTGACCTTCGCGCCACGGCTCTGGAGTGCGTCCTTGGCGCCGTCCCTGGTGTGGGCGGTCAGCGTGCCGGTGACGACGACGGTGAGTCCCTCCAGCGGCCGCGGCCCCTCGTCCTCGCCCGCGCCCTCGTCCTCCATGCGGACCCCCGCCTCCCGCCATTTGCGCAGGATCTCGCGGTGCCAGTCCTCGGCGAACCACTGCTTGACCGAAGCGGCGATGATCGGACCCACCCCGTCCGCCGCGGCGAGCTCTTCCTCGGAGGCCTCGTCGATCCGGTCGACGGACCGGAACTGCCGGGCCAGCTCGACGGCGGCCACCGGCCCCACGTGCCGGATCGAAAGCCCTGTGAGGATCCTGGCGAGCGGGGCCTGTCTGGCCGCCGCGATGCCCTCCAGCATGCCGAGGGCGTTCTTCTTCGGCTCGCCCTGCTGGTTGGCGAACACCGTGGCGATCTTCTCCTCGCCGGTCTTCGGATCGCGCTTGGGCAGCCCGCTGTCCGGGTCCAGGACGTACGCCCGGATCGGCAGCAGTTGTTCCACCGTCAGACCGAAGAGGTCTCCCTCGTCGAGCAGCGGCGGCTCGGCGGGTTCCAGCGGCTTGGTCAGGGCCGCGGCGGCCACATAACCGAAGTGGTCGATGTCCAGGCACTTGCGGCCGGCGAGATAGGCCAGGCGCTCCCGCAACTGGGCTGGGCAGGAGCGGGCGTTCGGGCAGCGGAGGTCGATGTCGGCCTCCTTCATGGGGCGCAGCGGCGTCCCGCACTCGGGGCACTCGGACGGCATGACGAACGCGCGCTCGCTGCCGTCCCGCAGGTCGACGACCGGCCCGAGGATCTCCGGGATGACGTCGCCCGCCTTGCGGAGCACCACCGTGTCGCCGATGAGAACGCCCTTGGCCTTCACCACGTTCTGGTTGTGCAGGGTGGCGAACTCGACCTCCGATCCCGCCACCTCGACCGGCTGGACCTGCGCGTACGGCGTGACCCGGCCGGTACGGCCGACTCCGACGCGGATGTTGACCAGCTTGGTGTTGACCTCCTGCGGCGCGTACTTCCAGGCGATCGCCCAGCGCGGTGCGCGCGAGGTGGCGCCCAGCCGGCCCTGCAGGGGGATCTCGTCGAGCTTGATGACGACGCCGTCGATCTCGTGCTCGACGGACTGGCGGTTCTCACCGAAGTAGGCGATGAACTCCCTCACCTCTTCGAGGGATTCGACCACCTTGTTGTGCTTCGCGGTCGGCAGGCCCCAGTCCCGCAGCAGGTCGTACGCCTGCGAGAGGCGGTCGATGCCGAAGCCCTCACGAGCGCCGATGCCGTGCACCACCATGTGGAGCGGGCGGGTGGCGGTGACCTTCGGGTCCTTCTGCCGCAGTGAGCCGGCCGCCGCGTTGCGCGGGTTGGCGAAGGGCTTGTCGCCGGCCTCGACCAGCCGGGCGTTGAGCCCCTCGAACGCCTCCATGGGGAAGAAGACCTCGCCGCGGATCTCGACGAGCGCGGGGACGCGCTCGCCCTTGAGACGGAGCGGGATGTCGGCGATCGTGCGGACGTTCGGGGTGATGTCCTCCCCCGTGCGCCCGTCGCCGCGGGTCGCCGCGCGGGTCAGCCTGCCGTGCTCGTAGGTGAGGTTGACCGCGAGGCCGTCGACCTTGAGCTCGCACAGGAAGTGGTATCCGCCGCCGCCCACGTCCTTGGCCACGCGCTCGGCCCAGGACGCGAGTTCGGCGTCGTCGAAGGCGTTGTCCAGGGAGAGCAGACGCTCACGGTGCTCGACGGAGGTGAATTCCGTGGTGTAGGGACCCGCGACCTTCTGGGTCGGCGAGTCCGGTGTGCGCAACTCGGGGTGCTCGCCCTCGATGGCCTCCAGCGCACGCATCTGCCGGTCGAACTCGGCGTCGTCGACGACCGGCTGGTCCTTCACGTAATACCGGAAGCGGTGCTCCTCGATCTGTTCGGCGAGCAGTGCGTGCTCTTCCCGCACCTCCGCCGGCACACCGGTCAGCTGCTGCGCCTGCTGTTCGCCGGCCATCGCGTGTTCCTCCGTTGCCCCGTTGACTCTTCGGCCCGTTACTCAGGGTTGTCCGCGAGCGACCTCGCGGCCCGGGCGCAGTGGGCGAGCGCGGCGCGCGCGTACGCGGGTGACGCTCCCGCCAGCCCGCAGGACGGGGTGATCACGACGGACTCGCTCAGAGTCCCCGGGTTCAGCCCCAGCCTGCTCCACAACGTCCTGACCTCCTTGACGCTACCGCCCGGGTCCGACAATGCGGCCGAGGCGGCGTCGAGACCGGGAATCATGCCGAGGAAGAGCTGGGTGCCGCCTTCCACGGCCTCGCCGATCGCCTCCTCCTCACGCTCGGTGAGCAGGGTGAAGTCGAAGGAGACCGCGTCCACCCCGGCGCGGCGCAGCAGCGCGAAGGGCACTTCCGGGGCGCAGGAGTGGACGACGGCCGGGCTCTCACCGTTCACCGCCAGCAGGTCGCGCAGCGTCCCCTCGACGACCTGCCGGTCCACGGCGCGGTAGGTGCGGTAGCCGCTCGCCGACCTGATCCGCCCCTGCAGTACGGCGGTCAGGGAGGGCTCGTCGAGCTGGAGCACGACCTCGGCGCCGGGGATCCTGCGCCGTACCTCCGCGAGGTGGGAGCGCAGCCCCTCGGCCAGTGAGCCCGCCAGGTCGCGGCAGGCCCCGGGGTCGCCGAGCATGGCCTCGCCGCCCCGCAGTTCCAGTCCGGCGGCGAGGGTCCAGGGGCCGACGGCCTGGACCTTGAGCAGCCCCTCGTACCCCTGGGTGAACTCCTCCAGGGCGTCGAGGTCCTCGCCGAGCCAGGAACGGGCGCGGCGGGTGTCGCGGCCGGGGCGGTCGCTGATCCGCCAGCCGCTGGGCTCGACGTGACCGTACATCTCGACGAGCATGCCGACGGTCCGCCCGGTCATGTCCGCGCCGGGGCCCCGCGCGGGCAGCTCCGCCAGATACGGCATGCCCTGGCCGTCGGCGAAGGACCCGGTGACGGTCCTGGCCGACTCCCGGGCGTCTCCTCCCGGCATGGACCCGATCCCGGTGGCTGCACTCGCGCTGAACCTGCTCTTCTCGCTCACGCGGAAAGCCTACGGGCCCCGGGCGCGGGCTCTCAGCGGCCGGGGCGGACCGTCAGGTCGTTGATCTCCGCGTCGCGCGGGAGATCCAGCGCCAGCAGGATCGTGGTGGCCACCGACTCCGGATCGATCCAGCGCGAGGCGTCGTAGTCCTTGCCCTCCTGCTGGTGGACCTTGGCCTGCATGGGGCTGGCGGTGCGGCCGGGGTAGACCGAGGTGACCCTGACGCCGTTGCCGTGCTCCTCGTGGCGCAGTGAGTCGGCGAGGGCCTTGAGCCCGTGCTTGCTCGCGGCGTACGCGCCCCACTCGGCGTGTGCCGCGAGCCCGGCGCCCGAGTTCACGAAGACGACGTGGCCCTGGGTGACGCGCAGTTGCGGCAGGAGCAGCCGCGTCAGTTCGGCCGGGGAGACCAGGTTGGCGTTGAGCTGGAAGTGCCAGGCCTTGGGGGTGAGGTCGCCGATCGCGCCGAGTTCGACGACGCCCGCGATGTGCAGCAGCGAGTCGAGGCGTTCGGGCATCGGCTGCTGTCCGAACGCCCAGGAGAGGCGGTCGGGATTTCCGAGGTCGCCGACGAGCGTGCGGGCCCCGGGGTGGAGAGCGGCCAGTTCCTTGGCGCGTCCCGCGTCCCTGGCCAGCAGCACGAGTTCGTCGCCGCGTTCCAGGAGACGGCGGGCGACCGCCGCGCCGATGCCGGAGCCGGCGCCGGTGATGAGATGAGTAGGCATGCCCTCATGCTCGCATCACCGCAGGCCGGCCGGTTCCGCCAGGCCGGACGGCGTCCCGGTCGCCTCGGGCCGGCGACTGCGGCAGGTGACCGGCGTCCCGTCACCGCGGACCGGCCGGCCTGCGGGTCGGCGCCCCGGTCAGCGCAGGCCGGCCGACTCCTCCAGGTAGGCCAGCGCCCCGACGCCGTCCTTGGCGAAGAAGACCAGCTCGGTGAGAGGCAACGGCAGGAAACCCTCGTCCTCCATGCGCTGGAACTGCTGGCGCAGGCCGTCGTAGAACCCGGCGGTGTTCAGCAGCACGACGGGCTTGGTGTGCTTGCCGTGCTTCTTCAGCTCCAGGATCTCCGTGGCCTCGTCGAGCGTCCCCGTGCCACCGACCATGATCACGATCGCGTCGGACTTCTCCAGGAGCAGCGCCTTGCGCTCGGCCAGGTCCTTGGCGATCACCATCTCGTCGGCGTTCGTCCGCGCCTTCGCCGCCAGGAAATCCACCGACACCCCGACGAGCCGCCCGCCGGACTCCTGGACCCCGTCGGCGACGACCTTCATCAGCCCGCTCTCCGACCCGCCCCAGACCAGGGTGTGCCCGCCTCTGCCGAGCAGTTCGGCGAACTCGCGCGCAGGCACGGTGTAGCGGTCGTCGAGGTCGGCTGCGGAGAGGAAGACACAGATGTTCATGCGGACACCGTACGACCGGTCCACGGTGCGGGAAGAAACCGGCGCCCCACGGGGCTGAACCCGGTATGGCCTCCATCACAGGACACACCATCACCGTCGAACCTTCCGACATCCATGTGCGCGCGGTGCACGGCGGGCAGGTGCTCGCCGAGAGCCGCCGCCCGCTGGTACTGCGCGAGACGGGCTGTCCCGACCGCTACTACCTGCCGCCCGGGGACGTCCGTACGGAGCTGCTGTCGACGTCGGACACCCGTACGCACTGTCCGTTCAAGGGAGACGCGTCGTACTGGTCCCTGCCCGGAGCCGCGGACCTCGTCTGGGCATACCCGGAGCCCGAGGAGAAGGTCGCCGCGATCAAGGACCACTTCTGCTTCTACGCCACGGACGTCGTACCCGACTGACCGTCAGCAACATTTTCTCGCACCGGCGATGAGTTCCGGGCGGCCCGGCGGTCCACCCTCACATGGACAAGACTCTCTCCCGCGACGGCACGTCGATCGCGTATCGCCGCCGCGGCGACGGGCCGCCGGTGATCCTCGTCGGCGGGGCCCTGAGCACCGCCGCCGACGAGGCGCCCTTGGCCGCTCTGCTGGCCCCGCGCTTCACGGTCGTCACCTACGACCGCCGGGGCCGCGGGACGAGCGGCGACGGCGGCCCGTACACCCTCCGCCGGGAGATCGAGGACCTTGCGTCGGTCGCGGCCGCGGCGGGTGAGCGCGTCTCGCTGTTCGGGATGCTGTCGGGCGGGGCCCTGGCCCTGGAGGCGGCGGCCGAGGGCCTGCCCGTGGACCTGCTCGCGGTCTACGAGCCGCCGTACACCCCGGGTGCCGCAGGTCTGCTGTACAAGTCCCGCTGCACGGCGCTGCTGCACCGGCTGCTGGCGAGCGGTGACCGCGGCGGCGCCGTCGAGCTGTACCTGACCCGGACCGGAGTCGCGGACGAGACGATCGCCCGCATGCGCCGGGCCCCGCTCTGGGCCGGTCTCGAAGCGGTGGCGCACACCCTCGCATACGACGACGCCCTGCTGGGTGACGGCTCGGTGCCGGCCGCACGGTTCGCGTCCGTCACCGCGCGCACGCTGGTGGCGACCGGGGGCTTCAGCACCGCGTCGGCCCGGGAGACGGCCCTGGCCCTCGCGGCGGCGCTCCCCCGGGCGCGGCACCGCACACTGACCGGCCAGACCCGCGACCTGGCGCCCCAGGCGATCGCACCGGTCCTGGCGGAGTTCTTCGCCAGGAGCTCCTTCCTGCGGACGGCGGCCTGACGGGACGCCCTCGCGGGGCGTCCCCCCGCCGGTCCCGGCGGGGTGTGTGACTCGGCCGGGTCGTCGCAGGGGAGCGACCCGGCCGGCCAGGCCGTTCTCAGCCGGCCGCCGAAGCCCTCTCGCGCCGCACCGTCGTCGCGATCGTCGCCGAGCCGACGACCCGCGTCCCGTCGTACAGCACGACCGCCTGGCCGGGCGCCACACCGCGCACCGGCTCGGTGAACGTGACGTGCAGGGTGCCGTCGGTCAGCTCCGCCGTCACCTCGGTCTCGCCGCCGTGGGCGCGGAGCTGCGCGGTGTACGTGCCGGGGCCGGAGGGGGCCGTGCCGCACCAGCGGGGCTTGATCGCGGTCAGCGCCGTGACGTCCAGGGCCTCCACCGGGCCGACCGTCACCGTGTTGTTCACCGGGGAGATGTCCAGGACGTAGCGCGGCTTGCCGTCGGGGGCGGGGTGGCCGATGCGCAGGCCCTTGCGCTGGCCGATGGTGAAGCCGAACGCGCCCTCGTGGGTGCCCACCTTGGACCCCGACTCGTCGAGAATGTCGCCCTCGGCCGGGCCGCCGAGGCGGCCGGCCAGGAAGCCCTGGGTGTCGCCGTCGGCGATGAAGCAGATGTCGTGGCTGTCGGGCTTCTTGGCGACCGCGAGGCCCCGGCGCTCGGCCTCGGCCCTGATCTCGTCCTTGGTGGTGAGGGTGTCACCGAGCGGGAACATCGCGTGGGCGAGCTGCTTCTCGTCCAGGACGCCGAGGACGTAGCTCTGGTCCTTGGCCATGTCCGAGGCGCGGTGCATCTCCCGGGTGCCGTCGTCCTTGAGCACGACCGTGGCGTAGTGGCCGGTGCAGACCGCGTCGAAGCCGAGGGCCAGCGCCTTGTCGAGCAGCGCGGCGAACTTGATCTTCTCGTTGCAGCGCAGGCAGGGGTTGGGCGTGCGCCCGGCCTCGTACTCCGCGACGAAGTCGTCCACGACGTCCTCGCGGAAGCGTTCCGCAAGGTCCCAGACGTAGAACGGGATGCCGATGACGTCCGCCGCACGGCGGGCGTCCCGGGAATCCTCGATGGTGCAACAGCCGCGCGCGCCCGTACGGAAGGACTGCGGGTTCGCGGAGAGGGCGAGGTGCACACCGGTCACGTCGTGGCCTGCCTCGGCGGCTCGGGCCGCCGCGACGGCGGAGTCGACTCCGCCCGACATGGCGGCGAGCACACGGAGGGGGCGCTGGGAGGTCTGAGTCATAGCTCGTCCAGAGTACGGGGCGCCGGGAACCGAATGCTCGCGGATAAGCGTTGAGCAGCACATGGGGAACAACGGGAGTGCCGGGTCGCCGGGGAAAAGCCCTGGCCACGGCATCAGTCGGCGCACACTGCTGATCGGCGGCGGGGTCGCCGCGGCGGGCACGGCCGCTCTGTCGGTGGACGAGGTGAGGCGCCTGTGGTGGCGGGTGCCGGGCGTGGAGAAGCCCCGCAAGGAAGGTGAGCTGGACTACACCCCGGCGCGCTGGATCGCGGCCTCCGAGGGGAACTGGCGGCGGGCCGACCGCCCCGACGACTACGGCGTGGACCGGGTGATCATCCACGTCACGCAGGGCAGTTACGCCAGCGCGGTCCAGGTCTTCCAGGACCCGGCGCACCAGGCGGCGACGCACTACATCGTCGGACAGAACGGCCGGGTGACGCAGATGATCCGGGAGCTCGACGTGGCGTACCACGCGGGCAACCGCTCGTTCAACGAGCGCAGCGTCGGCATCGAACACGAAGGCTTCGTGGACCGCCCGCAGGACTTCACGGCCCAGATGTACGAGTCCTCCGCCCGGCTGACCGCCGCGATATGCGAGCGGTACGGGATCCCGGTGGACCGCGAGCACGTCATCGGGCACGTCGAGGTGCCCGGCACGGACCACACCGATCCCGGACCGCACTGGGACTGGCCCCGCTACATGAAGCTCGTGCGCGCGGCGTCCACAGCCGGGGTGCGGGCTAGCTGAGCCCTGCCGTCCTGGCCCGCTCGACCGCGGGGCCGATCGCCCGCGCGAGTTCCTCCACGTCCTGCCGAGTCGAGGTGTGGCCGAGCGAGAAGCGCAGCGTGCCGCGTGCCAGGGCGGGGTCGGTGCCCGTGGCCAGCAGCACATGGCTGGGCTGGGCGATGCCGGCGGTGCACGCCGATCCCGTGGAGCATTCGATGCCCTGGGCGTCGAGCAGCAGCAGGAGGGAGTCGCCCTCGCAGCCCGGGAAGGTGAAGTGGGCGTTGGCAGGCAGCCGTCCGCCGGGGGCCGGGTCGCCGCCGAGAACGGCATCGGGGACGGCCTTCAGTACGGCGGCGGCCAGTTCGTCCCGGAGCGCGCCGATCCCACGGGCGAATTCCGCGCGGCCGTCGGCGGCGTGCCGGCCGGCCACGGCGAACGCGGCCACGGCGGGTACGTCGAGCGTGCCCGAGCGCACATGCCGCTCCTGGCCGCCGCCGTGCAGGACGGGCACGGGGGTCTGGTCACGGCCGAGCAGCAGCGCGCCGATACCGAACGGGCCGCCTATCTTGTGCGCGCTGACCGTCATGGCAGCCAGCCCGGAACGGGCGAAGTCGACCTCCAGCTGCCCGAACGCCTGCACCGCGTCGGCGTGCACGGGGACGCCGAACTCGCCGGCCACCTCGGCCAGTTCACGAATCGGCATGATCGTGCCGATCTCGTTGTTGGCCCACATCACGGTGACCAGGGCCACGTCGTCGGGGTCGCGGGCGAGCGCCTCGCGCAGCGCCTGTGGGTACACCCGCCCGTACGCGTCCACCGGCAGGTATTCGACGGTGGCGCCCTCGTGTTCGGCGAGCCAGTCCACGGCGTCGAGGACGGCGTGGTGCTCCACAGGGCTGGCGAGGACCCGGGTGCGCCGGGGGTCGGCGTCGCGGCGGGCCCAGTAGAGGCCCTTCACGGCGAGGTTGTCGGCCTCGGTGCCGCCGGAGGTCAGGACCACCTCGCTGGGGCGTGCGCCGAGGGCGTCGGCGAGGGTCTCTCTGGACTCCTCGACGGTACGGCGGGCCCGGCGCCCGGCGGCGTGCAATGAGGACGCGTTGCCGGTGACGGCGAGCTGCGCGGTCATCGCCGCGATCGCCTCCGGAAGCATCGGCGTGGTCGCGGCGTGGTCGAGGTAAGCCATGGTGGTGACGATTCTACGAGCCCGTGGCGCGGGGCGTACCGAGGGCGGTGCCCGGCGCCCCCGGTCCCCGCTCGTGACGGCACGGGCGGGACCGGCCCCGGGCACCCCCGAAGGGCCGGGGCGTCCTGTCCTCAGAAGGCCGTCCAGCGCTGGGACGCCTTTCCCGAGCAGCGGCTCGCCGTGACGCCCTGGCTCCCCGCTTCCAGACAGCCCCCGGTGCGGACGCTCACGAACATCCCTCCCGCGCCGGCGCGCCAACGGCGCAGTTCGGACTGGTTGCACGAGAGCAGCAGGACTCCCCCGTTGAGGATCCCCGAGCTCAGGCAATTCCGTCCCGTCTCGTGGACGATCTCGAAGGTTCCGCCGGACAGCGGCCGGATCCCCCAGGCGGAACCCACCCCTTCGCAGTCACCGGTGCCCAGGTAGTTGTACGGGGCGACGAGGCACTTGCCGTTCCCCTCGTTGCGATACCGGTGGGTCCCGGCGGGTGGTGTCCCCCCGGAGCTGGAACCACCCGAGGCGCTGGACCCTCCCGAGGTACCGGAGCCGTCCGACGCCCCGGACCCACCGGAGCCGTCCTGGGAACCTCCCTCCGCGTCGTCGGCTCCCCCGGCCGGAGCGGAAGCGCCGTCCGCCGCCTCGTCCGCCCCCTCCTCCCGCTCGCCCTTGTCCTTCTCCGCGCCGGTCGGCGACTTCCCCGGCGACGCCGAGCCGGACGGGCCCGAGCCCGTGGAGGAGCCCCCGGGGACGGCCGGGGCCGAGGCCGAGGCCGACGGCCCGGCGGCCACGTGGTCGTCGGCGTCGAAGGTGTAGGGCAGCAGCCGGACGGCGAGCGTCGCCCCGCCCACGGCCACGACGACCGGCACGACGGCGAAGAACACGCGAGTACGCCGTCGGCGCTCACCCTTCGGGCGGGCCTTCCGTCCCAGCCGCAGTGTCTCCACCGAAGCGGGCGGAGGCAGTTCGATCTCCTGGACGTGGGCCGCGAAGGCGGCCTTCTCCACGAGGTTCCCGCGGATGGAGTCCGGCCACAGGGGGGCCGTGAACGGCCCGCGCTCCGTGGCGCGCCGCAGCAGCTCGGACGCCGTGGGCCGGGCCTCGGCGTCCTTGTCGAGGCAGGCGGCGACAACCTCGGCGAGTGCGGGGTCGAGCGCCCGCACCGCTTCGAGGTCGGGCTTCTCGTGCACGATGCGGTAGAGCACGGCGGGGCCGGACTCCTCACCGAACGGCGGGCTGCCGCCGGCCGCGTACGCGATGACCGACCCCAGCGCGAACACGTCGGCGGCGCCGGTCAGGTCGCGCTGCGTCGTGGCCTGTTCAGGGGCCATGTAGGCGGGGGTGCCGACCACCATGCCGCTTCTGGTCAGCCGGCTCTGCTCGGTGGCCCGGGCCACACCGAAGTCGATGACCGTGGCGCCGTCGACCGTGAGCATGACGTTGGACGGCTTGAGGTCCCGGTGCACCATTCCGAGGTCGTGCACCGGGACCAGCCCCTTGGCGGCCTCACGCAGCAGCAGCCAGACGGTCTCCGCGGGCAGCGGGCCCTTGTGTAGTCCGAGCGCCTCGCTCAGGGTGAGCCCGGGAACGTACGCGGTCGCCAGCCAGGGGGGCCGCGCGTCACGGTCGCTGGCGAGCAGCGGTGCGGTGGCCTCCGCGGGCAACCGGGAGAGGTTGTCCAGCTCGTGCCCGAAGCGCCGGACGAAGTCCAGGTCCTCGCCTGCGATCGCGGGCAGCACCTGCTTGACGGCGACGTACCGGCCCTCGTGGACGCCGAGGTACACACGCCCCATGCCACCGGAACCGAGCCGGCCCGCGAGCGGAATCCCGCCGATCTGCCGTGGATCATCCGCCTGCAGCGGCTTGGCTCCACTGCCCGTCAGGTCTAACACGCCCACACCGACTCCCCGTGACACACCATTGCCGTTCCTGAGGAAGTCTGACCAGTGGATACTGGAAGCGGAAGCTTCTTCTAGAAAATCACTCTAGAAATTCACCGCGGAGAGCCCCGCCTCACGAACCAGAGGGACGGTCACCCGATGAGCCCCAAGCAGCATCGCGGCGAGGTCACCTCCGAACTGCTCATGGACGCCGCGCTGCGCGTGTTCGTCGAGTCGGGTGAGCAGGGCCTCACGGTCAACGCCGTCATCCGGGCGAGCGGCGTGAGCCTGGGCAGCCTCTACCACCACTTCGGCAGCCTCGACGGCCTGATCGGCGCCCTCGGCCACCGCTGGCTGGAGCGGCTGCTGGGTGAACTGACCGAAGCCCTGCAGAACGCCGGAGGGGCGCGTCCCGGCATCGCCGGCGCCGTGGGGGCCTACCTGGCCTTCGTCCAGGAGCACCGGGGGCCCGCCCTGCTCCTGCATTCCCCGCTCGCCGACCGCAGGAGCATGGCGCGGGGCAGGGAGTTGCGTGACGCCCAGGAGGCCAGGGTTTCCGAGATGGGCCTCTGGATACGACAGGGCATCGACTCCGGGGAGCTCGCACCGCTCCCGCTGCCGCTGATCGAGTCCCTCATCCTGGGCCCCGTCGTCGCTGTCGCCCGGCGGTCGCTGTCGGGCATCGAGGACATCGACCTCGACGCGTCCGCGCGCGTTCTGCCGGAACGTATCTGGCGGTCGGTGCGCGCGTGACCCCGTTCGGGACGTGGCGCGAGGTCAGCCGGCGAGGCTCCAGGAGACCGTGCCGTTGCCCGTGACCAGGACGGCGAGGACCACCAGGTCGGCTACGCCCAGGGCCAGGCCGAGGAGGGCGCGGCCCCGGCGGGCGGTGGAGCGGGTGAGGGCGACGATCGCCATGACGATGGCGACCGGGCCCAGCAGGATGTTCATCACCAGGAGGCCGAGCAGGCCGAGCACGAACGAGGCGACGGCGAGCCCGTCCGCCTCCCGGGCGGCGGGACGGCCCTCACGCGGTGCGGTGCGTGCGGAGGTCGCGGTGCGTGCGGAGATGAGTGTCATGGTGCGGCTCCTTCGTCAGCGGGTGCGGTGGGAGAGGCGTTCACGGACACCGAAGACCGCCAGCCAGAGACCGATGACGGCTGCGGCGGTCAGGACCACGGGGAGCGGAAGGTGCGCGACCGCTCCGAGGACGACCCCCAGCAGGAGCAGTGCGGCGACGAGGACGAGCATGTCCGGCCCTTTCTGCGAGCTTTGAGAGCACAACTGTTCACTGACTTCTGAGTCTAGACCCTGCACCCCTTCCAAGGCTCGGAGAACGGTTGTTTACTGAATGGCATGAGTCACACCACCGGCATCCGCCAGGCCCAGAAGCTGAGAACGCGCCAGGCACTGCTCGACGCCGCCCTGGGGCTGCTGGAGCACCAGAGCCTGAGCAGCCTCGGTCTGCGCGAGGTGACGCGGGCCGCGGGCGTGACTCCGACCGCCTTCTACCGCCACTTCGACGGCACGGCGGCCCTGGGCGTCGCCCTCGTCGAGGAGACCCTGGGGAGCCTGCACGGCATGATCGGCGCGATCCTGGCCGACACCGGGGACAGCGAGGAGAGGCTGGACCGGAGCGTCGGACTGATAGCGCGTCACGTCACCGCGCAGCCGGCCCACTTCCGCTTCATCGCCCGCGAGCAGCACGGCGGCGTCGGGCAGGTCCGCGAGGCGATCGCAGCCCAGTTGCGCGGCTTCGCGCAGGAGGTGGCCGACGTCCTCGCCTCGGAGCCGGAGTCGGCGGGCTGGGACCGGAACGACCTGCTGATGCTGGGCGGGTTGTACGTCGACCACATGGTGCTCACGACCTCGGCCCTGCTGGACGCCGGCCCGGAGGGCGAACAGGAGGTCGTGCGGGTGGCACGGCGCAGGCTGCGCCTGGTCACGTTGGGCCGGACCCACTGGCTGGACAGCCCGTAGGCTCGGCGCCATGAGCGACTGGACACTCGACCGGACCTTCCTCAGCTCCTCGGGCGAAGTGCGCTGGGCCGCGCTCGGCCCCGAAGAGGCCCCGCCCGTCGTCCTGGTGCACGGCACGCCCTTCTCCTCGTACGTATGGCGTGGCATCGCCCGGGGCCTGGCACAGGACCACCGCGTCCACGTGTGGGACCTGCCGGGCTACGGCGCCTCCGCGCAGTACGCCGGCCAGGACGTGTCGCTGCGCGCTCAGGCATGGGTCCTCACCGAGCTCCTCGAGTACTGGGGGCTGGAGGAACCAGCCGTGGCCGCCCACGACTTCGGAGGCTGCGTGGCCCTGCGGGCCCACCTCCTGCACGGTGCACGCTACGAGCGTCTGGCCCTCGTCGACCCGGTCGCACTGGCCCCGTGGGGTTCACCCGCCTACCGGCTGCTCGGCGGGCAGGCCGAGGTCTTCGGCGGGCTGCCGCCGGACCTGCACCGGGCACTGGTGACCGAGTACGTGAGTTCCGCGAGCCACCAGGGGCTGCGCCCAGCGGTGCTGGAGAGGCTGGTCGCCCCTTGGTGCACCGAGGCCGGGCAGTCCGCCTTCTACCGGCAGATCGCCCAGAACGACCAGCGCTTCACCGACGAGATCCAGCACCGCTACGGGGAGATGGACCTGCCCGTGCTGATCTGCTGGGGCACCGAGGACACCTGGATCCCGGTCACCCGCGGCCACGAACTGGCCGAGCTGATCCCGGATGCCGAGCTGCGGCTGATCGACGGGGCAGGACACCTCGTCCAGGAGGACACACCCGCCGAACTCACCGCGGCCCTCACGCGATTTCTGCGCACGGCTCCGTGACCGCGACCGCGGCCCCGATGGGCGCGCGGCGCGATCCGGACGCGTCGGAGCCGGTCGGCGGGGCTCAGCGCGGGGCTCAGCGCGGGGCGCGGGCCAGTTGGCGGGACTGTGCGACGAGACGGCCGGCGCTGTCCCAGACGTCCGCATCCTCCTCCAGGAAGCCGCCGGCGAGGTTGCGGGTGGTGATGGAGACACGCAGCGGCCCCGGGGCCGGGCGGCAGCGGATGTGCGTGGTGAGTTCGATGGTGGGCGTCCAGCCCTTCAGGCCAAGCTCGAAGGAGGTCGGCGGCAGGGCGTCCACGGTGAGGAGCAGCGAGAGCGGGTCCGCGTCGCGGCCGTCCGCGAGCCCGAACCAGCCCCGCATCTCGCCCTTGCCGGACGGTGCGCCGACGGCCCAGCCGACCGTCGCCGGGTCGAGCTTGATGTCCAGCCGTTCGGTGATCGCGGAGCTGCCGGGGATCGCCGGGGCCCCGTCGCTCGTTCCGAGGCACTGCTCCAGCGGCGGGATGGCGGGCGGCTCCGCCGACGTGCGGATCTCGTCGGTCAGGCCGTCCAGGTCCCCATAGGTGGCCAGCACCCGGATGCGTTCGACCTCCGTGCCGTCCTGTGCGAACTGGAAGAGCGAGGCTTCTCCGGTGGAGAGGGTGCGGCCGGTGCGGACGATCTGGGTGCGGATCACGGCGGGCCCGGGGACGGAGGCCGTGAGGTAGTGCGCGGAGACCGAGAAGGGGTCGGAGTGCGGGAGCGCTTCGCCGAGCGCACGGCCGAGCACGGCCAGCAGATAGCCGCCGTTCACGGCGCGGATGATCGTCCAGCCCGCGGAGAGTTCCGCGTCGTAGACCCCCTCCTCGCGGAGAGTGACGGCGGTGTCGCGGTCGAACTCGCTGTCACCGATGGTCGCCTGTACTGCGGGTACCGCGCACGACTCCTGCGCTGTTGCCTGTGCCATGGACCGCACGCTACACCGATCGTATTACTGAGCGGTAGCTTTTGTTGCCGTCAGATGACGGACGGACTCTCCTCCGCCCTCGCCGAGCGCCTGTTGTAGGCGCGCGGTGCCCGCCAGTGGAAGCGCAGCGCCAGCAGGCGCAGGACGAACGCCGTGACCACGGCGGCGCCGCTCGTGTAGCCGTTGAGCACCTCGAAGCGGATGCAGAGCACCACCATCACGGCCCCCACGACCGCGGGCACGGCGTACAGGTCGCGGTCCCAGCGCAGCAGCGAGGGCACCTCGTTCGCCAGGACGTCACGCAGCACACCGCCGCCCACCGCGGTCGCCAGCCCGAGGGCGGCGGACGAGGTGAGGCCGAGGCCGTATTCGTAGGCCTTGATCGTGCCGGCCACGCAGAAGAGGCCCAGCCCCGCCGCGTCGAACACGTTGACGCCGACCTGGATCCGCTCCACGTGCGGGTGCAGGAAGAAGACCAGGCCGGCGGCGATCAGCGGCGTCAGGAAGTAGCCGAGGTCGGTGAAGGCGGCCGGGGGGATCGCGCCGATCATGACGTCACGGAAAATCCCTCCGCCCAGCGCTGTCACCTCGGCGAGGACCGCGATGCCGAAGACATCGAAGTTCTTGCGTACGGCGAGCAGGGCGCCCGAGATCGCGAAGACGAAGATTCCGACGATGTCGAGAGCATGCTGGACGGAGGGGGTGAAGAGTTCGTTGAGCACCCGGCAATTGTGCCGGTCCTACTCCTTGGGCTTGTCCTCCACACCTGTGGACGGTGCGGCGGAGGTGTTGCCGTCATCGGCGGCGGGTGCGGCGGAAGCCTTGCCGTCGTCCTCGGCGGCGGGCGCGGCGGACTTCTCCGGCTCGTCCGGGGCCACGTCCCGCGACGCCTCCGCAGACGCGTCGGGCCCGACCGGCTCAGCAGCCGCCTCGGCCTGCTTCTCCGGGGCGGCAGACGCGGCCGGCTCCTCGGCAACCACGGACTTCACCGTGATGACGTCCGCGACGAGCGGCGCGTCCCCCGGCGCCTGGTCCTCACCGTTCTCCGGGTGGTGGCACGCCACCTGGTGCCCGGTCTTCAGCTGGAGCAGCGGCGGCTCGGTCGTCTTGCAGACCTGCGTCGCCTTCCAGCACCGGGTGTGGAAGCGGCAGCCGGTCGGCGGCGAGATCGGCGACGGCACATCGCCCTTGAGCAGGATGCGCTCGCTCTTGGCGCCTCGCCGGCGGGGGTCGGGCACCGGCACGGCGGACATCAGGGCCGTGGTGTACGGGTGCATGGGCGCCCTGTACAGCGAGTCGCGGTCCGCGAGTTCGACGATCTTGCCGAGGTACATGACCGCGATCCGGTCCGAGACGTGGCGGATGACCGACAGGTCGTGCGCGATGATCATGTACGTGAGCCCGAGCTCGTCCTGGAGGTCGTCCAGCAGGTTCACCACCTGTGCCTGGATGGACACGTCCAGCGCCGATACCGGCTCGTCCGCGACGACGAGCTTCGGCTTCAGCGCGAGCGCCCGCGCGATGCCGATGCGCTGGCGCTGGCCGCCCGAGAACTCGTGCGGATAGCGGTTGTAGTGCTCGGGGTTGAGCCCCACCAGCTCCAGCAGCCGCTGGACCTCCGCCTTCACGCCGCCCTCGGGCTTGACACCCTGGAGCCGGAAGGGGGTTCCGACGATGCCGCCGACCGTGTGGCGCGGGTTGAGGGAGCCGTACGGGTCCTGGAAGATCATCTGGATGTCACGGCGCATCGGCCGCAGCCGCCCCGCCGACATGTGGGTGATGTCGTGGCCCTGGAACTCGACCTTGCCACCGGTCGGCTCCAGGAGCCGGGTCACGAGCCGGCCCATGGTCGACTTGCCGCAGCCCGACTCGCCGACGACGCCGAGGGTCTCCCCCGGGCGCACGTCGAAGGTGAGCCCGTCCACGGCCTGGACCGCGCCGACCTTGCGCTTCAGCACGCCCTTGGTGATGGGGAAGTGCTTGACCAGTCCGTCGACCTTGAGGAGCGGCTCGGACCCGGACCCGTCCGACCCGGCCGCGGCGGACGCGGGAGCCTTCTTGTTCAGATCAGTCACAGCTTCGGCGCAATCTCTTCGGTCCAGATCCGGTCGCGCTGCTCACGCGACATGTGGCACGCGGAGTGGTGCCCGTCGCTGACCTGCTGCAGCTCCGGGCGCTCGGTGCGGGTGATGTTGTCCGGCGGGACGTCGGCGTACGGGCAGCGCGGGTGGAAGGCGCAGCCCGACGGGACGTTGATGAGGCTGGGAGGCGAGCCCTTGACCGGGATGAGCCGGTCGGTCTGCTCGCGGTCGATGCGGGGCATCGAGCCGAGGAGACCCCAGGTGTAGGGGTGCTGGGGCTCGTAGAACACCTTCTCGGCGCTGCCGCGCTCGATGCAGCGACCCGCGTACATCACGAGCAGGTTGTCGGCGATCTCGGCGACGACGCCGAGGTCGTGGGTGATCATGACGACCGCGGAGCCGAACTCCTTCTGCAGGTCGCGGATGAGGTCGAGGATCTGCGCCTGGACGGTGACGTCGAGGGCGGTCGTCGGCTCGTCGGCGATGAGCAGCTGCGGGTTGTTGACCAGGGCCATCGCGATCATGGCGCGCTGGCGCATACCGCCGGAGAACTGGTGCGGGTAGTCCTCGTACCGGCGGTGCGGCTCGGGGATCCCCACGCGGTCGAGCATCTCGATCGCGCGCTTCTTCGCGGTCTTCTTGTCGACCTTGTTGTGGACCCGGTGGGCTTCGACGATCTGCGCGCCGATGCTGTAGTACGGGTGCAGGGCGGACAGCGGGTCCTGGAAGATCATGGCCATCTTCTGGCCGCGCAGTCGGCGTACCCGCTCGGGGCCGGCGCCGATGAGCTCCTCACCGTCGAGCCAGATCTCACCGCCGATGCGGGCTCGCTCCGAGGTGTGCAGACCCATGATCCCCAGGGAGGTCACGGACTTGCCGGAGCCGGACTCGCCGACGATACCGAGCGTCTGGCCGGCCTTCAGGTCGAAGCTGACTCCGTCGACGGACTTGACCAGGCCGTCGTCGGTGTCGAAGTGGACGCTGAGGTTGCGTACGGACAGGAATTCCTTGTCGTCACCGGAGCGCGGGGCCGGGACGGCCTCCGCTGCCGGGGAGTCCTTCTTGATTGCGTCGCTCATGAGAGCCTCACCCGGGGGTCGATCGCGGCGTACACGAGGTCCACCAGCAGGTTGCAGATGACGATGAAGAAGGCGGCGACCAGGGTCACGCCCATCACCTTGGGCAGGTCGGCGGTGGTGACGCCCTGGATGGCGAAGGCACCCAGCCCCTGGAAGGAGAAGACCCGTTCGGTGATGACGGCGCCGCCGAGCAGCAGCGCGAAGTCCATGCCGAAGATCGTGACGAGCGGGGTGAGCGCCGAGCGCAGCCCGTGCTTGACGACCACCTTGCGTTCCTTGAGGCCCTTGGCCCGCGCGGTTCTGATGTAGTCCTCGCCCATCGTCTCCAGCATGCCCGCCCGGGTGAGCCGGGCGTAGAGCGCGGAGTACAGCAGGGCGAGTGTGCACCACGGCAGGACCAGGCTGCTCGCCCACGCGAGCGGATCGTCGGCGAACGGGACGTACTCCCCGTTGCCGAACAGCGCCAGGACGACGAGCCCGGTGAAGAACATGGGGAGCGAGACGCCGGCGAGAGCGACACCCATGGAGACGCGGTCGAAGAACGAGCCCCGCTTCAGCGCCGAGAGGACGCCGATCGCCACACCGGAGATGACCCAGATGACGGCGGCACCGACGGCCAGCGACAGCGTGACCGGGACCCGGTCCACGAGCTGCGGCCAGATCTCGGTGTGGGTCTTGAAGGAGTACCCGAAGCACGGGGCGTTGCACGTGACGGGGTCGGGGCCGAACTGGTACTCGGCGCCGACGACGATGCCCTTGACGAAGTTCCAGTACTGGAGATACAGGGGCTGGTCGAGCCCCAGGTTCTTCTTGACCGCGGCGATGACGTCCGGGTCGGGGCTCTTGCCCACGTACTGGGCGGCCATCGAGTCGAGTGTCTGCCCGCCGAGGCGGGGCACGAGGAAGAAGATCGCGAACGTGACTGCGCTGACCACCAGCAGCAGCAACACCGCGGCGAATACGCGTCGAATGATGTACGCAGCCACAGCCGTGCGGCGCCGGGCGGGCGGACGGGGTACGCCCGCCGGCCCGGCGCCTTCACCTGCCTTTCAAGGGATGCTGTCGATGAACAGGTGTTACTTGGTGGACGTCATCAGCACGTAGTCGTACATGCCGAGGTACGCGTCCGTGACCGTGACGTTCGCCGCGGAGTCCGGGCGGTAGAGCAGGTTCTTGCGGTAGACGAGGGGAACGAGCGAAGCGCTCTCCATGACCTTCTGGTCGACCTCGCCCCACGTGGCGTTGCGCTTCGTGGTGTCCACGGTGCCGATGCCGTTGACGAGGGCCTCGTTGACGCCCTTGTCGTCGAGCTCCATGAGGTTCGTGCCACCGGAAGGCTTGATGGCCGAGCCGTTCACGATCTGGTCCAGGAAGCCGAAGCCGGTCGGCCAGTCGGCGCCCCACTGCATCATCATCATGCCCGCGTTGTTCTTGTGGACCCACTCCGGGACACCGGCGAAGTCCGTGAAGTACTTGTCCGACGGGAACTGCTTGATCTCGGCGGTGATGCCGATCGCCTTCAGGCTGCCCTGGAGCTGCGTGGCGGCGGTGATCTCGTCGGGACGGTCCGAGCGCGCCGTCAGCGTGGTCTTGAAGCCCTTGGGCTTACCGCACTTGGTCAGGTGCTCCTTCGCCTTGGCGACGTCACCCTTGCTGCCCTCGGTGGGGTACAGGTCGAACTTCTTGTATCCGGCGACGGTCGGCGGGATGACCGTGCTGGCCGGGTCGCCCTTGACCGAGCCACCGATCGAGTCGATCAGGCTCTGCTTGTCGACGGCGTACTGAACGGCCTTGCGGCACTCGATGTTGTCGAACGGCTTCACGTTGACGTTCAGCGCCATGTACTGCAGGGCACCGGCGTACGGGTTGTCCGTCTTCGCCTTCTCCGAGGCCTTGACCAGGACCTTCGGCTGGGTCTTGGACTGCAGACCCGTACCGGCGATGTCCGCGGTGCTCACGTCGTTGAGGAGGTGGTCGTCGACCGTGGTGGGGTTGACGTTCAGCTTCAGCTGGACCTTGTCCGGCAGAGCCTTGCGGATCGGGTCCGTCTTCGGGTCCCACTCCGGGTTGCGGACGAGGGTCGCGCCCTTGCTCTCGTCGTACGCCGAGAACTTGTACGGACCCGAGGAGACCATCTTCTGGACGTAGCTGGCGCCCGTGTCGGACTTCTGCGGGACCGGAGCGGTCTGCGAGAAGGCCGCGAGGTAGTCCATGTCCGCGAACGGCTTGTTCAGCTTGAAAACGATCGTGTGGTCGTCCGGCGTCTCGATGGACTTGAGGCCCTCGGCCGACTTGTCCTTGTACGGACCCTTGTACTTGTCGCCGCCCTCGAGGTACGCCTTGAAGTACGTCGGGCCGTTGGAGAGTGCCTCCGGCGCGAAGTTGGAGCGCTCGACGGCGTACTTGACGTCCTTCGAGGTGATCTCGGTGCCGTCCTCGAACTTCACGCCCTTGCGGAGCGTGTACGTCCAGGTCTTGGCGTCATCGCTGGCCTTGCCGAGGCTCGTGGCGAGGTCGGGTACGACCTCCAGGCTCTCCTTGCCGGCGGCCGGCTTGAAGGTGACCAGGGAACGGGCGTACAGGCGGGAGAAGTTCTGCACCCAGCCGTAGTACGTGTTGCCCGGGTCCAGGGAGTCCGGTCCGCTGGAGTGCTCGTACGTGACCGTCCCCCCCTTCTTGTCGGTCGCGTTGACGATGCCCGACATGGCGGCGTCCGCCTTGGCGTTGCCCCCACCGCCGTTGCTGTCACCGCCCGAGTCGCTGCCGCTGCAAGCCGATGCGCCGAGCGATACCGCCACGGCCACGGCTATGGCCGCTGCTGTCTTTCTGTTCTGCATGCTGAGGAAAGCCCCCTCGCTAGTCCGGTGCGGCACTGCCGCGATTACTTGCCACGAGGGTCGAGTGCGTCGCGCAGCCCGTCCCCCAGCAGATTGAAGGCCAGCACGGTGATGAAGATCGCCATGCCGGGGATGACCATGAACATCGGGTCCACCTCGTAGAGGTCGACCGCCTGCGTGAGCATGCCGCCCCATGACGCCTGCGGCGGCGCGATTCCGACGCCGAGGAAGGACAGCGAGGCCTCGAAGAGGATGTTCGTGGGGATCAGCAGCGTCGCGTACACGAGGATCGGCGCGATCAGGTTGGGCAGCAACTCGCGGAAGAGGATGAACGGGCCGCGTGCGCCCAGCGACCTGGCGGCCTCGACGAACTCGCGCTCACGCAGCGACAGGGTCTGCGCGCGGACGATGCGGCCGATGTAGGGCCAGCTGAAGAAGCCGATCACGAAGATCAGGACCGCGATCCGCAGCGTGAGCCCCTGCATTCCGAACGCTTCACCCTGCAGGGAGGCGGAGATGGAGATCGCGAAGAGCAGCAGCGGGAAGGCGAGGAAGGTGTCCATCATCCGGCTGATGAAGCTGTCCACCCAGCCGCCGTAGAACCCGGCCACGACGCCCATCACGACGCCGATGACGACGGAGAGCAGCGTGGAGCCGACGGCCACCACGAGGGAGACCCAGGAGCCTTCGAGGATGCGCGCCAGGATGTCCCGCCCGGTCTGCGGCTCGACTCCGAGGGGGTGGTCCCAGCTGATGCCGCCGAGGGCGCCCTTGGGCGCCAGCATCACGGGGTCGACCAGGCTCTGGTTGAACGCGTTGGGGTCGAGCCCGAGGAGCGACTGGAGCGGCTTGGACAGCACCGCCGTGAGGATCAGCAGCACGACAACGATGCCACCGGCCATGGCCGCCTTGTCCCGCTTGAAGCGAGTCCAGGCGATGCGGCCGAGCGAACGACCCTCGATCTCCTTGCTCCCGGCGCCTTCCAGCACCGTTTCGGGCCGCACGTCCGCCCCGGTGGTCTCGATCGGTGCCGTCATTGCGCTGGAGACCCCTCTCGGCCGACGGTGGCCGGCCTGTGACCGCCGCTGTAGCGGCTCTTACAAAACATGACAGATGTGGCCATGCACGACCGAACTACCCCTGTTTGAAAGAGGGCTTCTCCGGGCATGGAGGACCTGCTGTAGGGAGTCTTCAACCACTTTGCGATCACCCGCCAGACCTGACGGGGAATGTTTGCTCAAACGTGATGCTGCCAAGGGGCTTCCGTTATCCGGACAGCTGTGCTTTCTCAGCGGACGTCTCGGTCACTAATCTGCGATAGCGGACATGAAGCCCAACTGTGCATGACTACTGACCGATCACCCCTCGGCGCTCGGTGGCGGCTGACGCCCCCTCAGTACGCCTGCGGGGCCGTACCGGTCGCCGGCGGGTATCCGTAGCCGGGAGCCGCGGGGGCCGGGGCGTGTGCCTCACGGTCGTAGAACGGCCTGGCGTTGGCGTGCAGCCACATGGCGACCGGGTCGTACTCGTCGGACAGCGAGACCGTGGAGACGGGCAGTCCGTCGGGGACCACCCCGATCGACTGCTGCATCATCGCGCGGACCGCGTCGACGGACGGCCGGCCCGTGTCGTAGAGGTCGAGCCCGATCGCGAGGTACGGAACGCCGAGCGCGGGCTGCACCCAGGCGCGGCGCAGCGCGCGGACGGCCGGGGTGCGGTGGGCGTTCTGCGACAGCAGGGCGTAGAACTGCGGGATCTGGATGGCGGGTTCGGAGAGCCGCAGCGGCCCCGCCGGCATCCGGTCGAGCCCGGTGGCGATGCGGCGCAGGTCCAGCCAGGGAATGCCGAGGCCTCCGCCGGGGGCGTGCGGGTTCAGCCAGATGCCCCAGCGGTCGGGGAAGAGGGCGCGGGCGATGTCCAGGCCCGTGGTGACCTCGTGGGCCCTGGTCCACCCGCTGGCCGAGAGCTCCTGGGCCGACGTCACGCACGGGGCGTAACCCAGGCCGTCGACCTCCATGTTGCCGTACTGGGCCTCCGGAGATCCCGCCGTGCCGTGCCAGAGCAGCATCCAGACCTGGCCGTCCGTCAGGGACCGCAGCAGCGCCTCGTAGGCGTCGACGCCCCCGGGGGACACCTGGCGAAGCATGTGCTCGACCGTTCCCCCGGCTCTCGGATTCGCTTGAGCGGGGGGACCCCCATGAGCGGGGGAGACCCCATCGGCCGCCCCCGTGCCTGACGCACTCACCCTGGGTCCCGCCCCTCTTCGTTCCGCTGTTCCGCTGCTTCACGGTGCTTGTCGCGCCACTCCCGGGCACACGGGGCGGCCTAGTCATCCAACCAGCTTATGCGCCGCCCCCGACACCGGCTCCACGCCACGTGACTGGAGGGCTCGTGCCCTCAGTGCCCGTCGCGCCGGTAGAAGGGGCTCACCTTCTCCAGCATCCAGTCGCCGACCGGGTCCTGCGCCAGGTCGAGCAGGAGGAGGTTGACCGGCCAGGGCACCTGGACCCGGCCCAGCGCGCGCCCCAGGGCGTCCAGCGGCACGCTCTGCCCCGCAGCCTCCCGCACGGCGAACTCGACGCCCACGAAGAGGACCGGGCTGTCGCCCTCGATGCTGGCCAGCACCCGGCGCGCGGTGCCCACCACGCCGGTCTCCTGGAACTCGGCGGACACCGCGGAGAGGAAGTCCACGGGCTCCTCCTTCCAGTCCGGTTCGTACAGCCGCACCCGGCCGCCGCTCGCGAGGCCGTCCAGCGGGGTGCGGCCGGCCCGGCAGAGCTCGGCCACGGCCGGGGGAGGCAGGGGCACCCCCACGGCACCGCCCGGGTTGACGGCTATGCCGAGCTGCGGGGGCAGACCGCGGGCGAACTCGCGGGCGGGCGCGACGGTGAAGGAGAGGTGGGAGCCGACACACTGGAGGAACTGCGCCTCCGAGCTGAACACGGGGACGTACGCGCCGCCGTCGATGTCGACCGTCGGCAGGTCGAGGTCCGCGCTGTCGGGGCCCCCGCCGTTCGGCAGGGGTACCCAGACATGGCTGCGGCCGAGCACCTCGACCAGCCGCGCGCCCGCTCCCGGCACGCCGAGCGAGGCGCTGAGCACTTCCTCGAACTCGTTGGCCGGCCATCCCTGGGACGGATACGACGGTGCCTGCGCCTGAGCCGGAATGTCCACGTGTCTGTGTCCCTTTCTCGCCATGCTGTGCGGCAGAAACCTTAGACCGGCTCGCGCCACGAGGGCAGTTCCGCAGGCGGGAGCGGCGTCCGGGCCCACCGGACCGTCCAGATTCCGGACAGCCGGCCACGGGGGCGCGAACTGTGCGTATGCGAACGGTGACGCCCGCCGCACCGCCGCTCGGCCGCCCGCACCACCCGTACGGAGCTACTCCCCCGGCGGCCGTGCCTCCGGGAACGAGATCCGTACGATCGCCGTCGCCGTGTCCCGGTCGAGCAGCACCGCCGAGGAGCATCCCGGCGGGAGCAGACCGCTCTCGGTGTCGCGCAGCAGCCGGCCGACCGCGCGCCTGTGCCTGGCGAACGCGTATCCGGACACGCCGCGCCCCCGCTCGCGCTGTCCCTGCCTGGCCACCCCGGGGGGGACGTCGAGCAGGAGGAGGTGGAGGGCGCTGCCCCGGCGCCGGGCCTCACGCGCCAGCCAGCGCCGCACCCAGGCCTGCGTGCCGCAGTCGTGCACGACGACGGATACGCCCGACCGCAGGGCCTGCCACAGCCCGGCGTAGTGCGCGGCGCGCACCAGGGGCCGGTAGACGGCGTACGGGAGTAATCCGGGCAGGGCTGCCGCCCAGCGGTCCCTGGTGTCCTGGGAGTCGATCGCGTGCTCCTGGACCGCGCGCCGGATCAGCGTGGACTTCCCGCTGCCGGGGAGCCCGGAGACCACCACCACGTCCCCCGCCGCGAAGTCCAGGCCGTCCGGACCGCGGCCGCCTCCGCCCCGCAGATCACGCACCGCTGGAGCGTCTCCACCCGTCGTCTCCCGGGCGGGGACGCCCGGCTGCTGAGGCATCGCACCGCTCGCCGCCCCCGCGGTAGTCGCGTAACGCTGCAACGTCATCGCCTTCCCCCTGCCGAGTCACCCACTGACCTGCCCGAGAAGTGTAAAGAAAAGGCAATGCGGCACAACCGTTTCCGTCCGCACGTGTCGGGCCCGGCACCGGTGGGGCCGGGACACCCCACTCTCCTCCAATGCGTGCGATGATGACCCCGCCAACTGCATACCGGCCGTTTGAATCCGCGCGGGAGAGTCCCGGACACCGTGTGCGCCGGGCGCCGAAGGAGCAAGTTCCTCCCTTGAATCTCTCAGGCCCCGTACCGCGTGGATGAGGCATATCTGAAAAGCGGGCCGCTGTGCGGCTCCACCCAAGGTGCAAGCCGACCCTGACGGGGTACCCCGGTCAGGACCCTTTCAGGGGCTCTCGGCGAACCTCTCAGGTTCCGATGACAGATGGGGAGGGATCAGCCCTCTGTCGTCATGCCCTGGAGCCATGTCCATGAGCACTGCCCCGAGCACCGCCCCCCGTCTCACCGCACTCGACGCCCTGCACCGGTCGCTGGGCGCCACCATGACCGACTTCGCCGGCTGGGACATGCCGCTGCGGTACGCCAGCGAGCGCGACGAGCACAACGCCGTGCGCACCCGGGCCGGCCTCTTCGACCTGTCGCACATGGGCGAGATCACCGTCACGGGCCCGCAGGCCGCGGCCTTCCTGAGCTACGCGCTGGTCGGCAACATCGCGACCGTCGGCGAGGGCAGGGCCCGCTACACGATGATCGTCGCCGAGGACGGCGGGATTCTGGACGACCTGATCGTCTACCGCCTGGCGGACACCGAGTACATGGTGGTGGCCAACGCCGGCAACGCCCAGCTCGTCCTGGACACCCTCACCGCCCGCGCCGGCGGCTTCGACGCCGAGGTGCGGGACGACCGTGACGCGTACGCGCTGATCGCCGTCCAGGGCCCCGACTCCCCTGCCGTACTGAAGTCGGTCACGGACGCCGACCTGGACGGACTGAAGTACTACGCCGGGCTCCCCGGAACGGTCGCCGGTGTCCCGGCACTGATCGCCCGTACGGGCTACACCGGCGAGGACGGTTTCGAGCTCTTCGTCGCCCCCGGCCACGCCGAGCAGCTGTGGAAGGCCCTGACCGAGGCCGGCGCGCCGTACGGCCTGATCCCCTGCGGGCTCTCCTGCCGCGACACGCTCCGCCTCGAGGCGGGCATGCCGCTGTACGGGCACGAGCTGACCACCGCGCTGACGCCCTTCGACGCGGGTCTGGGAAGGGTCGTGAAGTTCGAGAAGGAGGGCGACTTCGTCGGCCGCGAGGCGCTGTCCGCCGCCGCGGACCGTGCCGAGGCGGCCCCGCCCCGCAAGCTCGTCGGCCTGATCGCCGAGGGCCGCCGGGTGCCGCGCGCGGGCTTCTCCGTCGTCGTCGGCGGTGAGGTCGTCGGCGAGGTCACCTCCGGTGCCCCCTCGCCCACGCTGGGCAAGCCGATCGCCATGGCGTACGTGGACGCGGCGCACGCCGCACCCGGCGCCGAGGGTGTCGGGATCGACATCCGGGGCACGCACGAGCCGTACGAGGTCGTGGCGCTGCCGTTCTACAAGCGCCGCAAGTGACGCCGTACGCGACACGGCGCGCCGCGCACGTGACGCATTCGTGTCTCACACCGTAAGACCACCGTTCATCAGCACTCCCCCGCGTACAGGAGAATTCAGGTCATGAGCAACCCCCAGCAGCTGCGGTACAGCAAGGAGCACGAGTGGCTGTCCGCCCTCGAGGACGGCGTGGCGACGATCGGCATCACCGAGTACGCGGCCAACGCGCTCGGCGACGTCGTCTACGCCCAGCTCCCGGAGGTCGGTGACACGGTGACCGCGGGCGAGACCTGCGGTGAGCTGGAGTCGACCAAGTCGGTCAGCGACCTGTACTCGCCGGTGACCGGCGAGGTGACCGCGGCCAACCAGGACGTCGTGGACGACCCGTCGCTGGTGAACTCCGCCCCCTTCGAGGGCGGCTGGCTGTTCAAGGTACGCGTCGCGGAGGAGCCGGACGACCTGCTCTCCGCCGACGAGTACACCGCGTTCTCCGGCAACTGAGACCTTAGGGGCCCACTGATGTCGCTTCTCAACTCCTCCCTCCACGAGCTGGACCCGGACGTCGCCGCAGCCGTCGACGCCGAGCTCCACCGCCAGCAGTCCACCCTCGAGATGATCGCCTCGGAGAACTTCGCTCCGGTCGCGGTCATGGAGGCGCAGGGCTCCGTCCTCACCAACAAGTACGCCGAGGGCTACCCCGGCCGCCGCTACTACGGTGGCTGCGAGCACGTCGACGTGGTCGAGCAGATCGCGATCGACCGCGTCAAGGCGCTCTTCGGCGCCGAGGCCGCGAACGTCCAGCCGCACTCCGGGGCGCAGGCCAACGCCGCCGCGATGTTCGCGCTGCTGAAGCCGGGCGAGACGATCATGGGTCTCAACCTGGCCCACGGCGGCCACCTGACCCACGGCATGAAGATCAACTTCTCCGGCAAGCTCTACAACGTGGTCCCGTACCACGTCGACGACACCGGCGTCGTGGACATGGCCGAGGTCGAGCGCCTCGCCAAGGAGTCGAAGCCGAAGCTCATCGTGGCCGGCTGGTCCGCCTACCCCCGTCAGCTGGACTTCGCCGCGTTCCGCCGCGTCGCGGACGAGGTCGGCGCCTACCTGATGGTCGACATGGCGCACTTCGCGGGCCTGGTCGCCGCCGGTCTGCACCCCAGCCCGGTGCCGCACGCCCACGTCGTCACGACCACCACGCACAAGACCCTCGGCGGTCCGCGCGGTGGCGTCATCCTGTCGACGCAGGAGCTCGCCAAGAAGATCAACTCCGCGGTCTTCCCCGGTCAGCAGGGCGGCCCGCTGGAGCACGTGATCGCCGCCAAGGCGGTCTCGTTCAAGATCGCGGCGGGCGAGGAGTTCAAGGAGCGCCAGCAGCGCACCCTGGACGGCGCCCGGATCCTCGCCGAGCGCCTGGTGCAGCCGGACGTCACCGAGGTGGGCGTATCCGTCCTCTCCGGCGGCACGGACGTCCACCTGGTCCTGGTGGACCTGCGCAACTCCGAGCTCGACGGACAGCAGGCCGAGGACCGGCTCCACCAGCTGGGCATCACGGTCAACCGGAACGCCGTCCCGAACGACCCGCGGCCCCCGATGGTCACCTCGGGCCTGCGGATCGGTACGCCGGCCCTGGCCACCCGCGGCTTCCAGGCCGAGGACTTCACCGAGGTCGCCGAGATCATCGCGGCCGCTCTGAAGCCCGCGTACGACACCGACGCCCTCAAGGCCCGCGTCATCGCGCTGGCCGAGAAGTTCCCGCTGTACCCCGGCGTCAAGAAGTAACCCGCAGTTTGCACGCAGGGTGGGGGCACCGCGCACACTGAACACAGTGAGCCCGGTGCCCCCACCCCTTTGCCCCGCGCTCCCGGGCCCACCCGGCCCGTCCCGCACCACCCGGCGGACAACGTCGTCCACCAACGCCTTTAGGAGTACCCCCGTGGCCCTCTCGGTCTTCGACCTCTTCTCGGTCGGTATCGGCCCGTCCAGCTCCCACACGGTCGGCCCGATGCGCGCGGCCCGCATGTTCGCCCGCCGCCTCAAGAACGAGGGCCTGCTGGCCCACACCGCCTCGATCCGGGCGGAGCTCTACGGCTCACTCGGCGCGACCGGCCACGGACACGGCACGCCCAAGGCCGTCCTGCTCGGCCTGGAGGGCGAGTCGCCCCGGACGGTGGACGTCGAAGGTGCGGACGCCCGCGTCGAGGAGATCCGCGCCTCGCGCAGCATCAGTCTCCTCGGCATGCACGACGTCCCCTTCGACCCCGACGAGCAGCTGGTCCTGCACCGGCGCAAGGCGCTGCCCTACCACGCCAACGGGATGACGGTCTTCGCGTACGACCGTGCCGGTGCCCCGCTTCTGGAGAAGACCTACTACTCGGTGGGCGGCGGCTTCGTCGTCGACGAGGACGCCGTGGCCGGCGAGGACCCGATCGTCCCTGACGACACCGTCCTGAAGCACCCCTTCCGCACCGGCGACGAGCTGCTGAGGCTCGCCCGGGAGACCGGCCTGTCCATCTCCTCCCTGATGCTGGAGAACGAGAAGGCCTGGCGGACCGAGGACGAGATCCGGGCCGGCCTGCTGGAGATCTGGCGCGTCATGCAGGCCTGCATCGCACGCGGCATGTCCCGCGAGGGCATCCTGCCCGGCGGTCTGAAGGTCCGCCGCCGCGCCGCGAACACCGCCAGGCAGCTGCGTGCCGAAGGCGCCCCCCAGGCACACGCGATGGAGTGGATCACCCTCTACGCGATGGCCGTCAACGAGGAGAACGCGGCCGGGGGCCGTGTCGTCACCGCCCCGACGAACGGCGCGGCGGGCATCATCCCCGCCGTCCTGCACTACTGGGTGAACTTCGCGGCGGGCGGCTGCACCGAGGCCGAGAAGGACGACGGCGTCGTCCGCTTCCTGCTGGCCGCCGGCGCCATAGGCATGCTCTTCAAGGAGAACGCCTCCATCTCCGGCGCCGAGGTCGGCTGCCAGGGTGAGGTCGGCTCCGCCTGCTCCATGGCCGCGGGCGCCCTCGCCGAGGTCCTGGGCGGCTCCCCGGAGCAGGTGGAGAACGCCGCCGAGATCGGCATGGAGCACAACCTGGGCCTGACCTGCGACCCGGTCGGCGGCCTCGTCCAGATCCCCTGCATCGAGCGCAACGGAATGGCGGCGGTGAAGGCGGTCACGGCGGCGAAGATGGCGCTGCGCGGCGACGGCAGCCACAAGGTCTCCCTCGACAAGGTCATCAAGACCATGAAGGAGACGGGCGCGGACATGAGCGTCAAGTACAAGGAGACGGCGCGGGGCGGGCTCGCGGTGAACATCATCGAGTGCTAGGCAAGTAGGCCCTGACCAGCACGTTCGCACCTTGCAGCGCTGTCAGGGCCTTACCTGCTTACCTGGCTGAATGTCCCCGAAAAGTTTCTGGGACAGGCGTGAAAGTCCCAGAAAAGTCCCCGGGATGTCCCCGAGGAGTTCGCTGGTCGCGGTTGGAGTTGGCTACTGCAAGATCACCCGGCGCTCTTGAGTCGGCTTGGCTCAGGTACGGGTGCAGTGGGTTCACGTCAGGTAGCGAGGCATTACGAGACCGAGAGCGTTCACATCGGGTGGTGCCGTGCGGTGTTGCCGGGTGACGTCGGACGCCGCGCAAGGGCGATCCGCCACGTGTGTCTATCGCGAGATCAGACCGGTGAGCAGTGTGATCACGCCGAGATAGCAGCAGAGACCAACCACCGTGGCCAGCCAGCTCATGACCGTGTGCCGGCCGGTTCCGTCGGCCGTCATGCCCAGATGGGCCCGGACCGCGCGGCTCACGCGAGGCTGCCCGCCATGGGACGAGCGCCCCTCCAGCGCGCGGCGCACTCTGCGCCCGTCGTTCTCCTCCCGCAGACCGATACAGACGCCGTGCCGGTCGCGTACGAGGATCACGCGATCGGACACGCCGCCGCGGGAGAAGCTGGTGAGCAGCCGCACTCGCTCCATGTCGGACAGGTCGAGAGTCCGGATGCCGGTGGGGGTCCGTGCGGTCAGCAGGCTGCCGGTTACACGGGTGGGGGGCCGGCCCGTGTGCACGTCGCTGATCAGGATGAAGCCGACGAATGCGGCAAGGCCACATGGAACGAGTGGCACACCGGGGTGAAACCCTCCGAGTGCCGCCACCGCGAGCCCCAAGAACGGCGCGAACACGAGCACCCCGACCAGGACCGTGCCTTGACGCGTCCGACGGCGCCCGATGGGCGGCGGGACGGCGGCACTCTTCTTCTGCGCGGACATACGGCGTCAGTCACCTCTGGGGCCACGGGCGCCACGTGTGGCCAAGACGCCGGGGTCGGAACGCACAGGGGGCGGGACGACGAACTTCGGCCGGTTGAAGAGCACCACCACGACCTCCAGAAGCAGGCAGGCCAGGACCGCCAGGAAGGCGAGCGCGAAGACGCCGAGCCACACACCCGACAGGTCCACATCGGTCACACCGATAAGGATCAGCAGTGCGATCCCCCACCGGGAGACGGCCGTGAGGCCCAAGGCCCCCATCTCACCGCGCTTGACAGCCGGCCGAAGGGAGGCCAGTGACCTCCGCGACCTCGGTGGGTGGGGAATCGCCGCGCGGGGCCCTTGTCCGTATGTCAGTTGATTGTTCGTGGGGCCTGTTCCCACGGGAGTTGCTCCAGCCAATTCCAGAGGGCGTGTTCGCGGTCGGGGTTGTAGGACTCGGTGGATGACGGCATGGCTTGGGTTCGGTGGATGTAAGCGCCGGTCGGGGCGGGGACGGCGCCGAGGATGGCGTCGGCGAGTTTCTTGCCCGCGGGGCCGGGGGTGTCTACCAGGGGTGTGGCCGCCAGTATCGGAACGATTCTCCGCATCAGGAAGGGGAACGCGCCGCCGGCTTCTCGGGCGAGTCCGGTTCCGATGACGAGGCTGGGGTTGTAGGCGACGATGTCGACCTTTTCGGGCAGGCGGCGGGACCACTCGTGGACCAGGTATATACCGCCGAGCTTGCTGGTGACGTAGGCCCGGCGGCCGGCTCGGACGTTCCCTGAGCGGTTGAACGCTCCGGGTCGGGAGACGTCGGGGAGGGCCCATTGGGGCGAGGGCATGGTTCCTCCGGTATGTCGGAGGTCGCCGAAGTGGGCGTCGCTGACCGTGACGACAATGCGGGCCGGTGGGCGAAGGTGGGGGTGGAGCTGCCGCAGGAGCTGGTGGGTGGACATGACGTTCACGGCGAAGGTCCGCTCGTAACCGTCGACCGTGGCTTCCGACGCGTTGGACAGGTGCACACCCGCGTTGAAGACCAGGCCCCACAGCGGAGGCAGGGCACCGGAGTCGAGGAGGTCTTCCAGGCGTGCGCCGGCGGCGGCGACGCCGGCCTTGCTCGCCAGATCGATGTCGACGTGTGAGACGTGTGGGGAGATCTCCCGCAGGCCCGGCAGTGCCTCGGCGGCGGAGGAGGCCCGTCCGAGAACGACCAGGTGGGTGTCGGGTCGGCGTCTGAGGACGTTCCGCGCGGCCTCCAGTCCGATCCCTCGGGTGGCGCCGGTCATGATCAGGGATCGGTTGGCTGTGGTCATGGGGGAGTCTCCTGGGCTGGGGCCGGTGGTGTCGGCGGTGGCGTCGACCAGCGTCGACGTACGCGTTCTGTGTCACCACCGACCCTGACGCAGCCTCCGGCGGTCAGGGAGATCGCCTCGAGCCTGGTACCCATAGGGCCACGTTCCGACCGGGTCCCCGCCTCACGGGGAGGGACAATGGATCCATGCAGGGAGATGAGCGGTCAGGTCTGGGCGAGTACCTGCGTCACCACCGCTCCCAGACAGCGCCCCGGACTCGGCCCGGAGTCTCCCCCCTGTCCCACCGGCGTGTCCCGGGTCTGCGACGTCAGGAACTCGCCGACATCGCGGGCATCTCGGTCGAGTACTACACCCGCCTCGAACAGGGCCGCGCCGCCCGCCCGTCTCGGGAGATCCTCACCGCACTGGCCCGAGCGTTCCGGCTCTCGAACGTCGAACGGGACCACCTGTTTCGCCTCGCCGGTGCGCGCCTCCCGCCATCACCGGCACCCGCCGCAGAGATCCGCCCGGGTCTCCGGCAGCTGCTTGACAGCCTGAACGACGTCATGCCGGTCACCATCCACGACGGCCGGCTCGACATGCTGGCCTTCAACGCCACCGCCGCAGACCTGTTCGGGCCCCTTTTCGACGACGGACCCTACGGCCGCAACATCGCGTACCGGGCCTTCACCGCAACGGGACTCGACAAAGTACTCGGGAACGAAGGGGCCGAACAACTAGCCCGGGTGGCCACCGCTGAACTCCGCAAAGCACTCAGCCACTACCGGGAAGACGAGTATCTCCGCTCTCTGTTCCACGAACTCTCCACCAGCAACTCCGAGTTCGACCGCCACTGGCAGAAGGGGGAGATCGGGGCCTGGAGTTCCGCGATGAAGCACGTCAACCACCCGGCAAAGGGCCCGCTCGCCTTCGACAGCGAAATGCTCCATGACCCCGAGAACGACCACTGGGTCATGCTCTTCACCCCTCACCACACCTGAACCACCGCCTGCGGCCGTGCGCCCGTTTCTTGTGTCGGTCGGGCGCGACCGCCAGCGCGAGCTGACCTACGTCGGGCCGCGAGGGCCGGAGGCCAAGGGCAGCAGGGGCGGACGCCACCCCGCCGTCCCGGCCGACAAGTTACGCACCACGTACCCTGCAAGGTCGCTCCATCGCCGCGTCGGCCGGCCGACCTCGTGTCCGGGGCCCTCCCGGTGTCCGACGAAACGGGAAAGCGGTCTGCCCCTCCTGGAGCGTGATCGATAGGTTGTTCCGTACGGCCGGGTCGGAGCCGCGGAAATCGATGTCTGGAGGGGCACAGTGGGGGATCCGTCACGTCCACGTGTATCGGCGTATGCCATCGCCGCGACACAGGACAGCCTGCTGCTGACACAGCTCTCGGACGCCTCTCCGGTGTTCACGCCAGGGCTGTGGCATCTGCCCGGCGGGGGAATCGATCCGGGTGAGCAGCCACGGGAGGCGCTGGAACGCGAGCTGTACGAGGAGACCGGCCTGGAACTCCACGACGCCCACCTGGTGGACGCGCGGACGTATGCGGCCCACCGGCTCGGGGTGAGCTGGAATCTGGTGGGGCTCTTCTACGTCGTCGATCTCAGGCCCGGCCCCCTCGTGGTCACCAAGGCCGACGACTCCACCTGTGCTGCGGCCTGGACGCCCTTGTCCGGCCTGGAGCACTCGACGCTGTCCCCGCCCGCGATCGACTCGCTCGGCATGATCGGTGCGCGAGGGGCGCGAACGGCGGACACGCCCTGAACCGACCGGCAGCCCAAGGTCACAGAACAAGCCAACCTCCGTGCTTTCGAGGCTTATTGGCGTTGTAGAGTCACCGATTCGGAGGCCGTGGAGCTCACTTCGGGGCAGGTGGATGCCGACTCGGCGCAGCCACTCGACGGCGAGTGACGGAACGCGCTGATCAGGGGGCACGCTTGAGGCACTTTCGTCTGCTCGTAGTGGGCAACGGCTTTTCGGCGTACGGCAGTTACCTGAACATGGTCGCCCTCAACGTCTTCATCTACGACGTCACCAAAAGTGCGCTGGCCGCCGGGATCTTCATGGCCGTACGCCTGCTCACCAGCGTCCTGTCCGGCTTCGTGAGCGGACGGCTGGTCTCGGCCTACGACCGCAAGAAGTTGATGGTCGGCGCCGATCTCACGCAGTGCGTCGCCATGGTGGTGCTGCTGATCGTTCCCGACGGCGGGCGCGCGGGGCTCCTGTACGTGCTGGCCGTCGTGACCGGCTTCTGCTCGACACTGTCGGGCGTCTCCCTGCGCAGCAGCATCCCGGAGATCGTCGGTCCTGAACTGCGACTCCGCGCCAACGCAACTCTTGCGACGGGGCGTTCGCTGGCGATGATCGCAGGGTTCGCCTCAGCGGGTGTCGTGGTCGCCCAGCTGGGTTACGTCGCCGCGATCTCCCTCGACGCGGCCTCGTTCGCCGTGTCGGCGAGCGTGCTGCTCTCACTGCCGATCCGGACACGGCCGGAGAGGGCGGACAGGGGCGACGGCGCGGCGGCGACCGACAAGGCCACCAGGCGGGAGCAGCGGCGCCGGGCCGGGGCGCTGGTCCTGCTGCGGGCGGCTCCCGTGATCGCGGTCATGATGGTGATCAGGGCCGCCGACGGCCTCGGATCGTCGTCGCACAACGTGGCCCTGCCGGTGTACTCCAGCGCTCTCGACCCGTCCCATCCGGCCACGTTCATCAGCCAGTTCTGGGCCACCTGGGCCGTGGGCAACATCGTCATGCAGCAACTGTGCGGGCGCTGGGCGGGACGGGAGGGGCGGCGGGAGCCGGGAGAGCGGGCCTTCGCGATCGGGGCCTGTGTGATGTCGGCAGCGTTCATCGTGGTCTTCGCGGGGCTCCCCACGGGCGTCGCCGTCGCGGCCGCCCTGGTGGCCGGCATGGCCGACGGTCTCACCGAGATCGCCTACGTCACCCGGCTCCAGGCGGCGCCGGACGAACAGCGCGGCCGGCTCTTCGGCCTGTCCGCCTCGGTCGAGAACACCGGCTTCGGCCTCGGGATGCTGGTCAGCGGCGCCCTCCTGGACCGGTACTCCCCGATCCACGTGGTGGGCCTGCTGCACGGCCTGGCGATCGTGCTCTGCGCCGCCCTCTTCGTCGTCCTCGTGCGGCACGGCCGAGGAGCCGGCACCAAGCCTCCGTCACAGCAGGACACCGCGTGCCGGGAGACGTCACGGCAGGATGCCGCACGACAGGACACGTCGTCGGTGGAGAGCGAGGCCGACGCACGATGACCGCAGCTCCCGAGGCCGTGCCCGCACCCGGCTCCGTCCCCGCGCTCGAACCCGTGGCCGTCATCGGGATGTCCTTCCGGCTGCCCGGCGCGGACACCCCGGAGGACTTCTGGCGCACCATCCATGAGGGCGCCGACCGTATCCGCCGCTTCACCGAGGCCGAGCTCGCCGCGGCGGGCGTGACCGAGGCGGAGTACCGCGCCGATGATTTCGTCGGGGCCAGCGGGATCCTCGAAGACATCGCGGGGTTCGACGCGAGCTTCTTCGGGATGAGCGCGCACGAGGCCCGCATCACCGACCCGCAGCACCGGCTGTTCCTCGAGTGCGTGCATCACGCCCTGGAGAACGCCGGGTACGCGGGCGGCGCCGGGGAAACCGGCGGCCATGAGGTGGGCGTCTACGCCAGTACCGGCTACCACCTGTACTCCCTCCAGTCCTACCTGCAGAACAACGTCCTCGGCCAGGGCGTGGCGGACTGGGTGGCCGGACTGCAGGTGACCATCGGCAACTTCACCGACTTCACCGCCAACCGCGCCGCCTACCGCCTGGGTCTGACCGGACCGGCCGTCAACGTACAGACGGCGTGCTCCAGTTCACTGACGGCGGTGTACCAGGCCGCGCAGTCCGTGGCCTACGGCGAGTGTGACATCGCTGTCGCGGGCGCTGCCGCCGTACATGTGCCCCAGGTCCTCGGCTACCAGTACGTCAAGGGGTCCATCCTCTCCAGGAGCGGCCGTCTGCGGCCCTTCGACGCCGACGCGGACGGGACCGTCGGCGGCACGGGTGTCGCGGCCGTCGTGCTCAAGCGCCTCGACCGGGCCCTCGCGGACGGTGATCACATCCACGGCGTCATCCGCGGCTGGGGAGCCAACAACGACGGTGCCGACAAGCGGACGTTCGCCGCGCCGAGCGCCGACGGCCAGCGCGGCGCCATCCGGCGGGCCCTGCGCAGGGCGGGGGTCGACGCCGGCAGCATCGGCTATCTGGAGACACACGGGACGGGCACGCTGAAGGGCGACCCGATCGAGTTCGAGGGCGCGACCTCCGCGTTCCGTGCCGACACCGCCCGCACCGGATACTGCGCCCTGGGATCGGTCAAGGCCAACATCGGTCACCTCGACGTCCTCTCGGGCCTGGCCGGCATGATCAAGGCACTGCTCGTGCTCCGGCACGGAGTCATCCCTCCGATGGCCAACTTCCGCCGCCCCAACCCCGCCCTCGATCTCGCGGCGAGCCCCTTCTACATCCCTGACTCGGCACGTCCCTGGCCGCGGGGGGACGGACCGCGCAGAGCCTCCGTCAGCTCGTTCGGGGTCGGCGGCACCAATGTCCACGTCGTACTCGAAGAGGCCCCCGAGCCCGCGCCCCGCCCGGCCGGGGTGCCACAGCCGCCGGGTGTCCTGGTGGTCGCGGGCCACACGGAGGCTGCGCTCGCCGACAACGCCCTGGCCCTGCGCGACCACCTGCGGGCCCACCCCGGCACGCGGCATGCGGACCTCGTGACGACGCTCGCGCTCGGCCGCGCCCATCGCAGGCACCGCCTCGCGGTACGGGGCGACACCGTGGCGGCGCTCACGGTCGCTCTCGAGGACCGGCTCGCGGATCCGCGGCCGGACGGGGGCGGCACGGACGAGGCCGGTACCGGGTTCCTCTTCACGGGGCAGGGCAGCCTCTACGGGGGCGTGGCACGGCTGCTGCACGAGCGATTCCCCGTCGTCCGCGAGGTCCTCGACGCCTGCGAGCGGCAGTACGCCGGACTCAGCGGCGGCGACAGCCTCCTCGCCCCGCTTCTCGCGGCGGATCAGGGGCCGGGGGCCGAGGCGCCATGGCCCACCGAGCTGGCGCAGCCGGCGCTCTTCGCCCTGCAGTGCGCACTCGTGCGGCTGTGGCGCACGGCCGGGATCACACCGCGCGTGGTGGCCGGGCACAGCGTCGGCGAGTACGCGGCGCTGCACGCGGCCGGGGCGCTCTCCGTCGAGGACGGGCTGCGTCTCACGGCCGGGCGGGGCAGGCTGATGCGGGACCACTGCGCGCCGGGGGCGATGATCGCGGTGCCGCTGGAGGAACGTGCGGCGCGGGAGCTCGCCGCCGAGGTGCCCGGCGTGGAACTCGCCGTCGTCAACGGCCCCCGCAGTCAGGTGCTCGCGGGAGGGACCGCCGCCGTGGAACGTCTCACAGCGCTCCTGTCCGGGCGCGGAATAGCGGCTCGGCGGCTTCCGGTGGGGCACGCGTTTCACACGGCGCTGATGGACCCCGTCTCGGCGGGACTCCACGAGCTGTGCGCCGAGGTCGAACTCACGCCGTGCGTCGTGCCCTTCGTGAGCACCCTGGACGGACGGACCCGCCCCGCGGGCTGGCGCCCGGACCCCGACCACCTCGTGCGGCAGGCCCGCGAACCGGTGAGATTCGCCGACGCGCTGCGGGAGATCGGCACGTCGCACACAGCCACGGGCACGCTTCTGGAGCTCGGCCCGCACACCACCCTCAGCGGGCTCGCGCGGAGGGAGCCGGCAGGCCGCCGGGTGTACCCGACGCTGCGGCGCGGGGCCGGGCTCGAGCCGCTCTGGGACGCGGCGGCAGGCCTCTACAGGGCCGGGGCGCCGGTCCGTTGGCGGGCTTTCATGGACGGCACGGGCCGCAGGATCCCCCTGCCCGGCTACCGCTTCCAGCACAAGGACTACTGGACAGGGCCGGAGAACCACCTCTCCCGGCCCTTACGACCGGCAAGAGACGGGACCGAAGTGGCACAGGACGAAGCAGCGGTCGGGCGTGTGCTCAAGCACATCGTCGAGGTCACCGCGAAGCATCTCAGCTACGACACCGACGAGGTGGCCGAGGACGCCTCCTTCTTCGATCTCGGGGCGGACTCGCTGCAGATGATCGGCGTACTGCGTGAGCTGGAGGAGGAGCACCGGGTCAAGGTGTCGATGCGGGAACTCTTCGAGAAGGCGGAGACGGCGAAGGGGCTCGCCCTGGTCATCGTCGGGAAGATGGGGGCGACGGAGGTGACGGGCACGCCCGGGCGCCTCGAGCCGGCTCCGGAACCGCCGGTCCGCGAGCCGGTCCCGGAGCCGCTCCCCGAGCCGCCGGCCCAGGAGGCGGCGCCCGGGCCCACGGTGTACGCGGCACCCGCCCCCGAGCCCGCCCCGGCGTTCCGCGAGCCCGCGCCGGCCACCGTGTCGTTCGTGCCCGCCCCGGCGCCGCCCGCCCCGGCCGCGTCCACCGGGTACGCCACCCGCCAGGAGCTGGAGGACCTCGTGCGGCAGGTCCACCAGCTCACCCAGATGCAGCTGCAACTGATGGGCCAGCTGAGCCAGTTGCTCAGCGCCCAGACGGCCCGGGCCGGCCAGGTGGACCGATGACAGGCGGCCCCGGATCCGTCTCCGCGGCGGTCGACGAGGACCTCACCGCGATGGCCGAGCTGTCGCGGCGCATAGCGATCCAGATGGGGGCGCCCGATACCGGGCCGGAGCAGGCCGCGGCTGCGCGACCCGCCCAGCACGGGCCGCGCCCGGAGGTGTCCCGCGGCTCCGGCATGGTCCGCGGCGGCTCTCCCGAGACCCAGCGGGCGCACCTCGACGACCTGGTGCGCCGCTACAACGCCAAGACGCCCACCTCCAAGCAGGTCGCCCAGCGCTACCGGCGGGTGCTCGCCGACAGCCGGGCGGCGGTCGGGTTCCGCGGCAGCACGAAGGAGATGCTGTACCCCATCGCGGGGCGGCGGGCCAGGGGATCCTGGCTGGAGGACATCGACGGGAACCGGTACGTCGACATCACCATGGGCTTCGGCGTGCTGCTCTTCGGCCACGAGCCCGCCTTCGTCACCGAGGCCGTCCGTGAGCACCTCTCGCGCGGCATCCAGCTCGGCCCCCGCACCGTGGAGACCGGCGAGGCCGCCGAACTGCTCGCCGAACTGACCGGCATGGAGCGGGTCGCCTTCGCCAACTCCGGTACGGAGGCGAACTCCGCCGCCATCCGCCTCGCCCGCGCCGCCACCGGACGCACCCGCATCATCACCTTCGAGGGCGCCTACCACGGCCACAACGACAACGTTCTCGGACGCTCCACGCGCACCGGCGGCGAGGACCCGGTCACGGTCCCGATGTCCGCGGGCGTCCCGCCGAACGCCGTCGCCGACCTGTTGGTGCTGCCGTACGGAAGCGAGCAGAGCCTCGCCCTCATCGAGCAGCAGGCGGACGACATCGCCGCCGTCGTCGTCGAACCGGTGCAGAGCCGCCACCCCTCCCTCCAGCCGGCCGGCTTCGTACGCCGGCTGCGCGAACTGACCCGGCGCCGCGGCATCGTGCTGCTCTTCGACGAGATGCTGACCGGTTTCCGCCCCGCGCCACGCGGCGCCCAGGAGCTCTACGGAGTCACTCCCGACCTCGCCACCTACGGCAAACTGCTCGGCGGCGGATTCCCCATCGGGGCCATCGCGGGGCGGGCCGACATCATGGACGGCATCGACGGCGGCCACTGGAGCTACGGGGACGACAGCTACCCGGAGGCCGACACCACGTTCTTCGGCGGCACCTACATCCAGCACCCGGTGTCGATGGTCGCCACCCGAGCCGTGCTGAGCCACCTCAAGGAGCACAGCCCGCGCCTCCAGGAGCGCCTGAACGCGCGCACCGACGAGCTGGCCGCGACGCTCAACGCCTTCTTCGAGGCCGAGGAGTTCTCCCTGAGCATGCGCCACTTCGGCTCGATGTTCCGGTTCGAGCACCGCGCGGACATGGAGCTGCTCTACCACCACCTCATGCTGCGCGGGGTGCACGTGTGGGAGTGGCGCAACTTCTTCCTCTCCACCGAGCACTCCGACGGCGACATCGAGTTCATCGCCGACGCGGTGCAGGGCTCGCTGCGGGAGCTGCGCGACGCCGGGTTCTTCCGGACGAAGGCCAGGGTGGCACCGGGAGTCGCCGTGCCGAAGCCGGTGGCCGCACCGCCGGCCGTCACCCCGCCCAAGCCAGCCGCACCGCCGGCCGTCACCCAGCCGGAGCCGCGTGCGGCGGCCACCCCTCCCGCAGACGAGCCGAGGACGCGGGCCATGGCCTGGAACACCGCCGCGACGGCGCGGCGTGCCCCCCGCCCGGCTTCCTCGGCGAGCCGGCCCCCCTCCGGGCGCCCGCTCGACTTCGGCGTCTACTTCTTCGGCGACTACCCGCAGGACGACACCACCCCCAGGCACGGCAAGTACGACCACATCCTGGAGACCGCCCGCTTCGCCGACCGCAACGGTTTCCACTCCCTGTGGATCCCCGAACGGCACTTCCACTCCTTCGGCGGGCTCTTCCCCAACCCCGTCGTGCTCGCCGCCGCGCTGGCCCGCGAGACCGAACGCGTCCGCATCAACGCGGGCTCCGTCGTGCTCCCGCTGCACGACCCGATCCGCGTCGCCGAAGAGTGGTCGATGGTCGACAACCTCTCCGGTGGACGGGTCGGGATCGGCTGCGCCAGCGGCTGGCACGCCAACGACTTCGCCTTCTTCCCCGAGCGCTTCGGCTCCCACAAGGAGACGATGTACGAACAGATCGCGCAGATACGGAAGCTGTGGCTCGGAGAGCCGGTACGCCGCACCACCGGCGCCGGCGAGGCGGATCTGCGGCTCTTCCCGCGCCCCGTCCAGGACGCTCCGCCCATGTACACGGCCGTGGTCGGCAACCCTGCGTCCTACGAACTGGCCGCACGCCACGACCTGGGCATCGTCACCAACCTCATGACCCAGAGCGTCGAGCAGCTCGGGGAGAACGTCGCGCTCTACCGGCGCACGCGCGCCGCGCACGGTCTGGATCCCGACGCGGGACGCGTCGCCGTGCTCCTGCACACCTACCTCGCCGAGGAACACGCGACGGCGCGCGCCGAGGCCCGCGATCCGCTGTCGCGGTACATGCGGGCGTCCCTGTCGCTGTTCGGCGGCGTCGCCAACAGCCTCGGCCACCAGCTGGACCTCTCGGCGATGACCGAGGACGACCTGGATGTCGTCTTCCGGCGCGCCTATGACCGCTACTGCGACCAGCGCGCTCTCATCGGCAGCCCGGAGAGCGTGCGCCCGGTCGTCGAGGAGGTGCGTGCGGCGGGAGCCGACGAGATCGTGGCACTGGTCGACTTCGGTGTCGAACCCACCGCGATGCGCGAAGGGCTCGTACACCTCGACTCGCTGCGCCGCGCGTGCGCGTCGTCCGCCGGACGGGCGCCCGCACCCGACGCCCCGTGGGCGCCCCTGTCACCGAGCCAGCAGCGTGTCTGGTTCCTGGAGCGGATGCTGCCGGGGCGTACCGCGTACAACGAGGTCAAGGCCATCGAGCTCGACGGCCCCCTGGACGTGCCCGCCCTTCACTCCGCCCTGCGCGCCCTCGCCGCCCGGCACGGACAGCTCCGTACGGTGTTCCGCGACGTCTCCGGCGAGGCACGGCAGTTCACCCAGGCTCCGGGCGAGGTGGACTTCGCCGTCGTCGACGGCACGGACCCCGGGTACGACGCGGTCGCCGCCACCCTCAAGGCCGAGAGCGGGCGCCGCTTCGACTTGGCGGAAGGACCGCTGTTCGTCACGCGCCTGGTCAGGCTCGGCGAGCGGCGGCACGTCCTCGTCCTGTCCCTGCACCACATCGTCATGGACGCGGCATCGGCCGCGGTGCTCGCGCGCGACGTGTCCGCCCTCTACCGCGCGGAGCTCACGGGCGCCCCGCCCGCCGGCCTGCCCGCCCTGGCCCGGACCTACGCCGACCACGCCCGTGCCCAGCTCGGCTCGCTCGACGGCGCGAAGGCCGCGGAGGACCTCTCGTACTGGAAGAAGGCGCTCGACGGCGACCTGCCCGTCCTGGAACTGCCCACCGACCGGCCGCGGCCCGCCGTGATGACATCGAACGGCCACGCCCTCTTCCACACTCTCGACGCCGAACTGTCCGCAGCCGTGCGCACGTTGAGCCGGGAGCGGCGCTGCACCCTCTTCATGACGCTGCTCACCGGGTACGCCACCGCCCTGCACCGCGTGACGGGCCAGGACGATCTCGTCGTCGGCACCCCGATGTCCGACCGCACACCCCCGTACGAGGACGTCGTCGGCTTCTTCGTGAACACCCTGGCCCTTCGCCTCGATCTCTCCGGACAGCCGGACTTCGTCACGCTCCTGGACCGGGTGCGGGCGGTGGCGCTGGACGCGTACGACCATGCGGACGTGCCGTTCGAGGTGGTCGTCCGGGAGTTGGCCCCCGTCCGGGTGCTCGACCGGACCCCCGTCTTCCAGACGCTCGCCGAGTTCGAGACCGGCGACCCGTTCCGCTTCGAGCTGCCCGGGGTGCGGGCGACCCCGCTCGACTCCGGCCCCGACAAGGCGCTGACCGACCTCAGCGTGTACTTCACGGACCGGCCGGACGGTATTCGCTGCCATCTGGAGTACAACACCGATCTGTTCGACGAGACGACGATCGAGGCGCTCTTCGGGACGTTCAGGGACGTGCTCGCGCGGGCCACCGGCACCGGGGCCGCGGTGCCGGACGCATGGCGGCGCGGGCGCACCCGGCAGCGGACCCGCAGCACCGTCCATGCCCTGGCATCGCGGTGGGCCGAGGCCGCCCCCGGCCGCACCGCCGTGATCAGCGGCGAGGAGACGCTGACCTACCGTGACCTGGACGAGCGGGCCGAGCGCCTCGCGGCCGTCCTGCGCGACCAGGGCCGCGACGGAGCGCCGGTAGCGCTGTGGCTGCCGCGCGGCGCGCAACTGGTCGTCGCCATGCTCGCGGCCCTCAAGTCGGGCCACGGCTACGTTCCGCTGGACCCCGGGCAGGGGAGGGCCAGGGCCGAGGCGGTGCTCGTGGAGAGCGGCGCCGGAATCCTCGTGGTGAGTGGTGACGAGCCCCCGGCAGCGCCACCTGGCACCACCGTGGTCGACGCCGCCGCACTCACGCGCGCAGGCGCGGACGTGGTACCCGCACCGCAGGAGCCCCCGGCGGCCCCGGGACCCGAGTCCCTCTGCTTCGTCATCTACACCTCCGGCAGCACCGGCGCCCCCAAGGGCGTGGCCTTGCCGCACCGGGCCGTGGTGGACCTGTGCCAGTGGCACCACGAGCGCTTCGGGTTCACCGCGGACGACCGCAGCGCCGCCGTGTGCAGCCAGAGCTTCGACGCGGCCGCGCTGGAGATCTGGCCCGCGCTGACCGCCGGTGCCACGGTCGTCGTGGCCGACGACACGACCCGCAAGGACCCCGCCGCGCTGGCCCGCTGGTACGCGGACCGCCGGATCACCTTCTCGATCCTGCCGACGGCCCTCGGCAAGGGGGTCCTCGAACTGCCGGCCGACCGGCAGCCCCCGCTACGGCACCTGCTGCTCGGCGGTGACGTTCTGGGCACCCGGCCGCGCGCGGGCGTCGCCTACGAGACGGTGAACGTCTACGGGCCCACCGAGGTGACCGTGCTGTGCACGACCCAGACGGTGGAGCCCGCGACCGCCGAGGGCCCGGGCGCCCCGATCCCGATCGGCCGTCCCGTCGACAACGTCACGCTGCGCGTGCTCGACGCACACGGCCGCGAAGTGCCCGCCGGCGAAGTGGGGGAGCTGTACGTGGGCGGCCCCGGCGTCGCCACCGGCTACCTGGGCCGCCCCGACCTCACGGCGGAGCGCTTCGTCCCCGACCCGCTCGGCGGCGAGGGGACCCTGTACCGCACCGGCGACCTGGTGTGCTGGGACGGGTCGGGCACCCTGATGTTCCGCGGCAGGTCGGACGACCAGGTGAAGATACGCGGCTATCGCGTCGAGCCCGAGGAGGTCACGCGGACACTGGGCGGGCTGCCGGACGTCGCCGAAGCGGTCGTGCTGGCCCGCCGTGACCAGCGGGGCGAGGCCCGGCTGGCCGCCTATGTCGTGCCCGCCACGGCGTCGGCCCGGGAGCAGGAGACCGCCGACCGGCTCACGGAGGAACTGGCCGCGCGGCTCCCCGGCCACCTGGTGCCGCACGCCTGGGCGGTCCTGCCGGGCCTCCCGCTGTCCGGCAACGGGAAGCTGGACCGGGCCGCGCTGCCCGAGCCGTCCCTGACCACCTCGGTGGAGGTCCCGGCGCCGTCCGGGCGGGCGACGACCGCAGCTACCGTGCCGGCGGCGTCGGACGTCGAAGAGCGGCTACGGGCCCTGTGGGCCGAGGAGTTCGGGATCGACGCCGGCACCGTCGGCCGCGAGGCCTCCTTCTTCGATCTCGGCGGCCACTCCATCACGGCGATCCGCCTGGCCAACAGCGTGCGGGAGGAGTTCGGCGAGGAGTACCCCGTCGCACGCTTCTACGAGGAACCCACGTTGCGCGGGATGGCGGCGTACTTCGGCACGGGCGGGGCCGGAACGCGGGCCGCGGGAGTGCCCGGGGACGGAGAGGACGAGGGCGGGGGTGACGTCCTCGACCGCGCGCCGGTCACCGCCCAGCAGTCCGCCTTCATCACCCGCCACCTGACGCACCCCCGGCCGCAGATCTACAACGTGGCGATGCGCCTGACCCTCACGGGGGCGCTCGTGGTACCGGCCCTGCGCACGGCCCTGACCCAACTCGTGGCCCGCCACGAGGCGTTGCGCACCCGGTTGGTGGAGAGCGCGGGGACGCGGGAGTGGCAGCAGGAGGCGCTGCGCCCCCGGCCGGTCGCACTGCCCGAGGAGGACCTGCTCGGGCAGTGCGGATCGGCTGCGGAGGCGGAGGCGGAGGCGGATCGCACAGCGGCGAGGACAGCCGCCGTCCCCTTCGACATCCGGGCCGAACTCGCGCCGGTCCTCCGTCTGCTGCGCACGGGGAACGACCGCTGGGTGCTGCTCTTCGTCCTGCACCACGCGTCCTGCGACGGCTGGTCGGTCACCGTCCTGCTGCGTGAACTCGCCGCGCTGTACCGGGCAGCGGCCACCGGGGAGCCGCACGGCCTGGCCGAGAACGTACCTCAGCCCGGCGCGTACGCACACTGGCAGCGTGAGCGGAGCCGCACGCAGGACAAGAGCCGCTTGGTCGGCCACTGGGCGCGGCAGCTCGAAGGTGCCTCCTTCTCCCGGTCGCTGCCCCTGGACCGGCCACGCCCCGCGGAGCTGAGCGGAGCGGGCGACGTGGTGCTGTTCACGGTGGGGCACGACGTGCGCACGGGCGTGGAGACCCTGGCGCGCCGGCACCGCACGACGCCCTTCGCGGTGACCGCGGCGGCCATGGCCCGCCTCCTCGAGAAGGTGACGGGCGACCCCGACGTCCTGCTCGGCATCTCCTACGCCAACCGCGAGCGGCGGGAGTTCGAGGCCCTCGCCGCCTGCACGGTCTCGTCCTTCACGCTGCGGGTCCGCGGCGACCGCGCGGGGTCGTTCGGCGCGCTGGTCGACCAGGTGGCGCGCCGGACGGTCGAGGCGATCGACCACGCGGCGCCGATCCGCGCGATGGCGGCCGGCCTGACGGCGGCACTGGGTACCGAGGTCCCCGACCGGCTGCCGATCGGCTTCCAGTACCAGAACTCGCTGGAGACGGACATCGAACTGCCGGGCCTGACCACGGCGGTGGAGGACCTGACCGTCTCCGGCGCCCGCTCCGAGTTCAACTTCGGGCTGATCCCCACGGGCGACGTGCTCTCCGGCTATGTGGAGTTCTCCACCGACCTGTGGGACCGCGCCACGATCGAGGCGTGGACGGCCACGTACACCGGCCTCCTCGCCGAAGGCGTCGCCGACGCACTGGGAGGCGATGCCTGAGCGACGGCTCGGCCGGCCCCTCCGCACACGCGGAGGGGCCGGTTCCGGCTCGCGCGGGAGGCCCCTGCGGGGCCGGCGGCTCCGTCTCCGCCCGTCTCGCGACCGACGCTCGGCCTCCCGGGCGCGTACCGGGAGGCAGCTGGGTCCGCTCCACCACTTCCCGCCCCCCGCACGGGTGTGCCACAGTCTGGACAGCCCCGATTTACATCGATGTACTTTCCGCACTGACGGCGAATCCGCCCGCCCGGAGGTCCGCATGTCAGGTACATGACTTACCGGCCACCCGTCGCGTCGCTGATGCCCGCACCGCGTCGGTGGCCACCCCCACGGGCCGCCGCGGCCCGCCCCCGCCAGGAGAGGAACCCCTGATGCGTACGCACCGACCACATCCACCCACCTCACCGGGGGCCGACCCGCACGCCGGCCCTGCAGCACCCCCTCCCCGTGCCGGGCTTCGACGGCTCCTGCTCTGCGTCGCCGGGGCCCTGAGCCTGCTGCTGGCCCTGGCCGCGCCGGCCACGGCCCGGACCCCCTCCCCCGCGGCTGCCATCTCACCTCCCGCCGTCACCGCCACGGGCACGCCCCTGGGAACCGGTACGGGCCTCTACCCCCGCGCGGTCCGGCTCGCCCACAGCGGCGCGGCGAACGGGCGGGTACTGGCGAGCGCAGTCACCTTCGACGGCAACAACGGCATCGGCGCCATCCACGAGAGCACCGACGGCGGTACGTCCTTCCGGCAGGTCGGCCGGGTCGCCGATCCGGAGTCCGCGGCGGGCCAGGGGCTGTGCTGCGCCACCCTGTTCGAGCTGCCCCGCCAGGTGGGCGGCCTGGCACCGGGCACGCTGCTGTGGGCCTCGTCCGCGGGCCAGGACGAGCAGGACCGCCGCATGGCCCTGCGGATCTGGCGCAGCGACGACGTGGGCCGGACCTGGTCGTACCTCTCCGCCTGCGCCACCGCGAACGGCGCGGGCGGACTGTGGGAGCCGGAGTTCTCCGTGGCCACCGACGGTGCGCTCGTCTGCCACTACGCCGACGAGACGGACCCCGCGCACAGCCAGAAGCTGATGGCGTCACGCAGCTACGACGGGGTGACCTGGCAGGGCCACCATCCCACCGTGGCCAGCGGCTGGGCCCCGGACCGGCCGGGCATGCCCGTGGTGCGCAAGCTTCCGAACGGCACCTACTTCATGAGCTTCGAGATCTGCAACCCCGGCGGCCGGTACCAGTGTGTGGTGCACTTCCGGACCTCCCCGGACGGCTGGGACTGGGGTGCCCCGACCGCACTCGGCACCCGGCCCGAGACGGTCGACGGGAAGTACTTCCGCGCCGCGCCGACCATCGCCTGGGCCCCCTCGCCGGACGGCGGTCCGAACGGCAGGATCCTGCTGGTGGGCCAGCGGCTGCTCAACCGGGACGGCACCCCTTCGGCGGACAGCGGCCGCACGGTCCTCGTCAACACGGAGAACGGCTCCGGCCCCTGGTACGAGATCGAGTCGCCCGTACAGGTGCCCGACCCCGCGGTGAACTACTGCCCGAACTACAGCTCCCCGCTGCTTCCGTCGGCCGACGGACGCAGGCTCCTGCAGATCGCCACCGACTGGGACGGCTCGGTGTGCCGCCCGTACGTCGCCACCGGCTCACTCACCGGCAGCGGTGACGCGGCCGGGGTGGCGGACGGCGCGGTCTACCGGTTGCGGAACGCCGGCAGCGGGCACTGCCTCGACGTGGCCGCGGACTCGCGCGCCGCGGGCGGCAACGTCCAGCAGTGGACCTGCAACGGACTGGGCCCGCAGGACTGGACGCTCCGCGCCCGCGGGGACAGCCGCTTCACCCTGACCGGACGCAACAGCGGGCACTGTCTGGACGTGGAGAACGGCTCCGGCACCCCCGGTGCGAACGTCCGGCAGTGGTACTGCAACGCCCAGCCGGCGCAGGACTGGCGGGTGGAGAACGTCGGCCGCGGTTACTACCGCCTGGTCTCCGGGTCCAGCGGTCAGTGCCTCGACGTGGCCGAGGGCTCCCGTACGCCGGGGGCCGACGTCCAGCAGTGGACCTGCAACGGTCTCCAGCCGCAGATCTGGTGGCTGCAGCGGGTCTGAGTCCCGCCCACGACCGGAAGCGGCCTCCCCCGCACAGGGGGAGGCCGCTTCCTCGTTTCCGCCCGGTGAGCCGTCGCGGCCCGGGTCACCGGAGTTCGCTTGACACCCACGCCCCGCGATGACCATGATTCCATTAATTGACTAATGGAATTTGGGTGAGACGTATGACGGAGACGAGCGATCCGGGCGGCAGTCCGGGCGCATGGGCCCTGGAGGCCACCGCACTGGGGAAGCGCTATCGGCGCGGCTGGGCGCTGCGTGACTGCTCCTTCCGACTTCCGGCGGGCAGGATCTGTGGCCTCGTCGGCCCCAACGGTGCCGGCAAAAGCACCCTGTTGGGCCTGGCCAGTCGTCAGGTGACGGCGACGCAGGGCGAACTGCGCATGTTCGGGATGCCCGTGGGCGATCCTCGGGTGATGCCGAGATTCGCCTTCCTCGGGCAGGACAAACCGATGTTCAAGCGATTCACCGTGGCGGAGACGCTGCGGATGGGCGGCGAGCTCAACCCCGGCTGGGACGGGGCGGCGGCGGAGCGGATCGTGCGCTCGGGCGACGTACCCATGAACGCCTCGGTCGGGACGCTCTCCGGCGGACAGCGCACCCGGGTCGCCCTCGCGCTCGCCTTCGGCAAGCGGCCGGATCTGCTCCTGCTCGACGAGCCGATGGCCGACCTCGACCCGCTGGCCCGCGACGAGATGGGCACGCTGCTGATGGCCGAGGCCGTCGAGCGCGGCACCACGGTGGTGATGTCCTCGCACATCGTGGCCGAGCTGGAGGACATGTGCGACTACCTGCTGGTCGTGGCCGACGGCAGGATCCGGATGGCCGGCGACGCGGACGCCCTGGTGCCGGCGCACGCGCTGGTGACCGGGCTGGCCGAGGACGGGGACCTGCCCGCCGCTCTCACCCGCCACACGGTCATCGAGAAGCGCGTGCAGGGACGGCAGTTCCAGGCGATGGTGCGGCTCGACGGTCCGCTGTCCGGGGACTGGCAGGTGGCCGAGCCCAGCCTGGAGGAAGTGCTGCTCGCGCATCTGCGCTCGCCGGACGCTCCCCCGCTGTACACACCCGGCGCACAGACCGAGACCGAGGGGACCAGGACCGCATGAGCACCACCCTGACCGCCGCGCCGACCGCCGGCACCGCCCGCCCGAGGCTGCTGCGCGGACTGACCTGGCTGGTCCTGCGACAGCACCGGACCGCGCTGCTCTGCATCCTCGCCCTGGTGGTGCTGGGATCGCTCTGGATCGTCTACATGCGCGGCCAGCTGATCGACACGCTCGCCGCCGCGGACCGGGCCGGGAAGACCGTGCCACTGCCCGTCGTGGGCGAGGGCTACGGCCGGCTCACCTCCCTGCTGAACCTGCTTCCCGGCATCCTCGCCGTCTTCCTGGGCGCCCCCCTGATCGCCGCGGACCAGGAGCAGGGCACCGCACAGCTCGTCACCACGCAGTCCGTGACACGCCGCCGCTGGCTCGTCACCAAGCTCGGCTGGTGCCTCCTGATCACCCTGGCCGCCTGCACGACCCTCTCCGCGGTCTTCACCTGGTGGTGGCGGCCCTACCGTTCGGTCCTCGCCGACCACTGGATGAACCCCTCCGTCTTCGACACCACGGGCCCCGTCCTCCCCGCACTCGCCCTGTTCCTCACCGCGGCCGGCTTCACGATCGGCATCCTGCTGCGCCGGGTCCTCGCCTCCATGGTCGTGACCTTCGCCTTCTGCGTGGCCGCGCAGGGCGTCTGGGGCATGTACCGGAACCTCCTGGGCACGCCTCGCACGGCCACGTATCCGCTGGACTCCGCGTCGCCCGCGTACCTCGACGACGCGTACGAGGTGGACCGCTGGGTCGGCAGCGCGGACGGGCAGCTGTACGGATGGGGCTCCTGCGCCGAGGCGACGGAGAAGGCCACGAACGCCTGCGTCGAGGAGAAGGGCATCGTCAACAACGTGTTCCAGTACCTCGATTACGGCCAGATGGCCGCCATGCAGTGGACCGGCGCCGGAATCCTGCTGGCCGGCACGGCCGTGCTGACCGCGTTCGCCCTGTGGTGGGCCTCCCGGCGTCCCCTGTAGGGCCGCCACGCATCCTCTACGTAAAGTGTCACTGATCGAGCGGAAGGTGATGTCCGTGGTCGTGTTCCGCATCGACCGGCGCAGCGGAGTGGCGACGTACCTCCAGATCGTCCGGCAGGTCGAGCAGGCCCTGCGGATGGGGGCGCTGGAGGAGGGTGACCGGCTGCCCACGGCCGCGCAGGTCGCCGCCACCACGAAGGTCAACCCGAACACCACACTCAAGGCCTACCGCGAGCTGGAGCGTGCGGGGCTCGCCGAAGTGCGCCAGGGTGCGGGAACGTTCATCACCCGCACCCTCGCCGAGCCGGGATCCGGCCCCGAGTGGCCGCTGCGCACCGCGCTGAACGAATGGCTGCACCAGGCGCGTGACGAGGGCCTCGGCCGCGAGGAGGTCCAGGCCCTCTTCCGGGCCTCCTTCGAGGCCGCCTACCCGCCCGCCCCGGAGAGCTGAGCGCCCGGCCGCCCTGGGCGAGCCCTTCCCGGCAACGAGGTCCCGGGACTGGTCGATCGTGACCAGGTCGATGCCTTGACGCCGGGACTGGATGTGAAGAATGCGCGAGGATCGTAAAAAGATCCGACCGGCGTCCGGTCACATCCTCCGCACTGCCGCCACGGCAGTCATTCATCCTCGGGGACCCACGTGCGAGTGAAGCGAAGAATAGGGGCCACGGCTGCCGTCGCGACGGCGGCCGTGGCAGGCGTCCTGGTGTTCGAGGGGGTGACCGGCACTTCGGACGTGCCCGACGGCGTCGGCGCCTCGTCCGGTCCGGCGCGGACCGAGGTGCACCACGACGCCCTGAAGGTGTCGGGCGACGGGGCGAACGCATCCCTGCGCCGGGGCAGCACCGAGCCCTTCAGCATGCTCGGCGTCACCTGGACCGACCCGTCGGCCCAGGTGGACGGCACCGTCGAGGCTCGCACACGGTCGGCCCGGACCGGCGACTGGTCGGCCTGGCTGCCCATCGACACGGAGGTCGACGGGCGTACGGAGGCCGGCCGTCCCGGGGTCCGCGGCACCACCGAACCCCGCTGGGTCGGCCCCTCCGACGGCGTCGAGGTCCGGGTATCCGCCGGGAAGGGCACATCCGCCGGGCTCCCCGAGGGCCTGCGGCTCGACACGGTGGACCCCGGCAAGGTGTCCGGGACCGCGGCGGAGCCGGCCGCCTACGCCGTCGACGAACCGTCGGCCGACCCCACGGACGAACCGTCCGACCCGGCCGGGAGCCCTTCGACCGGTCCCACCGACGCGCCCACCGACGAGACGGCCGGACCGGCGACCGAGGAGCCGAGCACCGGCGCCCCGGTGGACCCGTCCCCGAGCACGGACCCCGGTGGCACCGCCTCGCCCTCGCCCCCGGGCGAGTCCCCCTCCCCCACCGCCGGACCGACCGCGACACTGCCTCCGCCCCTGCCGTCCACGGCACCGAAACCTCCGATCGTCACACGGGAGGGCTGGAACGCCGACGAATCCCTCAACGACGAGTCACCGGACTACATGGACACGGTGAAAGCCGTCTTCGTGCACCACACGGCGCAGACGAACGCATACTCCTGCGCAGACTCGGCGGCGATCGTCCGGGGGCTGCACGCCTACCACGTGCAGTCGAACGGCTGGAAGGACCTCGGCTACAACTTCCTCGTCGACAAGTGCGGCACGGTCTTCGAGGGCCGCAAGGGTGGCGTGGACCGCGCCGTGCTGGGCGCGCACACCTATGGCTTCAACCGCGAGACGGCGGGCATCGCCGTCATCGGCATGTACACCGACACATCCGCGGCGACCGCCGCGACGACCGCGGTGGCCAGGATCGCCGCGTGGAAGCTCGGTCAGTACGGCGTCAGTCCCTCGGCGACGGCCACTCTGACCGCGGGCGCGAACGGCAACAACTTCGCCGGGAAGACGTTCACCGCGGGCGGGTCGTACTCCTTCAACGCGGTCTCCGGGCACCGCGACGGCTTCAACACCCAGTGCCCCGGCACCAAGCTGTACGCCCAGCTGCCCACGATCCGCGGTCACGCGGCCGGTCCCGTCGCGGGCCTGACCGTCAAGTCGGTGACCGGCGCCGCGTTTTCGGGCAACAAGTACTACACCAAGGCGGACGTCACCGTCGGCTGGTCGGCGACCACACCCGCCGTGTTCGTCACGAAGTACGAGCTGCTGGTGGACGGTAAGTCCGTCGCCTCGACGGCGGGCAGCGCGTCGTCGGCCAAGGCCACCCTGGCCGTCGGCAGCCACACCGTCCAGGTGCGCGCGACGCATCAGTCGGGGAGGACCTCCGTGTCGGCCGCGGCGACCGTGGTCGCCGACCGCACCGCCCCCGCCTTCTCCACGAAGCCCTCCCTGTCGCTGCGCACCGGCACGGTGAACACGACGGCCGTTCCGCTCACCCTGAAGTGGAAGGGCTCCGACGCGGTGCGGCTCAGGGACGTCCGCCTGACCGCGCCGGTGGCCAGGACCTACGGTCCGACGACCACCAGCGCCTCGCACACGGCGAAGTCGGGCGTGGCGACGAGCTGGAAGATGACGGCGTACGACCTCGCGGGCAACAGCACGGCCGCCTCGGTCGCCGGTACACCCGTCATCCTCCAGGAGTCCTCGGCGAAGAGGAGCGGCACCTGGACCACCAAGTCCTCGTCCAGCTACCTCGGCGGCAAGTCGTACACGAGCGGGACCAAGAACGCCTCCCTGAGCTGGACGTTCACCGGCCGCTCGGTCGCCTGGGTGGTGTCCCGGGCCTCGACGTCCGGGCAGGCGTACGTCTATGTGGACGGCGTCAAGGCCGCGACGGTGGATCTGAAGTCCTCGTCCGCCGCGTACCGCCAGGCCGTCTGGACGAAGTCCTGGCCGGCCTCCGCCAAGCACACCGTCAAGATCGTGGTGGCCGGCACGAAGGGCCGGCCCACCCTCACCACCGACGGCCTGGTCCACCTCAGGTAGCCGGGCCGCCCACCGCGCCGGGCCGGCTGCTGCCGGTCCCGGTGCGGGTCAGACCTTGTTCTGCGAGGCCCAGAACTCGTCGAAGGTGAGCTCGCCGTCACCGTTGGCGTCGTGGGCGTTGATGACGGCCTGCGCCACGGTCTCGGTGACGTAGGGGTCTCCGAGCTGCGCCATCGCGCTCTTGTACTCGGCGGCCGTGATGCTGCCGTCGCTGTTCTGGTCGAAGCGCTCGAATGCCTTGCGTGCCGACTCGATGTCCGCCACTGTTCCGCCCCTTCGTTAAGCGTCGTTGACGAAGGTCAGATTATCCGGCAGTCCGAGCGGCTCCTCCGGCGGGCGACGGCGCACGGACGGGGACCCGGCGCCCGTCAGCGGAAGACGCCGGTGTGGCCGAGCGAGTAGCGGCCCGGCTGCGGGTAGACCGCCAGTCCGTGCGGCCCGCTGCCGACCGGGATCCGGGCCAGCTCCTTGCCGCTGGAGGTGTCGATCGCGTACACCTCGGCGTCGTAGCGGCCGGAGAGCCAGAGCACCTTGCCGTCGGCCGACACACCACCCATGTCGGGGCTGCCGCCGCCGGGGAGGTGCCACTTCGCGGTGAGCTCCTTCCCGGCGAAGTCGAAGACGGACACGGAGCCCTCGCCCCGGTTGGAGATGTACATCTTCCTGGAGTCCCGGCTGACGTAGAGGCCGTGGGCGCCCTTGCCGGTCGGCAGCAGCCTCGGGGTGGTGAACGCCTTGCCGTCCAGCACCCACATGCCGTGCGCCATCATGTCGGCGATGTAGAACGTCGAGCCGTCCGGGGAGAGTTTGACGTCCTGCGGCATCGCTCCCTGCATCGGCAGCCGCTGCTGTCCGACGACCTTCATCTTCTCCGTGTCGACCTTGAGCAGCTCACCGGAGAACTCGCAGGAGACGATGAAGTAGCGTCCGTCCGCAGAGAAATCCGCGTGGTTCACCCCCGCGCAGTCCACCGGCAGCGTCTTCGCGACCTTCATGCTGTGCGGGTCACGGAAGACCAGCTCGCGGTCCATCGAGGCCATGACGACGGCGTACTTGCCGTTCGGGGTGAAGTAGAGGTTGTACGGATCGGAGACGTCGAGCGTCCGGCCGGCCTTCCCGGTGGCCGGGTCGATCGCGGTGAGGCTGTCCCCGAGGTCGTTGTTGACCCAGAGCGTCTTCAGGTCCCAGGAGGGCACGACGTGCTGCGGCTGGTTGCCGACGGGAATGGTCTCGACGACCTTGTACGTCGCCGGGTCGATCACCGTCACCGTGTTGGAGTTGGTGTTGGGGACGTAGATCCGGGAGGGGAAGTCCCTGACGGCCGGGGCGAGCTTTCCCGCACGGTCCGCCGCGTAGACGTTCTTCGGGTCGAGCACGGGAGGCATCCCGGGCAGCCCGGACGGGGACGCCGGACGGTCGGGCGGGGCGGCTGCCTCGGTACGGGAGGGCTCGGGCCGCGTGTGGTCCGCGGGGGCGGCGCAGGCGGCGAGCGAGGCGACGAGGAGGGCTGCGGCGGTGAGGGCGCGCGGGGAGGGAGGCATCAGGTCAACAGCTCCGTGGTGGTCACCGCGCGCAGTTGGCGCCGGTCGATTTCGGTGAGGAGGAGGGGCAGCGCGGCGACGGTGTCCCGGTAGCCGAAGTGCAGGCTCACGACGGAGCCGTTGCGGAGTTCGCCTGCGACCTTGCGGGTGACGGCCGCGACCCCGGGAGAGGTGAAGTCGAGGGAGTCCACGTCGTAGGACAGGACGTGCGGGTATCCGGCGCGCCGCGCGAGCTCCTGGACGAGCGGCGTGGCGTGGCGGGCGCGCGAGGGCCTGAACCAGGTGCCGATGGAACCGGTGAGCCGGCGCAGGCGCCGGGCGCAGTCGGCGACCTCCCCGTACGCCCGCGCCTCGTCCATCGCGTTGATGTCGAGGTGGCTCTCGGTGTGGTTGCCGAGGTCGTGGCCGCCGTCCAGGATCCGGCGGGCCATGCCGGGGTACCGGTCGAGCCAGCTCCCGACGGCCAGGACGGTGAGGCGGGCGCCGGCGCGCTCGGCCTCGCCGAGGACGGCGCGGGCCAGGGCGGGGTCCCCCTGGCCGTGGAAGGTGAGGGCGACGCGGGGGCGGTCACGGGGGCCGTGCTCGATCTGGACCGGCTGCCCGGGGAAGCGGCGCGGGGCGGCGGCCTGGCGTGCGGCGCCGTGGGCCTTCCGGGCGCTCTGCGCACTGTCGCCGTTCTGTTCCTTCCGGGCCGGCGACTGCGGGGTTCCGTCCCGCGCGCAGCCCGCTGCCGCCATGCCTGCCAGGAGGGATCCGGCTGCCGTACGCAGGGCGCCACGGCGGGGCACCGGTGTCCAGCGACCGTTCATGGCCGTCCACCTCGCGGGTCGGTTCGGGTTCTGATTCCCCGAGACCTGACACAGAGTAGGCGGAATGAGCGGAAATGCGGGGCCGGCCGGGCATGGCCACGCCCGAGAGGTGACCAATGAACCGCATGGAAGATCTGAAGAGAACATGAAGAATGCAAGGCGAGTGACCTACCCCACCTGTGATGTGCAACCTAAATAACCAGCATTGCACCCAAAAGCCCTTTTTGCGGCTTTGGCTCCGCGCTCGCCCGTCTGCCATAGTCGGGACACGACCTCCTCCGACCCGAGCCAGGTCCCGTGTGCGGCCGTGGATACACCCCCCCCATTCCACGGCCCCCTCAGAAGCCCCCGCCGAGCCGCACCAAGGCCGACCGGGGGCTTCTGCGTGTCAGCGGTCGGTGGTGCGCATCTCGAACCAGGTGGTCTTCCCGCGCGGCAAGAGATCCACGCCCCACCTGTCGGAGAGCCTGTCCACCAGGAAGAGTCCTCGCCCGCTGACATCCGTCTCACGGACGGGCATCAGGCACGGCAGTCCGCGCGAGGGATCCCGCACCTCGATCCGGACCCAGCCCCGACGGCGCAGCATCCGCAGACCGAAGACGCGCGCCCCGGTGTGCCGCACCGCGTTGCCCACGAGTTCGGAGACCAGTAGCACTCCGTATTCGGCGGTCTGCGGAGGAAGCTGCCACTGACGCAGCATCACGCACGAAGTGATCCGGCGGGCGGTCGCGGCGGACTCCGGAAGCGAGGGCAGCCGGACTTCACCCTCCGTCGGATTTCCGAACAACTCCAGCGCCTTGAACGCCTGTTCGTCTTCGACGGCAGACATCCGGCGCGCCGCTGTCGCGCCGCTGCGCGGTCGCGGCTGCTCCACACCCTCCAGGCCCGACATGCCCACCATCATGGCCGCACAGAACGCGCTCTGTGACCGTTCGACGGAATTCCCTTCCCGGAACCAGTCATTCCGGGCCGGTTCTCCGGCATATGCCGGGGGCAGAACGGAGGTCCGCGCAGTTGTGCCCACCTGGGATGACAGATGGCGGACAGGTAATTGCACGGACGGGAGGACCGCCGGACCTTAAGGTTCTCTTAAGGTCCGGCTGATCCGCCCGCACGGATGAACGTGCGCGCCCGTGTACGTAACTCACGCTCGGTCAGAGGAATTCGGCCTTGCCCGGGCCCTCCTCGACGAAGCTGCGCATGCCACGCTCACGGTCCTCGGTGGCGAACAGACCGGCGAACCAGTTCCGCTCGACCGTCAGCCCGGTGTCGATGTCCGTCTCCAGCCCCGCGTCCACGGACTCCTTGGCGGCGCGCAGCGCCAGCGCGGGCCCCCGTGCCAGCCGTGCCGCCCAGGCATGCGCCTGCTCGTAGACCTCGGCGGCGGGCACCACACGGTCCACCAGCCCGATCGCCAGGGCTTCCGCGGCCTTCACCTGACGACCCGTGAAGATCAGGTCCTTGGCCCTGGACGGGCCCACCAGCCGGGACAGCCGCTGGGTGCCGCCCGCTCCGGGGATCAGCCCCAGCAGGATCTCCGGCTGGCCGAGCTTCGCGTTGTCACCGGCGATCCGGAAGTCGGCGCAGAGGGCCAGTTCGCAGCCCCCTCCCAGGGCGTAGCCGGTGACGGCTGCGACGACGGGCTTGGGGATGCGTGCCACGGCGGTGAAGGACTCCTGCAGGGCCCTGGAGCGTACGACCATCGCCGCATGGTCCATCGCCTGCATCTCCTTGATGTCCGCGCCTGCCGCGAACACCTTCTCACCGCCGTAGAGGATCACGGCGCGCACGTCGTCGCGCCGGGTCGCCTCCTCCGCGAGCTCCCGCAGCCGGTCCTGGGTGGCGACGTCCAGGGCGTTCATCGGCGGACGGTCCAGCCGGATCGTGCCGACGTTGTCGCTTACTTCGAGGGTTACGGTCATGGGGAGCAGGTTAACCAGGACTAACGTGCGTGGGCCCGGTGCCGTTGGTCACAGCACCGGGCCCACGCACGTCAGCGGCGGGGATCTACTCGGTCCACTCCGCCCAGTCCATGTTCCAGCCGTTGAGGCCGTTGTCCGGCTGGATCACCTTGTCCTTCGAGTTCTTCACGATCACCACGTCGCCGATCAGCGAGTTGTCGAAGAGCCAGGCCGCGGGAGTCTTGCTGTCCCAGGCACCTCTCACGTCCCGCAGGCCGACACAGCCGTGGCTGGTGTTGGTCGTGCCGAAGATGCCCGACGCGCCCCAGTAGTTGCCGTGGATGAAGGTGCCGGAGGTCGACAGGCGCATCGCGTGCGGCACGTCCTTGATGTCGTACTCGCCGCCGAAGCCGACGGTGTCACCGTTCATCCGGGTCACCTTGAGCTTCTCACTGATGACCATCTGCCCGTTGTACGTGGTCGTGGCCGGTGCGCCCGCGGAGATCGGGATGTCCTTGATCTGCTTGCCGTCACGGACCACCTTCATCCGGTGGGAGCTCGCGTCCACCGTGGAGACCTGGCTGCGGCCGATGGTGAACTTCACGGTCTTGGCCTGCTTGCCGTACACGCCCGGCCGCCCCTCGACGCCGTCGAGGTCGAGGCGCAGGGTCACCTTCGTGCCCGCGGCCCAGTACTCCTCGGGGCGGAAGTCGAGGCGGTCGTTGCCGAACCAGTGGGGCTCGATCTTCACGGCGGGCTCCGCCGTCACGCTGACCGCCTTCTCCACGGCCCCGGGGTCGGTGATGCCCCGGGTGAAGTGGATCGACACCGGCATGCCCACGCCCACGGTCGAGCCGTCCTCGGGCGTGTACTGGCCGATGAAGGTGTTCTGCGGGACCAGCGTCGTGAAGCTGGTGTCCTTGGCCGACTCACGGCCCTTCGCGTCCTTGGCGACCGCGTGCACCGTGTACTTGGTCGCCGCTGCCAGGTGGCGGTCGGGCGCCCAGCTGAGACCGTCCCCGGCTATCTTCCCCCCGACCTCCTTGCCCTTGGGGTCGGCGACCTTCACGGTGCTCAGCTTGCCCTTGGCGGCCGAGACCTTCAGCGCCCCGCTGGTCGCCACGTCGTCGGCGCCGTCCTTGGGAGCGATGGTCACCACCGCCTGCGAGGCGCTGGTGTCATCGGCCTTCCCGCCCGCCTGCCCGCCGTTCCTGTCGGCGGCGGCTCCGCTGCCCCCGCACGCGGTCACCAGCAACAGCATCGCGCCCAGTCCCAGTGCGAGGAGTCCGCGGGCCCCTCGCCCGCGCTGTCCCCCGCCCGCGCCGGCCCATGCGCCCGATATCGGATGCCCGTTCAATGTGGTCGTCTCCCCTCACGCGGCCTGGCCCCGCCATGGCCCGCGCCCCCGCGCGCTGTTGATGCACGCCCCGCGCAAGATAATCACACCGAACGTCGGGAGAACTCCTCCGGAATGTCACTGTTCCGTCCCAAGTCGGCCCGCTCCGCCGCCGGGTGGTCCCGGAGGGCGCGCCTCCGGGACCCGCCCAGGTCGGGCCGGGGGTCAGCGCAGGGCTGAACCCGCCTTCCACTGCGGCCAGCCGAGGTTCCAGCCGCCGAGCCCGTTGTCCGGAGCGACGGTCCTGTCGGTGGAGTTGACCACCTCGACCACGTCGCCGACGAGCGTCCGCTCGAAGAACCAGCCGGCCGGGGTTCCGGAGCTGCCTCCCTTCACGTCGCGCAGCCCGATGCAGCCGTGGCTGGTGTTCTCGGTGCCGAAGATGTCCGGCGACTCCCAGTAGTTGCCGTGCAGGAAGGTGCCCGACTTCGTCAGACGGATGGCGTGCGGGACGTCCTTGATGTCGTACTCACCGCCGAAGCCGACGGTGCTGCCGTCCATGCGGGTCACGTCGTGCAGCTCGGAGACCACCATCCTGCCGTTGTACGTGGTCGTCTTCGCCGCACCCGCGGTGATCGGCACCGTGCTGACCAACTCGCCGTCCCGGCGTACCTCCATGGTGTGCGCCCGGGCGTCCACCACGGACGTCTGGGAGCGGCCGACCTCGAAGGTCACCTTCTTCCGCTGGCTGCCGTACACCCCGGGGGCGCCCTCCACGTCACGCAGGCCCACGTCGACGGTGACCTCGGTGCCCGGCTCCCAGTAGGTGGCGGGGCGGAAGTCGAGCCGGTCCTTGCCGAACCAGTGGCCGACCACCTCGACCTCGGGTTCCGTGGTGATCCTGATGGCCTTCTCCACCGCGGCACGGCGGGTGACGGGCCGGTTGAAGTCGAAGGAGACGATCATCCCGGTGCCCACGGTGGACCGGTTCTCCGGCTTGAAGTAGCCGATGAAACGGTCCTTGGGGACCAGGGTGGTGAACGTCGTGCTGCGCGCCGAGCGGTGGCCGTCGCCGTCGACGGCGACGGCCTCCACGCTGTACTTCCCGGCCAGCCCGAGCCGGTACCCGTCGTCCCGGGGTGCCCATGACCGGCCGTCCTCCGCGATCCGGCCCGGCACCTCCTGGTGTTCCGCGTCCTCCGTCCGGGTCACCTTCACCCGCTCCAGCCGTCCGTCGGAGACGGTCACCTCGAGCCGGCTGTCAACGCCGACGTTCTCCGCACCGTCGTGGGGGGTGATCCGGATGGCGTCCCCGGGTGAGCGGTTGTCCCCGAAGAACGGTGTCGACCCGGTGCAGCCGGTCAGTGCGGCCGACACGGTGAACAGTCCTGCCCATGTCAGCACGGCGGCCGAACCCGCCCGTGCTCTCTTCGCTACGTGGTTCACGCTCCCCCCAACGACGCGGCCGCCCCGGGGAAACGTGAGTGCGGGGCCGCCGGTGGGCAGAACAGGGAGGAGGACACCGCCGGGAAGGGCGCGGCCGGGACGCCGCCCACTCCTTCCGCGGGTGGCCGCTCCGACGAGCCGCAGGAGGCCTAGAGGTGTCGAGCACAGCCGAGCAGGAGGAAACACCGCGTACGACGGGAAGGGTGACGGCGACCGGACCGGCCCCCGGGAACGAAGTGGACAGACCACCCGTATGGCCGGGTGCCCCGATGCCCCTGGGGGCCCGCTTCCGGGTCGGTCCGGACGGAGTGGCGGGCACCAACTTCGCCCTGTGGGCGGGTGGGGCCGAGGCCGTCGAGCTCTGTCTCTTCGACGAGCGGGGCACCGAGACCCGGCTCCCGCTCACCGAGCTGACGCACGAGATCTGGCACGGCTTCGTCCCCGGCGTGGGCGCGGGACAGCGTTACGGCTACCGGGTGCACGGCCGCTGGGACCCCTGGACGGGCGCTCGCTGGAACGCGGCGAAGCTGCTCCTCGACCCGTACGCCCGCGCGGTGGACGGCTCGTTCACCCTGCCGCCCGAGGTGTACGGCCATGTGAGGGACTGGCCCGAGCAGCATGTCGCCGACACCGTGCGCGACGACCGGGACTCGGCGCCGTACGTCCCCAAGGCGGTCGTCGTGCACGACGACGACGACTGGGCGCAGGACCGCAGACCGAAGACGCCGTGGGCGGACACGGTCATCTACGAACTGCACGTGCGCGGCTTCACCAAGCTCCACCCGGACATCCCGCCCGAGCTCCGCGGCACCTACGCCGGGCTCGCCCACCCCGCCGCGATCGGCCATCTCCGGCGCCTCGGGGTGACGGCCGTCGAACTGCTCCCGGTCCACCAGTTCGCCCACGAGGACCACCTGCTGCGTCGCGGGCTGCACAACTACTGGGGATACAACTCGATCGGCTACTTCGCGCCGCACGCGGACTACGCGGCGAGCGGCACCACCGGTCAGCAGGTCGGCGAGTTCAAGCAGATGGTGCGCGCCCTGCACGACGCCGGGATCGAGGTCATCCTCGACGTGGTCTACAACCACACGGCGGAGGCCGGTGAGCTCGGCCCGATGCTGTCCCTGCGCGGCATCGACAACCGCGGCTACTACCGCCTCCAGCAGGACGCCCGCCGCTACGCGGACTACACCGGCTGCGGCAACACCCTGCACGTGGTGCAGCCGCAGGTCCTCCGGCTGATCACGGACTCGCTCCGCTACTGGGTGACGGAGATGGGAGTCGACGGCTTCCGCTTCGACCTGGCGGCGGCACTCGCCCGCTCGATGCACGACGTGGACATGCTCTCCCCCTTCCTCGCCGTGATCGCCCAGGACCCCGTACTGCGCCGGGTCAAGCTGATCGCCGAGCCCTGGGACGTGGGCAACGGCGGCTATCAGGTCGGCGCGTTCCCTCCCCTGTGGACCGAGTGGAACGACCACTACCGGGACGCCGTACGCGACTTCTGGCGTGGGGCGCTGCCCGACGTACGCGACATCGGCTACCGGCTCACCGGTTCGAGTGACCTCTACGCCTGGGGCGGCAGGCGCCCGTACGCCTCGGTCAACTTCGTCACCGCTCACGACGGTTTCACCCTGCGCGACCTGGTCAGCTACGAGCAGAAGCACAACGAGGCCAACGGCGAGGGCAACCGCGACGGGACGAACGACAACCGCTCCTGGAACGGCGGGGCCGAGGGCGGGACCGACGACCCCGACGTCGACGCCCTGCGCCGCCGGCAGCTGCGCAACCTCCTGACCACGCTGCTCCTGTCGACCGGGGTGCCGATGCTGGTGGCGGGCGACGAGATGGGGCGTACGCAGGGCGGCAACAACAACGCCTACTGCCAGGACAACGAGGTCAGCTGGCTGGACTGGTCGCTGCTGGAGGACCCCCGGTGGCGGGAGCTGACCGAGCTGACCGCCCGGGTGCTGGCCCTGCGCCACCGCCATCCGGTGCTGCGCCGCCGCGCCTTCTTCGCCGGGACTCCGCAGGCCCCGGACGGCCTGCGTGACCTGGCGTGGTTCACCTCGCAGGGGACGGAGATGACGGAGGGCGACTGGTACGCCCCGGCGGCGACGCTGGGTCTCTACCTGTCCGGGCGCGACATCCCGGGCCGTGACGCCCGGGGCGGGCAGATCACCGACGACAGCTTCCTGGCGGTCCTGCACGCGGACCACCGGCCCTGCGACTTCCTGCTGCCGGGCCCGCCGTGGGCGCAGTCCTATGAACTGGTGCTGGACACCTCGCGGGAGGACCAGTCCGCGGCCCCCGGCACCCGCCACCGGGGCGGCACGGCACTCACGGTGGAGGGGAGGTCGGTGCTGCTGCTGCGGGTCTCGGAGTGAGGGGCGTGCTCAGCCGAGGACGCCACGCTCGCAGGCGACGGCCGCCTCGCGGTTTTCGGTGCGCGGCGCGAGGAGGCGGGACGGTCAGGGCCGCACTATGCCTCGTGGATCCCGTTCACCTCGATGACCGACATGACCGTGAGGAGTCCGGCGGGCGGTGTCCGCCGTCCCGCCCGGGCCGCCGTCGTCCGATCGGTCGGACGGGCGCTGCGACCCACGGTGCGTGACCGGAAAACCACGTGAGCGATGTCAGTGGTGAACCTTAGGCTCGCTCCTGATGCCCGAAGAACCTGCAGAGCCCACGGACCGGTCCGCCGTGCGCTCCCTCCTGCGACTGTGGCCCTATGTCAGACCGGTGCGTGTGCGCTGGATCAGCGCGGCACTCGTGGCGATACTCGCCTCCTGCCTCGCCCTGGTGATCCCGCTGATCCTGAAGTGGATGGTGGACGGACCGGTCGCCGACCGTGATCCCGGCGGGGTGTGGCTGGGAGCGCTCTACCTGCTGCTGCTGGGAATCGCCGAGGCCGCGCTGTTCGGGCTCCGCCGGTGGCTCGTGGCACGGCCGCTCGCCGGGGTCGAGGCGTCGATGCGCGCCGACCTCTACCGCCATCTGCAGCGGCTGCCCGTGGCGTTCCACGACCGCTGGCCGTCGGGACAGCTGCTCTCGCGCGGGACCACGGATCTGATGCTGCTGCGGATGTTCCTTGCCTTCCCACTGACGTTCCTGCTGGTCAACGGCACGACCATTCTGGTCGGCTTCGTCATCCTGTTCGCCCAGGACTGGTCGCTGGGACTGGTACTGCTCGCGCCCGCCGTCCCCCTCATGGTCCTGTGCTCGCTCTTCGAGACGAAGTACGCGCTGGTGGCGCGCAGGGCCCAGGACCAGGTCGGCGATCTGACGACCGTCGTCGAGGAGAGCGTGCTGGGTATCCGTGTCGTCAAGGGCTTCGGCCGCAACCGCAGCCAGGCACTGGCCTTCCGCGCGCTCGCGCAGCGGCTGCGCGCCACGGAGCTCGGCAAGGCCCGGCTCCTCGCGGGGATCTGGGCGCTCATCACCGCCATTCCCGAGCTGGCGATCGGTGCCGCGCTGGTGCTCGGCACGATCGAGGTCGCCGACGGCGGTCTGTCCGCGGGCACACTGGTCGCGTTCCTCTCGACGGCTCTCGCGCTGCGGTGGCCGGTCGAGTCGATCGGCTTCCTGCTGGCGATGAGCCAGGAGTCCGCAACGGCCGCCGACCGCTTCTTCGAGGTCATGGACGTGGCGGAGGAGCCGGAGCCCGCGCCCCGGGAGGAGCGTGCCGCGGGAAGCGGGCAGGGCATCGTCTTCGAAGGGGTGGAGTTCCGCTACCCCGACGCCCAGCCCGGCTCACCGGCCGTCCTGGCCAGGATCGATCTGCGGATCCGTCCGGGCGAGACGATGGCCCTGGTGGGCGCCACCGGTTCCGGGAAGACGACGCTGACGGCGCTCGTACCCCGGCTGCACGACGTCACCGGCGGCCGCATCCTGCTGGACGGCGAGGACGTCGCCGGCATGGAGCGGTCCCGGCTGCGCGAGCTGGTGTCGGTGGCCTTCGAGGAACCCACCCTCTTCTCGGCGACGGTCGGGGAGAACGTACTGATGGGTGCGCGGGGCGCAGGTGGTCAGGAGCTGCGCCGGGCCCTGTCCGTCGCCCAGGCCGACTTCGTGCACGAGCTCCCGAAGGGCGTCGACACGCAGGTCGGTGAGCAGGGGCTGAGCCTCTCCGGCGGCCAGCGGCAGCGCCTCGCGCTGGCCCGCGCCGTTGTCGGGGGGCCGCGCTTCCTGGTGCTCGACGACCCCCTCTCCGCCCTCGACGTGCATACGGAGGCGCTGGTGGAGGCGGCGCTGCGGCGCGTGCTGGAGGAGACGACCGCGCTGGTCGTCGCCCACCGGCCGTCCACGGTGATGCTGGCGGACCGGGTGGCGCTGCTCTCCGGGGGCCGGATCAGCGCGGTGGGGACACACCAGGAACTCCTGCGCAGCAACGCCGAATACGCCTGGCTGATGTCCGGCGCCCACGACACAGGTGTTCTCGTCCCCGAGGAGGGCAACGCCCGATGACCAGTACGACTGCCGACGGGCCCGCCCTCGCCGGTGACGACCTCTCCGGGGACAGGTCCGGCCGCCCGCCCGGTGAGGCGGACGCGTTCGACGCCGAAGCCCTGCCCACGCCCCGGGGCGCCACCTGGGCGCTGCTGACCTCCCTGCTGGGGCCCCTGCGGGCCAGGGTGGTCGTGGCCTCCCTCCTGCTGGTCGTCCAGCAGGCCGCGGTGCAGGCGGGACCACTGCTGGTCGCGTACGCCATCGACAGCGGTGTGCCCGCGTTCCGGGACCACGACTACGGCCCGCTGGCCGCCGTGGGCATCGGATACGCGGTGTGCTCGCTCGGCGCGGGACTTCTCCAGTACGCCTTCATCCGGGCCGCCGCGCGGATCAACCAGGACGTGCTGCTCGATCTGCGCGGGCGGATCTTCCGGCATTCGCAGGCGCTGAGTGTCGACTTCCACGAGCGCTACACCTCGGGCCGGCTGATCTCCCGCTCGACCACGGACGTGGAGTCCCTGCGCGAACTGCTGAGCGAGGGCCTGCAGGAACTCATCGGCGTCGTCCTGTCGTTCGTGGCGATCTCCCTGATGCTCCTCTGGCTGGACCTCGGCATCGGTGCCATCGCGGTGGCCTCCTTCGCACCGCTGTACCTGCTGGTGCGGAGCTACCGGCGACGGGCGGCCACGGCCTATTCGGCGCGCTCCTCGGCGATCGCCGCGGTCATCGTGAAGTTCGCCGAGACGATGAACGGGATCCGCCCCGTGCAGGCGTTCCGCAGGGAGCGCGCCAACGACGAGGACTTCGCGGTGTTCAACCGCCGTCACGAGCGGACGAACGGCGACGCTCTGCTGGAGATGGCCCGCTACGTCGTCGGCTCCAGGCTCGTGGCCAACACGGCGGTGGCCGCGATGGTGCTGTGGGGCGCCCACCGGGTGGCGTCGGGGACACTGGCGCTGGGTGTGCTGGCCGCCGCGGTGCTCTATCTGCGGCGACTGTACGACCCGATCGACCGGCTCGGGATGTTCCTGAACTCCTACCAGTCGGCGGCCGCCTCGCTGGAGAAGATCGCGGGCCTGCTGGCGCAGACACCCACGGTTCCGGAGCCCGGGGCGCCGAAGGAGCTGCCCGCACTCGCCGGTGAGCACCCGGGCCGGGCGGTCACCTTCGAAGGGGTGCGGTTCGCCTACCGGACCGGTGGTGAGGTCCTTCCGCGCTTCGGTCTGACGATCCCCGCGGGCCAGACCCTGGCCGTGGTGGGTTCGACGGGCGCGGGCAAGTCGACGCTGGCCAAGCTGCTGGCACGCTTCTACGATCCGACGGAGGGCCGGGTCCTGCTGGACGGCACCGACCTGCGCGACCTGGCGACGCCTGAGCTGCGGCGGGGCGTGGTGATGGTGACCCAGGAGGCGTTCCTGTTCTCCGGGACGATCGCCGAGAACATCGCGATCGGCCGCCCGGAGGCGACGCGCGAGGAGATCGAGCACGCGGCCAAGGCCATCGGGGCGCACGACTTCATCAGCTCGCTGCCCGACGGGTACGACACCGACGTCCGTAAGCGGGGCGGCCGGATCTCCGCCGGGCAACGTCAACTCGTCGCCTTCGCACGCGCGTTGCTCGCGAACCCCGCCGTCCTGATCCTCGACGAGGCGACGAGCTCGCTGGACGTCCCGGGTGAGCGGGCGGTGCAGCGGGCCATGGACACCGTGCTGCACGGGCGCACCGCGGTGGTGATCGCGCACCGTCTGTCGACCGTGGAGATCGCGGACCGGGTCCTGGTGATGGAGAAGGGCCGGATCGTGGAGGACGGCACCCCGGCCGAACTCATCGGCGGCACGGGCCGGTTCGCGGGCCTGCACCGCGCGTGGCGGGAGAGTCTGGCCTGAGGCTCACCGACGGCGGCACCGTCCCTCGAATCCGGGCCGGTACCTCCACCCCGGGCTCACGCCGGCCGCCACCGGGCTGATCCCCGCCCGGCCGCGCTCCCCGCCTCACCACCGGGGGCCGGCGGGGAGGCGGGCCTGCTCGCAGGCGGTCAGGGCGGGTGCGACGGGCCCGGAGCCAGGACCGACCCACACCGGGGTCGGAGCCGGGCACCTGGGACAGCTGATATCGCGACGGGCCGGCCACCGTCCCGGTGTCGATCGACAGCGGCGACTCCCTCAGCGACCGGGCCCTGCGGGACGGCGTGGCACGGAAGCCATGAGCGCACGTCGGCGCCCCCTCCGACGGCGCTCTCCGCGCCCCGGCCGCACCCGCGGGCCGGGGCGAGGGCGGCCGGCTGCCGAGCCCGTGTCACCGCTCCGGGCCGACAGTCGGCGGCCTCCGTAGAGCGTCCGGCCCGGATCCAGCCATACGCTCGCGCACATCTCAGCCCGTGGTCCGCGTCCGCTTCCCCCTGCGGGCCCCGGACGTGACGGCTACCGATGGAAACCCCTCTCCACCCTGCGCGGTAAGGCAGTTGACCATCTCGGCGGCGTACGCCGCCACACGGATGACACACGGGGAAACGTCCGGTTAACGAACACGCATCTTCCGGCAACGAACGATTTCCGGCCAATGTATTGACGCGGTCCTGACAGGCGCATGTTCGCGGTGGCACTCTTCCCCCGTTCCACGCACCGCCTGCTCTGCCGGCCCACTCACCCAGTCGGCCGTTGCCCCCTCGCAGAAGGAGTCCGCGTGAGATCCACGCACAGCCGTCGTGCCACCGCGACCGGCGCTCTGATAGCCACCGCAGCACTCCTCGCCGTCGGAATGCAGGGCGGCGCCGCAACGGCCGCCCCCGGAAGCGCGACCGCGGCCCCCGCCGCCGTGGCGAAGGGCGCCGACCCCGGCGCACTCCCCGCGAAGCTCTCCCCCGCCCAGCGTGCCGAACTGCTCCGGGAGGCCAACTCCACCAAGGCGGCCACCGCCGAGGACCTGGGGCTCGGCGCCAAGGAGAAGCTGGTGGTCCGCGACGTCGTCAAGGACGTCGACGGCACCACCCACACCCGCTACGAGCGCACGCTCGACGGTCTCCCCGTGCTCGGTGGCGACCTGGTCGTGTCCGCATCGAAGTCCGGGACGACGGAGGGCGTCACCAAGGCGTCGAAGGCGACAGGGGCCCAGCTGAAGGCCGTCGGCACCGCGGCGGACGTCGCGCCGGCCACGGCCGAGAAGCAGGCACTCACCGCGGCCAGGGCCGACGGCTCGAAGAGCACCGAAGCGAGCAAGGCGCCCCGCAAGGTGGTGTGGGCTGCGAACGGCACGCCGCAGCTCGCGTACGAGACCGTCGTCGGCGGCCTCCAGCACGACGGCACCCCGAACGAGCTGCACGTCATCACGGACGCCTCCTCCGGCGCCAAGCTCTTCGAGTGGCAGGCCATCGAGAACGGCACCGGCAACACGCAGTACAGCGGCCAGGTGACGCTGGGGACCTCGGGCTCCGGCAGCTCGTACAACCTCACCGACAGTGCGCGTGGCAACCACAAGACGTACAACCTGAACCGCGGCACGTCCGGCACCGGGACCCTGTTCTCCGGCACCGACGACGTCTGGGGCAACGGCGCCGCGTCGAACACCGAGACCGCCGCGGCCGACGCGCACTACGGCGCCGCGGAGACCTGGGACTTCTACAAGAACGTCATGGGCCGCAGCGGCATCAGGGGCGACGGTGTCGGCGCGTACTCCCGTGTCCACTACGGCAACAACTACGTCAACGCCTTCTGGTCCGACAGCTGCTTCTGCATGACCTACGGCGACGGCAGCGGCAACCTCGCCCCCCTGACCTCGCTGGACGTGGCGGCCCACGAGATGACGCACGGCGTCACCTCCAACACCGCCGGTCTCAACTACAGCGGTGAGTCGGGCGGCCTCAACGAGGCCACCTCCGACATCTTCGCGGCGGGCGTGGAGTTCTACTCCAACACCGCGACCGACCCGGGCGACTACCTCGTCGGCGAGAAGATCGACATCAACGGCGACGGTACCCCGCTCCGCTACATGGACAAGCCGAGCAAGGACGGCGCGTCCAAGGACTCGTGGTACTCGGGCCTCGGCGGCGTCGACGTCCACTACTCCTCGGGCCCGGCGAACCACTTCTTCTACCTCCTGTCCGAGGGCAGCGGGGCCAAGACCGTCAACGGGGTCTCCTACAACTCCCCGACGTCGGACGGCCTTCCGGTGACCGGCATCGGCCGGGACAAGGCGCTGCAGATCTGGTTCAAGGCGCTCACCACGAAGTTCACCTCCACCACGAACTACGCCGCGGCCCGCACCGGCACCCTCGCCGTGGCCGGTGAGCTGTACGGCACGTCGAGCGCCGAGTACGCCGGCGTCGCCAACGCCTGGGCCGCCATCGCCGTGGGCTCCCGCCCCGGCGGCGGCACCGACCCGGGCGGCAAGGTCTTCCAGAACACGACCGCCAAGGCGATCACCGACAACAGCACGGCCAACTTCCCGGTCGTCGTCAGCGGCGTCACCGGCAACGCGCCCAGCACCTTGTCGGTGGCGGTGAACATCAGCCACACCTACCGCGGTGACCTCGTCCTCGACCTGGTCGCCCCGGACGGGACGGCGTACCGGCTGAAGAACTCCTCGTCGAGCGACTCCGCGGACAACGTGGTGGCGACCTACACGGTCAACGCCTCGTCCGAGGTGGCCAACGGCACGTGGAACCTGAGGGTCCAGGACGTCTACTCGGGCGACACCGGCACCTTCAACAGCGTCAAGCTCACCTTCTGAGCACCGTCCGGGAACGCCGGCAGGCGACGGCCCGGAGCGCACACCACTGAACGGTTCGGCCCCGGGGAGCGTGCTCCCCGGGGCCGTCCCGTGCGTCAGGAGGCCGGGTCCGCGCCCCGGACGGGGACGTTCTGCTCGGCCCAGACGATCTTGCCGGTCGCCGTACGGCACGAACCCCACCTGCGGCACAGCAGGTTGATGAGCTGGAGTCCTCGCCCGCCCTCGTCACTCACGTCGGCGTGCTGGATCTGCGGCAGGTCGGGGCCGGTGTCGGCCAGCTCCACCTGGAGCCGCTCGTCGCACAGCAGCCGGAGCCGTCCGGGACCGCCGCCGTAGCGCAGGGCGTTGCCGACCAGTTCGCTGACCACCAGCTCCGTCACGTCGGCGAGTTCGGACAGGTCCCACTGCGCGAGCTGCTCCGTGACCAGCTTGCGGGCGGTGGAGGCGGGGTTGCCCTCCGTCGGCAGGTCCCACTCCCGCAACCGCACCTCGGGGGAGAGCTCGTGGCCCCCGGCGATCAGCAGGACCGCCTCGTCGAACCGGCCGTCGTCCTGCCGCGGCGCGGTGAGCGGGCCGCCCGCGTCGAGCTGCTCGGGCGCCATCGCGGTCACGGAGGCGCGCAGCCCTTCCAGTTGTACGTCCACGTCGTCGGTACGTGTCTTGATCAGGCCGTCGGTGTAGAGGACGAGCCGCCCGCCCACCGGGCCGCGGAACCGCAGCGGGTCGTAGGGGATGACCCCGGCGCCCAGCGGCGCCCCGACCGGCACGTCGAGGTAGCGGGCGGTACCGCCGCTCTCCACCAGCAACGGCGGCGGGTGCCCCGCGCTCGCGATCGTGTAGCTGGAGTCCGCCGGATCGTAGACCGCGCACAGACACGTGGCGACCTGGTCGTCCTCCAGGTCGCGGGTGGCCAGGTCGAGCCGGGCGAGCAGCCGGTCGGGGGCGATGTCCAGCATCATCAGCGTACGGGCGACGGCCCGCAGCCGGCCCATCGTAGCGGCGGCCGGCAGACCATGGCCGGTGACGTCGCCGACGACCAGCGCCGTACGCCCGCTGGGGAGTGCCACCACGTCGTACCAGTCGCCGCCCACCCCGTGCGCCTCGGCGGCCGGCGCGTAGTGGGCGTGCACCCGCAGGCCGGGGGTGTGCGGCGTGGCGCGCGGGAGCAGGGAGCGCTGCAGCGAGACGACATGCTCGCGTTCACGCCCGTAGAGCCGGGCGTTGTCTATGAACACCGCTGCCATGGAAGCGAGTTGACCCGCAAGCTCCAGGTCGGTGCGGTGGAAGGGCGGGCTGTCGCCGGCGCGTACGAAGTCCGCGGAACCCAGCAGGACACCACGCGCGATCAGCGGGACGGCCATGTAGCTGTGGACGCCCTGGCGACGCATCGCCTCCTCCGCGCTCGTCGTCGGCGCGACCCGCTCGAAGTCCTCCGGGGTCATCCGGCTGACCATCACGGGCCGGCGGTTGCGCAGGCACTCGGTGGTCAGCAGCGTCTCGCGGCGCTCCCTGCGGTCGACCACCTCGCCCACCGGGGCGGGTTCGAGTCCGTTCAGCGCGTCGATGGCACGCACCGCCATGGCGCGGGTGACGGGCACCGCCGCACCGGTGACGCGCTCGCCCTCCTCGCCGCGCAGCACGGACTCCAGCAGGTCGACCGCGGCGGCGTCGGCGAGCCGCGGGACGCTGAATCGGGCCAGCTCCTCAGCGGTTCGCTCCAGGTCGAGCGTCGTGCCGATCCGGGTGCTCGCCTCGTTGAGCCAACGCATCCGGGCGGCGGTGGTGAAGCGGTCGCCCAGCGGTGGCCCGAAGGGCCCCGGCCGGCGGACGTACAGCCGCCGGGAGACACCGTTCTGCGCGGCCAGCCGACGGGTCAGGCGTCTCGCTGGGCCACCGCCGCCGTTCACCGTGCTGACCTCCACTCGCGTCCGCCCGGACGCCTCGCTGTCACGTGGGTGGCCGCAGGGCCACACCGGCACGGCAGTCATGTTAGCGAGGTCGGGCCGAAAAGCACCTCCGCCGTGTACCGGTGGTCCCCCGCGAACGCGGGGTGGGTCCCGGCGCGCAAGCACGCCGGGACCCGCCCCGGGGGACGGCCGTCAGCGCAGGAGCATCCCGCCGCCGTCACCCGTGGACGCGTTCGGCACGGCGACCAGGCCGAGTTCGGCACCCGAGGCGAGCAGCGGATGCGCGGGCAGGACACGCACGGTGTAACCGTAGGGGCCCGTACGGTCGAGGGCGAGCGGGCCCTCGTACAGCCAGCGGTCCTCCAGGTCGTGACCGCCGGCCGGCTTCAGCGGATACGTCCGGGCCTCCGCGATCGCGTCCCCGGAGTCGACCCGTCCGGCGACCACCTGCACCTCCACGTCCTCCGGGTCGAGACCGCCCAGGGCGATCCGGACCCGGAGCGCCATGCTGGACCCCAGCTCGGCGGAACCCCCGACGACGGTGTCCGCGGAGGCCTCCACATGATCCACCGCCACCTGCGGCCAGGCCGCACGGACCCTGGCCTTCCACGCCGCGAGCTCGCGGGCGGTGGCGGGCTCGAGCGCACGCCGGGACTGCGCGGCCGGAGCGTAGAGCCTCTCGACGTACTCACGCACCATGCGGCCCGCGAGGACCTTGGGCCCCAGGGTGACCAGGGTGCGGCGGACCATCTCGATCCACCGCTCGGGCAGGTCCTCGGCGTCGCGGTCGTAGAAACGGGGGGCGACCCGGTCCTCGATCAGCGCGTAGAGGGCGTTGGCCTCCAGCTCGTCGCGCCGCTCCTCGTCGGTGGCGGAGCCGTCGGCGGTGGGGATCTCCCAGCCGAAGTCGGGCTCGAACCACTCGTCCCACCAGCCGTCACGCACAGAGAGGTTGAGGCAGCCGTTGAGCGCCGCCTTCATCCCGCTGGTGCCGCACGCCTCCAGCGGCCGCAGCGGGTTGTTGAGCCAGACGTCGCAGCCCGGGTAGAGCTTCTGCGCCATCCCCATGCCGTAGTCCGGCAGGAAGACGATGCGGTGGCGCACCCGCGGGTCGTCGGAGAAGCGCACCAGTTCCTGCACGAGCCTCTTGCCCCCGTCGTCGGCGGGGTGGGCCTTGCCGGCGACGACGATCTGGATGGGGTGCGTCGGGTGCAGCAGCAGCTCCCGCAGCCGGTCGCGGTCGTGCAGCATGAGCGTCAGCCGCTTGTACGAGGGCACCCGGCGGGCGAAGCCGATGGTCAGCACGTCTGGGTCGAGCACACCGTCGATCCAGCCCAGTTCGGCGGTGCCCGCGCCGCGCCTGCGCCATGAGGCGTAGAGCCGTTTGCGCACCTCGGCGACGAGCTGCTCACGCAGACCCCGGCGCAGCTCCCAGATCTCACGGTCGGGGACGGCGGTCACGGCGTCCCAGCGCCTCGGAGTGCCGGCCGTCCCGCCGTCGACGCCCGCCTCCTGGCCGACCTCGGCGCCGGCGAGGGCGTTCTCGGCGCGTTCGGAGCCGAATGAGCCGGCACCCAGCCGGAGAACCTCGGGTGCGACCCAGGTCGGGGCGTGCACCCCGTTGGTCACCGAGGTGATCGGCACCTCGGAGGGATCGAATCCCGGCCACAGCCCGGAGAACATCTCCCGGCTCACGGATCCGTGCAGGGTGGAGACGCCGTTGGCCCGCTGGGCGAGCCGCAGCCCCATCACCGCCATGTTGAAGAGGCCGGGCTCCCCGCCGTCGTAGGTCTCCATCCCCAGGCGCAGGATCTTCTCGACACCGACCCCCGGCAACTCGCCGTCGTCACCGAAGTGACGGGCCACGAGCTGGCGGTCGAAACGGTCTATCCCGGCGGGCACCGGTGTGTGCGTGGTGAAGACCGCGCCGGCCCGCACGACCTCCAGGGCCGCGTCGAAGTCCAGTCCCGTCTCGGAGAGTTCCCGGATGCGCTCCAGGCCGAGGAATCCGGCGTGCCCCTCGTTGGTGTGGAACACCTCGGGTGCCGCGTGCCCGGTCAGCCGGCAGTAGGTGCGCACCGCGCGCACACCGCCGATCCCGAGCAGCATCTCCTGCAGCAGCCGGTGGTCGCTGCCCCCGCCGTAGAGCCGGTCGGTGACGTCGCGCTCGCCCGGTGCGTTCTCCTCGACGTCGGAGTCGAGCAGCAGCAGGGGGACGCGCCCGACCTGGGCCAGCCAGACCGAGGCGTACAGGGAGCGGCCGCCGGGCAGGGCGAGCACCACACGGCTGGGAGCCCCGTCGGCCTCCCGCAGGAGGGTGAGCGGCAGCTCGTTGGGGTCGAGGACGGGGTAGTGCTCCTGCTGCCAGCCGTCCCGGGACAGGCTCTGGCGGAAGTATCCGTGCCGGTAGAGCAGGCCGACGCCGATGAGCGGCACGCCCAGGTCGCTGGCGGCCTTCAGATGGTCACCGGCCAGGATGCCGAGCCCGCCCGAGTACTGGGGCAGGGCCGCGGTGACCCCGAACTCGGGCGAGAAGTAGGCGACGGCGGCGGGGAGCTCGGCGCCCTGGGAGAGCTGGTTCTGGTACCACCGCGGGCCGCCGAGGTACTCCCGGAGTCCCTCGGACACCTCGGTGAGGCGGCTCAGGAAGTGCTGGTCACCGGCCAGCTCGGTGAGGCGTGCCGCGGAGACGGCGCCCAGCAGACGCACGGGGTCGGCGTCCGCGGGCCGCCAGCCCTCCGGGTCGGCGGCCCGGAAGAGCTGCTGGGTCTCGGTGTGCCAGGACCAGCGCAGGTTGCGGGCGAGGTCGCTGAGCGGTCGCAGGGGTTCGGGGAGGACGGGGCGCACGGTGAACCGACGAATGGCCTTCACGTATCCCACCTTTACAGGGGACCTACGGATCCGAGGGGACGCACGACGGTGGGCGCCCTCTCCGTCACCCTCGACGGTAGCGGTGTGCCCCCGCGGGCAACCACGGCGCGCGACCGGCTCAGTGGGCCCCTTTCGGCGCGGTACGCCCGCCCCGGCCCCCGGCACCGCACGGTGCGCGCCCTCCCTCCGGCGACACCTGGACCACCCCTGGCACCGGGGCCCGGCAGGCAACTCCAGCTCCTCACGCCCCGCGCGCCCCATGGGCCAGATGCGCCATTTACCTACCATCTGTCACGGGCGATATGGCTGATTTCCTCACCTCACGCGGACTTGTGGCACCCCGCACCACAGGGAAGGCTGCGGAGGTGCCCGCGTGACGGCCGGGGGACCGGCGCGCGGCCCACAGCGCGTGCACCCGTTGCCCCCAGGAGTTGACACACCGTCGGGATTGGCCGCCCGAAATCGGTGGGAAAGCTTCCCCGGTAACACCCCGCGCTGCACATCCCAGGTGCCCCGGTCCGAGCACGAACCGCCCGCGCACCTGCCATTCGAGTGCCATTCGAGTGAACGCGGACAGGAGCGGCCATGCCCACAGCCCGCCAGCCGACAGCCGAGCAGCTACAAAGGACGCACCCCCACCATCGCGGCGTGCGCGGTCAGCCCTTCACGCCCACGTCGCGCGCCCCGCATGCCGAGCTCCGACCCCCAGGTGATTCCATGATCGGTCGCATTCCCGTCCTGGACGTCCGTCCGCTCGTCGACTGCGGCAGACGGCCCGCCAAAGCCGTCGCGGGCGAGACCTTCGAGGTCAGCGCCACCGTGTTCCGCGAGGGCCACGACGCCGTGGCCGCCAACGTCGTCCTGTGCGACCCGCACGGACGGCCCGGCGCCTGGACGCCGATGCGCGAGCTGGCCCCGGGCACGGACCGGTGGGGGGCCGATGTCACCCCGGAGTCCGAGGGCCGCTGGACGTACACCGTCGAGGCGTGGAGTGATCCGGTCAGCACGTGGCGCGCGGCCGCGCGGATCAAGATCCCGGCGGGTATCGACACCGCCCTGGTCCTCGACGAGGGGGCCGAACTGTACGCCCGCGCCGCCGAAGGCGTACCCAAGAAGGACGGGCGCGAGGCCGTGCTGACCGCCGTCGACGCGCTGCGCGACACACAGCGCCCGGCGGCCGCCCGGCTCGCGGCCGCGCTGGCCGCCGAGGTGGACGAGGCGCTGGGCCGCCATCCGCTGCGCGAGTTGGTCACCGCGTCCCGTCCGCTGCCGCTGACCGTGGAGCGCCGGCGTGCCCTGTACGGCTCCTGGTACGAGCTGTTCCCACGGTCCGAGGGAGCGCGGGAGGAGCCGGCCGCTCCCCCTCAGCCCGCCCGGAAGCCGCGGGCCGCGAAGACCGCCAAGACGTCGGCGGCCACGCGGAAGAAGAGCCCGGCGGTCACGGCGGACATCGCCGGGCCCACCACCAGGATGGTCAGCGGCACCTTCCGGACCGCCGCGGAACGGCTTCCGGCCGTGGCCGCGATGGGCTTCGACGTCGTGTACCTGCCACCGATCCACCCCATCGGGACCGCCCACCGCAAGGGCCCGGACAACAGCCTCACCCCCGGCCCCGACGACCCGGGAGTGCCCTGGGCGATCGGCTCGGCCGAAGGCGGTCACGACGCCGTCCACCCCGATCTCGGCACGCTCGACGACTTCGACCACTTCGTGTCGACGGCCCGCGCCCTGCGGATGGAGATCGCACTGGACTTCGCGCTCCAGTGCTCCCCTGACCACCCCTGGGTGACGGAGCATCCGGAGTGGTTCCACCACCGCCCGGACGGGACCATCGCCTACGCCGAGAACCCGCCCAAGAAGTACCAGGACATCTATCCGATCGCCTTCGACAAGGACCTGAGCGGGATCGTCGCCGAGACCGTCCGCATCCTGCGCTTCTGGATGGAGCACGGCGTACGGATCTTCCGCGTCGACAATCCGCACACGAAGCCGGTGGTCTTCTGGGAGAAGGTGATCGCCGACGTCAACCGCACCGACCCGGACGTGATCTTCCTGGCGGAGGCATTCACCCGGCCCGCGATGATGCGCACGCTGGCCTCGGTCGGCTTCCAGCAGTCGTACACCTACTTCACCTGGCGTAACACGAAGCAGGAACTCACCGAGTACGTGACCGAGCTCTCGGGCGAGAGTTCCTCGTACATGCGGCCCAACTTCTTCGTGAACACGCCCGACATTCTTCCGGGTTACCTCCAGGAGGGCGGCCGCCCCGCCTTCGAGGCCCGGGCCGTGCTGGCCGCGACGCTGTCCCCGTCCTGGGGCGTGTACGCGGGCTTCGAGCTGTACGAGAACACCCCGGTGCATCCCGGGAGCGAGGAGTACCGGAACTCCGAGAAGTACCAACTCAGGCCCAGGGAATGGGAGTCGGCGGAACGTGAGGGCCGCTCGCTCGCTCCCCTGATCACCTCCCTCAACCGGATCCGCCGTCGCCATCCGGCACTCCAGCAATTGCGCGACGTGCACTTCCACTCGGTCGACAACGAGGCGCTGATCGTCTACAGCAAGCGCTCCGGTTCGGACATCGTTCTGGTGGTCGTCAACCTCGACCCTCACCACACCCAGGAGGCCACGGTCTCGTTGGACATGCCGCGTCTCGGCCTCGACCGGCACGAGAGCGTGCCGGTGCGCGACGAGCTCACCGGCGACACCTATCACTGGGGCAGGACCTTCTACGTGCGTCTCGAGCCGGGTGTGACACCGGCGCACATCGCGGTCCTGCGACCGTCCCCGCCGACCGGAGGGTCACCCACACCATGATCGTCAATGAGCCTGTCCACGACCTGTTCGAGGACACTCCCGCCAAGGACCGCGATCCCGACTGGTTCAAGCGCGCCGTCTTCTACGAAGTACTCGTCCGGTCCTTCCAGGACTCCAACGGGGACGGCGTGGGCGACCTCAAGGGCCTCACCGCCAAGCTCGACTACCTGCAGTGGCTGGGCGTCGACTGCCTCTGGCTGCCGCCTTTCTTCAAGTCACCGCTCCGCGACGGTGGTTACGACGTCTCCGACTACACCGCCGTGCTGCCCGAATTCGGCGATCTCGCCGATTTCGTGGAGTTCGTCGACGCCTCGCACCAGCGCGGCATGCGCGTGATCATCGACTTCGTCATGAACCACACGAGCGACCAGCACGACTGGTTCCAGCAGTCCCGCACCGATCCCGACGGGCCGTACGGCGACTACTACGTCTGGGCCGACGACGACAAGCAGTTCCCGGACGCGCGGATCATCTTCGTCGACACGGAGACGTCCAACTGGACCTTCGACCCGGTCCGCAAGCAGTACTACTGGCACCGGTTCTTCTCGCACCAGCCCGATCTCAACTACGAGAACCCGGCGGTGCAGGAGGAGATCGTCTCGGCCCTGCGCTTCTGGCTGGACCTCGGCATCGACGGCTTCCGCGTCGACGCCGTGCCGTACCTCTACCAGCGCGAGGGCACCAACTGCGAGAACCTCCCCGAGACCCACGACTTCCTCAAGCGGGTCCGCAAGGAGATCGACGCCAACTACCCGGACACGGTCCTGCTGGCCGAGGCCAACCAGTGGCCGGAGGACGTCGTCGACTACTTCGGCGACTACACGGCCGGCGGCGACGAGTGCCACATGGCGTTCCACTTCCCCGTGATGCCCCGCATCTTCATGGCCGTACGGCGCGAGAGCCGCTACCCGGTGTCGGAGATCCTGGCGAAGACCCCGGCCATCCCGTCGGGCTGCCAGTGGGGCATCTTCCTGCGCAACCACGACGAGCTCACGCTCGAGATGGTCACGGACGAGGAACGCGACTACATGTACGCGGAGTACGCCAAGGATCCGCGGATGCGGGCCAACATCGGCATCCGCCGGCGCCTCGCGCCACTGCTGGACAACGACCGCAACCAGATCGAGCTGTTCACCGCCCTGCTGATGTCCCTGCCTGGCTCCCCGATCCTCTACTACGGGGACGAGATCGGGATGGGCGACAACATCTGGCTGGGCGACCGCGACGCCGTACGCACCCCGATGCAGTGGACGCCCGACCGCAACGCCGGTTTCTCCTCCAGCGACCCGGGGCGGCTCTACCTCCCCACGATCATGGACCCGGTCTACGGCTACCAGGTCACCAACGTCGAGGCGTCGATGGCCTCGCCGTCGTCGCTGCTCCACTGGACGCGCCGGATGATCGAGATCCGCAAGCAGAACCCGGCGTTCGGCCTCGGCTCCTACAGCGAACTCCCCTCGTCCAACCCGGCGGTCCTCGCGTTCACCCGCGAGTACAAGGACGACCTCGTGATGTGCGTCCACAACTTCTCGCGGTTCGCACAGCCGACCGAGCTGGATCTACGGGACTTCAGCGGACGCCATCCGGTGGAACTGATCGGCGGGGTGCGCTTCCCCGCCGTGGGCCAGTGGCCCTACCTGCTGACTCTCGGCGGCCACGGCTTCTACTGGTTCCGCATGCGGAAGGACGCTCCGGCCGGCATCCCGCCACTGCCCGCGAACTGACGGCACATCGACCGACCGACGTCACCTGCGGGGCGGTTTCCGCCGCCCCGCAGGGGGCACTCTGACCCCATATCGAGCTCTTCGGGGTTCCTGAGGGCTCATGTGCCCCTCTGATCACGTCCGTACGGACTTTCCTCACCCGACACGTCCCGCACAGCCGGACAGCCATTGCCGCAATCCGGGACACTCTTCGCATCCTGTGGTGTGCCCGGGGAAAGGACGCGATGCCATGTCGGAGGCTGCATCCACTCGAGTCGCCCTGGCGAAGAACACAACATCGAGAAAGACGACAAGAAGACATTCGAGCGCCACGGGCACCACGGCGCTGCTCCCCTCGCTCGCCCCGCTGCTCCACGAGTGGGTTCCCCGGCAGCGGTGGTTCGCCGGCAAGGGGCAGCCCGTCACCGGATTCTCGCTCGTCGCGGCGACGGAGATACTGCCCCTGGACACCACGGGCACGGGTCCCGGGCTGCTGCATCTGCTCGTCCGGGTCCACCAGCCGAGCGGACGGCCCGCACAGTCGCAGGGCGACTGCTACCAGCTCCTGCTCGGTGTGCGCACCGCACTGCCCCAGCGGCTGGCCGGCGCGCGCATCGGCCTGGTCACCGAGGGACCGCTGGCCGGCCGCACCCTGTACGAGGGCCTGCACGACCCGCGCGTCGCCGATCTCCTGCTGGAGCGGCTCCGTGATCCCGGTTCCCTCGGCCCACTCCGCTTCGACCGCGCGAAGCCCGTCCCGCCCGGTCTCACCCCGCGCTTCCTGGACACCGAGCAGTCCAACTCCTCGCTCGTCTACGGGGACGCACTCATCCTGAAGATCTTCCGCAGGGTCTTCCCCGGCACCAACCCCGATCTCGAACTGCCGCTCGCGCTCGGCCGCGAGGGCTGCGGCCGGGTCCCGGCACCGGTGGCGTGGTTCGAGGCGACGACGAGCCCGGAGCCGCTGACGCTCGGCGTGCTGCAGCCCTTCCTGCACGGCGCGCAGGACGGGTGGCAACTCGCGCTCGCCGCCCTGGCCGAGGGGCGGGACTTCGTCACCGAGGCCCACGCGCTCGGCAGGGCGACGGCCGAGGTGCACACGGCGCTCGCCGCCGCGCTGCCGACGCCCTCCCTGGCCCACGACCGCACCAGGGACCTGGTGGCCGGGATGGTGGAGCGGCTGGAGGCGACGGCCCAGGCGGTCCCGGCACTCGTCCCCTACGTGCCCGGGCTGCGGACCGCCTTCGACGCCGTCGCGGCGCTCGGGGACACGGGGCACGGCTGGGCGGCCCAGCGCGTGCACGGCGATCTGCACCTGGGCCAGACCCTGCGGGGGGAGGACGGCTTCTGGTCGCTGATCGACTTCGAGGGAGAGCCCGCCAAGCCGCTGCCCGAGCGCCGCAGCCCGCAGCCGACGGTGCGCGACGTCGCGGGGATGCTGCGGTCCTTCGACTACGCGGCCCGCTCGCACCACCCGTGGAACCCCGAATGGGCGGCCCGCTGCCGTGCCGCGTACTGCGAGGGCTACGCCGGCGCGGCGGGCTCCGACCCGCGGGCCCAACCGGAACTGCTGCGTGCCCACGAGACCGACAAGGCGGTGTACGAGGTCCTGTACGAGGCCCGGCACCGTCCCGACTGGCTGCCCGTCCCGATGGCCGCCATCCAGCGCCTGGCCGCCACGCCCGCGTGACCTCCGCTTCCCACCACTCACCTCCCGAGGAGGCTGTCTCCGTGACCGCCCGCAAGCCGTCCCGCAAGCCGTCCGAACCCATCGAGGTCCCGCCCACGGCAAAGCCGGTGGCCACGGAGGTCACCGCCGCCGCGCCGCCCGCCACCGCTCCCGTCACCGCCGCCGCGGACGTGGAGGCACCTGCCGAGTCCGCCCCGCCACCCCCCGCCAAGCGCACCCGGGCCAAGCGTTCCACTGCGGCGGCCGGCTCCACGCCCCGCCCGCGCCGCGGCGGGGGCAGCAGGAACGTGCTGCCCGCCACCGCCCTGGACGACGCGGACCGGGGGCGGCTGCTCGCCGGTGAGCACCACGACCCGCACGGTGTCCTGGGCGCGCACCCGGCCTCGGGCGGTGTGCTCTTCCGGACGCTGCGCCCGCACGCGCGCTCCGTCGCGGTGGTGGTCAAGGGCAAGCAGGCCGAACTGCAGAGCGACGGCGACGGCTTCTTCTCCGGGGTCCTGCCGCTGCCGGCCGTGCCTGAGGAGTACCGGCTGCGGGTCGGCTACGACGACAACACGATCGAGGTCGAGGACCCGTACCGCTTCCTGCCGGCCATCGGCGAACTCGACCTGCATCTGATCGGCGAGGGCCGGCACGAGGAGCTGTGGAAGGCGCTCGGCTCCCAGCCGATGGAGCACCAGGGTGTCGCGGGCACCCGGTTCACCGTGTGGGCGCCGAACGCGCGCGGGGTCCGCGTGGCGGGCGACTTCGACTACTGGGACGGCACGGCCTCCCCCATGCGCTCGCTCGGCTCCACCGGCGTGTGGGAACTGTTCCTCCCCGGCGTCGGTGAGGGCGCCGTCTACAAGTACGACATCAGCAGGCCCGACGGCTCGCACACCCTGCGCGCCGACCCGATGGCCCGCAGCACCGAGGTGCCTCCGGCGACCGCCTCGGTGGTCACCGCGTCGCACCACGAGTGGCAGGACGAGGACTGGATGAGCCACCGGGGCGACCGCCCGGTCCACGAGGCCCCGTTCTCCGTCTACGAGGTCCACCTGCCGTCCTGGCGGCCGGGCCTCAGCTACCGCCAGCTCGCCTCCCAGCTCCCCGCCTACGTACGGGAACTCAGCTTCACCCACGTGGAGTTGATGCCGGTCTCGGAGCACCCCTTCGGCGGCTCCTGGGGCTACCAGGTCACCGGTTTCTACGCGCCGACGTCCCGCATGGGCACACCCGACGACTTCCGCTTCCTCGTCGACGCGCTGCACGCGGCGGGGATCGGCGTCCTCATGGACTGGGTGCCGGCGCACTTCCCCCGCGACGACTGGGCGCTCGCCGAGTTCGACGGCCGCCCGCTGTACGAGCACTCCGACCCGAACCGGGCGGCGCACCCGGACTGGGGAACCCTGGAGTTCGACTACGGCCGCAAGGAGGTCCGCAACTTCCTGGTCTCCAACGCCACGTACTGGTGCGAGGAGTTCCACATCGACGGGCTGCGGGTCGACGCCGTCGCCTCGATGCTCTACCTCGACTACTCGCGCGAGGACGGCCAGTGGTCGCCGAACGAGTTCGGGGGCCGGGAGAACCTGGACGCGGTGGCCTTCCTCCAGGAGATGAACGCGACGGTCTACCGGCGCAACCCCGGTGTCGTCACGATGGCCGAGGAGTCCACGGCCTGGGACGGCGTCACCCGCGCCACGGACTCCGGCGGCCTCGGCTTCGGCCTGAAGTGGAACATGGGCTGGATGCACGACTCCCTGGTGTACATGTCCAAGGAGCCCGTCCACCGCAAGTACCACCACAACGAGATGACCTTCTCGATGGTGTACGCGTACAGCGAGAACTACGTGCTGCCGATCTCGCACGACGAGGTGGTGCACGGCAAGCAGGCCCTGGTCAGCAAGATGCCGGGCGACTGGTGGCAGCGGCGCGCGAACCACCGGGCCTACCTGGGCTTCATGTGGGCGCATCCCGGCAAACAACTCCTCTTCATGGGCCAGGAGTTCGCGCAGGGGGCCGAGTGGTCCGAGGGCCACGGCCCGGACTGGTGGCTGCTCGACGAAACGTACGAGGCCTCCGGCGACCACCGGGGCGTACGCAACCTGGTCACCGACCTCAACGGGGTCTACAACGCGCTGCCCGCGCTCTGGCAGCGGGACACCGACCCCGGGGGCTTCGACTGGATCGACGGCGGTGCGGCGGAGGACAACGCGTTCTCGTTCGTGCGGTACGACGCGGACGGCTCACCGCTGATCGCCGTCTCCCACTTCTCCCCCGTGGTGCGACAGGACTACCGCATCGGCGTACCGGACGGGCCGCAAGCGTGGGTGGAGGTCATCAACACGGATGCGGAGCGCTACGGCGGCGGTGACGTGCGCAACGAGGAGCCGCTGAAGCCGGAGGCGGTGGCGGCCCACGGCAGGGACACCAGCATCACGCTGACGCTCCCGCCACTGGCGACGGTCTGGCTGCGGCCGGCCTGAGCTGACGGGGCACGGAAGAGGGGCGGCGCACCTGGAGGTCCAGGTGCGCCGCCCCTCGCCGGTGCCGGTGCGCCGCCCTCTGCCTGCTCAGTCGTGCCGGGGGCGCCAGCGCCTGGATTCCCGTACGGCACTCAGGGCGGCCAGAGCTGCGACCGACACCGCCAGAGCGCACACCACAGCCACCGTGGCGCTCAGCATCTGAGGTGGCAGCACCCCGTTCCTCGGCGGTGTCGTGTAGGGAAGGGTCACCCAAACCGCGCTGACCGCACCCAGTGCGGCCGCGGCACACAGGGGCGCTGCGAGGGTCCAGAGGGCCACGGTCACGTACACCCGCCGACTGCCGGTCACCACGGACACCGGTGCGATGGAACCGGCGAAGCGGAGGACCTCGGCGAGGCAGTTCAACGCGGCGGCCAACGCCACGAGCCCCACCCCCGCGATACCCAGAAGCGTCACCCAGCGCAGCTGGGAGGAGAGCAGGGCCGCCCCTCCGATCCATCCCTGGCCCACACTCTCGACGAGGGCCCCGGGGCCCAGTGCGGCAAGGGCCTCCTGCTTGAGCCGTCCCAGCGGGAGGGCCTCCCCCTGTGGGGAGTACACGATGAGCACGTTTCCCTGACGGGCGGCAAGGGGACCGCGGCTCACGCCGACCTGTGCAACGGAAGCCGGCAGCAGAGCGCGGAGGGCGGGCGTGGATTCCGAGAGCGGGGCGGCTCCTGTGCTCCTGCCGGCCGGACACTTCAGGCCCAGGCCCCGCAGGGCGCTGCAGTCTCCGCGGACCGTGACCTCCTGCCGGACCTCGACGGGGCCGTTCGGCCCCTCCCTCACCTCGCCCGCCCCGTTCGCCAGACCGAGCGTCGAGTCGACCACCGCCACCTCGGCGCCGGACGGCAGTCTTTCGGACCACGGGCCGGTCCTGCCCTCGGCACCGTGCGGTACCTGGACGGTGAGAATGCTGTGTCCGAAACGTTCCCGCATCGCCAGCGCCCCCTGGACGGAGGCACTGTGCATGCTCGGATACACCTGCACCACGCTCAGCAGCCCCACAGCGATGACCACGCCCGCGACGAGCCGTGAGAGGTAGCCGGGGCGCCCTTGCGTCCATCGGCCCGCGAGCAGCGTCCCCGCCAGCCCACGACGGCGTCCGAACGCGGTCACACCCCGGCCGGCGGCGGACAGCAGCAGTGCGATGGCCGCGGGCAGGGTGGCCAAGGCTCCGACCGTGCCGAGCAGAGACACGAGTACGACGGTCTGGGTGGCTCCTTGTGTCGCGAACGCCGTGGGTGACCAACTCAGTATTCCGAGGAACACGGGGCACAGCCCGGCTCCGACCTTCACCAGCCGCCCCCGGCTCGCGGCGCGTGGTCTGGTGGACCGGCCGGGCCCTGTCCATCGATGCATCAGAATGTTCAGGGCTGCCAGTATCAGGGGTGCTGCGATCAATGCGCCGACCAACTGCCAGGCGTGGGCACGCATGTCGGAAGCGGCCAGCACATAGCCGACGAACGGAATCCTCATATCTGTGACCAGAACCGCCCCCAGGGCGGTAGCGGTCAGCGCGACACCGAGCAGCAGAGCCGGAGCTGCCTCCCCCGTGCTCAGCAAAGCCAGTTGCCGACGTGAACCGCCGAGCGCGCCGAGGAGCGCGGTACGCCGGTCACGGCCTGCGGCCCCCAACCGGGTGGCCACCACGGCGAACAGACCGGCGGGCAGGCCGAGCATGGCGATCAGGAGGCTGAGGAAGACGGAGAAGGGGCGCACCGTGGCCAGGTCACCGAAGCCGCCCGCGTCCGGGGAGCCGAAGCCGGTGGCGAGCATGGCATGTTCGACGGTGAGTGATCCGTCCGCCGGCCGCGCATAGGCGTAACGCTCGCCAGGACTCGCCAGCCCTTCCGGAGCGATGCTCCCCACGACGCGCCCGTACCGGTCACCGACCCCGTCGGCGGCGAGAGAAGGGGACAACACCGCCTCGCCCGCGCCAGGCCAGCGGGACATACCCGGCGGCAGCGGAGCGTCAGGGCGCACGGGCTCGACGAAGACGACCTCGACCTGCCGGTCGTGAACGTCGTCCAGGTACATCTGCAGCCGCAGAGGCGCCTCGTCCGGAGTCTGGCCCTCGTGCAGACGCAGCACAGGCGTGCGGGCCGCCCCGCGTTCCGTCCTCTTCTCATACGTGGCCCAGGTGGCGGCCACTGATACGAAGGTCACGGCCAGCACGGCCGTGGCGATCGTCAGGGCCACGAAGCGGATACGCCCGTCGGACGAGCCGATTCCGGCGGCGCGCCCCATCCGCAGCAGCTGGCTGCTGAGCGACCTCCCGGCTCTCATCAGGCCCCTCGCGGGAAGGATGCCGCCTGGGCGACGAGTCGCCCTTCGTGGAGAGCGAACCGGCTGTCGGCGCGGCCAGCGACGGACTCGTCGTGCGTCACGACCAGCACCGCGCACCCCCACCGCTCGGGAAGGGAGAACAACAACTCGGCCACCGCCTCACGATTCCGCGTGTCCAACGACCCCGTGGGCTCGTCGGCCAGGAGCAGAGCGGGCCGGTTCACAAGGGCTCGGGCCACGGCCGCCCGCTGCCTCTCCCCGCCGGACAGCTCCGCGGTCGGAGTTCCCTCCACCGGTACGCCGAGGTCGGTGAGCAGCTGACGCGCACGGCCGAAGGCTTCGGCCCGTTTCACCCCGGCCAGGAGCGCGGCCATCGCGACATTCTCCACGGGCGTGAGCTCGGGCAACAGCTCGCCGAACTGGAACACCATGCCAATGGTGTCCCGCCGGTGCCGGGCCAGATTGCGCGGCTTGAGCGCGGCCAGGTCCTTGCCGGCTATGCGGACTTCACCTCGGTCGTACCGGATCAACCCCAGCAGACAGTTGAGCAGCGTGCTCTTGCCCGTCCCGCTGGGCCCGGTGACGGCCAGCGACCGACCGGCAGGAAGAGTGAGGTCCACCCCGTCGAGCAGAGCTCTCCCGGCTACAGAATAGTGGAGGTCCCGCACGTCGAGCACGGAGTTCACTTGCATCACACGGTCTCTCTCAGCCGGTCGGTCATCAGCACGTGACCGGATCACGGACTGAGTAGATCTGACAGGACCCCGCCGCGGCGGATCCAGTCAGCACACGTTTGTCAGTGGCTCATGGCCACGTATACAGAGCAGTCATCCGGCTGGGCTATCTGGGATTCGCAGATCTTCGCCTTGATGACCCAGCTTCCGGTGCCCGAGTACGCCTCGGTGCCGCTGCCTTGCTTGTTCCACACGTTCCGCAAGGTGCCGGAGCTCGCCGACCGATAGTACGAGCTGTAAACCGGGTTGGAGTCCGAAGTGCTGTCCCAGGCACCCACCTTGGCGCTCGACGTAGAATTGTCGTACACGCGAGCCTGCCCTGTGCCGGAGAGGGTCGCCGTCTGGTAAGCGAGAGCCGGTGCAGCTCCGACAAGCACGATGACTCCAAGTGCAGACATGGCCACTGCAATTCTTCGCTTGGTCATGAGAACTGTCCCCTTTTGAAAGGTTGATGGGCGTCGAAGGCCACATGCTAGCGGGGACTTGATCAACATCCGACTTCTCTTCACAAGCGAATCACGCGCCTCCGGGTCCGGCCGGGACACAAGGGGACGTTGCCCTCAACTCGTCCCGTTCGATCGCGACTTCTACAGCACACAGATCCACATGACCCATGGGGCAGGAAAGGGCACCACCCCCGACGCGCCCACTCATCCCGCACTCGAGCGCCCGGCTGCTCGCGCGGAAGCGCGCTTCCTCCGGGGAACGTGACCGACCGGCAGCCCACTCAAGCCCGCCCCAGAGCAGTCCGCCAAGTCGCTCGGTTGCGGACCGGTACAAGGGTCGCCACCCTCACGTACACCATTTGCTCGCCCCAAGAGGGCGTCACCACGTCCGCCACCGACCCTACTTGAGCTTGTACGAGCAGGGCTTGCCCTTCTCGCCGCCCTTGAACTCGACGACCTTTCTGCCGTCGACGGTGATCGAGCATCCTGCCGAGACCAGCCTGCCGTCGGCGGTGGTCGTGTTGCCGGGGGTGACGATCACCAGCCGGCCGACCTTGCTCTCCGCTCCCCGTGGGGCGATGGTGGCCGTCTTCGTCCACGGCAGCTCCACCTCGGTGAAGTCCGAGTCGTCGAGGGTGTACATGACGTTGCTCTTCCCCGTCCCCTCGACCTTGATCGTCACCTCGTGCGCTTCACCCTCTTCGGCCGTGCCTTCGCCGGTGTCCTCCGGCTTCGCGGATTCCGGGGCATTGGCGCCTTGCCCCTTGCGCTCGTCGGCCTGCGTCTCCTCGCCACCCCCGCAGCCCGTCAGCAGGGCGGCCGCCAGCACGAAGGCCGTCGCGGTGAGTGTCCTGCGCATTGCTTCCCCCATGATCGGTGTATCCCCCGGCGCCTCGACAGGCTCCGGGCACGGAAAGCCTAGCCAGGCACACCGACAGGCGCCCCTGCGGGCTCGGCCGGGGCGCAGGACTGTCGACGCGGAGGCGCGGTCAGGGTGCTCGCATCAGGTTGCGCATACTGCCCACCAGCGCGTGGATATCGCGCTCGCCCGGCAGTTCGGCCGCTGCCTCCACCAGGGCGGTCGTTCCGGCCTGGGTACCGGCGCGGCAGGGGCGGCAGAGGCCGTCCGGAAGGGCTTCGGCCGGACCGGGGCGGCCGCATTCGGCGCACTCCACCCGAAGCGGGCGGCGTACGGCTGACGCGGCAGGTCCAGCGGCGGGGGCGACAGCGGGCAGGCAGGGCGGGAGCTTGTCGGTGAGGCGGCGGCGTACGAAGCCGACGGGCGAGCCGATCAGCGACGGGATCCCCGAGGTGAGGGCCTGCGTGAGGTAATCGGCGTCCACCCCACGGGCGAACCACTCGGAGGCAAGCTGCTCCAACGCCGTGCAGTCCCCGGCGGACAGGGCGAGTCGGGGCTCGATACGGCCGACCCGGGCCAGGGCGAGATACGCGGGCGAGGGAGCGGCGCTGTCGGGGGTCGGGGCGGCGGACGTCCTCTGCTGCGGTACGGCGGGGGTGGCGGGCGTCTCCTGCGGCGTGGGCGTCGGCGGAGCGACAGGAGCGTCTGCGGCCCCGGACGTCTCCCCGGCCAGGTGGGAGGCCCACCACTCGTTGTCGCGGGCGCGGCGGGACCAGTAGGTGCGCGTCACCCAGCGGCTCTGGCCGAGCGTCTCGACGCGGCAGCGTACGTGACGGAGATGCCCGGCGACCGCGAGTGCGCGCAGGGCGGTGCCGATGGCCATCTGGCCGTACAGCGGCAGGTCCTTGGCGAGCGACTTGATGTCCATGGCCGCACCCTCGGGAAGGTGGTCGACGTACCCGGCGACGTACCGCTCACGCTCGGGGAGGAAGGCGAAGTCGGCTGCCTGGGCCGGAGGTTGATCCCGTACGGAGCGCTTGCCGTAGCCGGTGCGGGCCTGGCGGTACGAGCGCGAGGGTGCGGGCGCGGAAGGGGCGGAGCTAAGGTGCTGGGTAGCCACGAGATCGTCCTTCTGGGTGCTCGATCTTGGGTCAGACCCCGGCTGGTGCGTCCAACACCGTGCCGGGGTCATTTCGTTGTGGGCACCGTAAGCACCCGCGACTCTGCGCCGCAAGCCGGTCACGATTAGTCATACTTGCTGGCCGTGACGGGGTAGGGAGGGTGGATCGGTTTCCCCAAACCCCTTTACTTACCTGCCGAATGAACAACATCGCTCGAATCCCGGCCCCCGGACCCCGGCCCCCGAATCCCGAAGCTCAAGCGCCGGGCCCGAAGCCTCGCGCATACCCACGAATGGGTGACGGGACCTCATCCGATGCTCGAACCTCGGGCCCCGAGACCCGGGTTCCGAGACCTGAGCTTCGGAGAGGGCTACGGCCTGCCGCCTCCGCGCAGCGATGAGAGCGCCAGCCGCCCGTAACGCGTCGCGAGAGCACCGGCGGTCACGACCACGGAGATCCCGAGCGCAACGAGCAGGTGACTGACGGATTCGTCGCCGACAACCTGAAGCACGCCGAGGGAGGTCCGAGCGGCAGGCAGCACGTACCGGTCGGCGATCTGCCCGGGACAGGGCGCCGTCCGTCCGCCGCCTGGGCCCGGAGTCGACGCCGGGCTGCGGTGTAGAACAAGTAGTACACTCACGTCATGGGCGACAACAGGGAAGTCCCGCTTCGCGAGCTGAACCAACAGACCTCGCGCGTCATGGCCCGTGTCCAGGCCGGCGAGACGGTGACCATCACCAAGGACGGCGTGCCCATAGGGGACATCGTTCCCCGGGGGTCCCGCCTGGGCCGGCTCTCCTATCCCTTCCGCACCGACCCGATGGGCCGACTGGATCTTCCCGATCTGGGCGGCCCAGCACTCACCGACGACGAGATCGACGCGACGCTGATGGGTATGGGCGCGATCGATGACTGACAGTCCGGTCGCGATCGCCGACACAAACGCCCTGTACCGGCTGTTCACTCCCAAGGACCCCGGCCATCCGGCGCACAGGGACGCGCTCGCCTCCGTGGGGCACCTCGTGGTGTCGCCGATGGTCCTCACCGAACTGGACTATCTGCTCACCTCACGGGTCGGCGCCCGCGCCTCCATGAACGCACTCGACTTCGTCGCGGGCCAAGTGGAGGCCAGGCGCTTCGAAGTCCCTGAAGTGACCCCGCACCTGCGCGGCGCCATGGCAGTCATGCGGGGATACGAGGATGCCGACAACGGCCGAGGGGTCGGGCTGGCCGACGCGATGAACGTGGTGCTCGCCGCAGCTTTCCAGACCGCAGACCTCTTCACCTCCGACCGCCACTTCCCGATAATGCGTCCGCTCACCGGCCATCCGGCTTTCCGGCTGCTGCCTGGCGACCTGTGAGCGCACGGCCGTCAGACCGCCGCCGGGAGCACGTCCTCAAGCTCCTGGAGCAGGCGGCGCTTCGGGCGGGCGCCCACCATCGACTTCACCGGTTCGCCGTCCTGGAACACCATCAGGGTCGGCATCGACAGCACGGCGTAACGGCTGGTGATACCCGGGTTGTGGTCCACGTCGATCTGCACCACCTTGACCCGGCCGGCCTCCTCCTTCGCGATGGCGCTCAGCACCGGGGCGAGCTGGCGGCACGGACCGCACCAGTCGGCCGTGAACTCGACCAGCACCGGAACACCTCCTCTCAGGACCTCCGCGTCGAACGTCGCGTCCGTCACCTCGGCGACACCATCCGCATGGATCACTTCTCGTCCTCCCAGTTCAGTTCGCACCGTGGTTCGGGGCCTCCGGGCAGTTCGGCCGAAGCCTCCAGTTCGGCGCGGGCCAGTTGCGCGCCCACCTCCGCCCGGACTCCCCGCAACTGTCCGATGAGCGAGTCCAGTTCACTGATCTTGCGCCGGTAGACAGCCAGTGACGCCGGGCAGGCGTCGCCCGCCGGGTGGCCGGCGCGCAGGCAGTCGACGAAGGGACGGGTCTCCTCCAGGTCGAATCCGAAGTCCTGAAGGGTCCGGATCTGCTGGATCTGCCGCAGGTCGTCCTCGTCGTACGTCCGATAGCCGTTCTCCGCGCGGCGCGCGTGCAGGAGGCCCCGTGACTCGTAGTACCGCAGCGTCCGTGTCGTCGTACCGGCGCGTTCGGCCAGTTCCCCGATTCGCATACAGCGACCGTAATCCTTGACGTCGGCGTCAAGGCAAGTCAGGACGCGGCACCGCGTCCGGCGGGACGAAGCCGAGAGCGCCCCGTACGCACGTGTCGGCGACGACGACGGTGGTGTCGCCCCCGAGGCGGGGCGCAGGCAGGGCCGCGTCCAAGCCTGCGCCCGGCGCGCACGCGGCAGTCAGAGCGGCTTGGGCGGTCTCCGCCAGATTCCCGTGCATCCCGCTCCTCGGCAGCACGGGTAGGGAACGCGTGTCGCACTCGTGTGCTCACAGTGGAACGGCAGTCTGCCATGACGAACGCGGCCGGTACGGGGGTTCCCGTACCGGCCGCACTCACCTGCCTGTTTCCCTAGACCTTCGCGAGGGAGGGCTTCTCCTCGCCGTCCTCCCGGGCGTCCGGGACGTGCGGCTCGCCGCCGTGGGCGTCGTCCGTCATCGTCTGCTCGTCGAACGGGAGGGCGCCGGAGAGGACCTGGTCCACCCGCTCCCGGTCGATCTCCTTGGTCCAGGTGCCGACCAGCACCGTGGCGACCGCGTTGCCCGCGAAGTTCGTCAGGGCGCGGGCCTCGCTCATGAAGCGGTCGATGCCGACGATCAGGCCGACTCCGTCGACCAGTTCCGGGCGGTGCGACTGCAGGCCGCCCGCGAGGGTGGCCAGACCGGCGCCGGTGACGCCCGCAGCGCCCTTCGAGGCGATCACCATGAAGACCAGCAGGGAGATCTGCTCACCGATGGTCAGCGGGTCGCCGGTGGCGTTCGCGATGAACAGTGAGGCCATCGTGAGGTAGATCGCGGTGCCGTCGAGGTTGAAGGAGTAGCCGGTCGGCACGGTGATGCCGACGACGGGCTTGCTGACGCCCATGTGCTCCATCTTCGCGATCAGCCGCGGCAGGGCCGACTCGGACGAGGAGGTGGAGAGGATCAGCAGGAACTCACGGCCCAGGTACTTCAGCAGGGTGAAGATGTTGACCCCGGCCACCAGACGCAGGATCGCACCGAGGATCAGGAACACGAAGAGCGCACAGGTGACGTAGAAGCCGATCATGATGATCGCGAGGGACTTCAGCGCGTCCACGCCGGTCTCGCCGACCACCGCCGCCATCGCGCCGAACGCGCCGACCGGGGCCGCCCACATGATCATGGCGAGGATGCGGAAGACGAGGCGCTGGATGTGCCCGATGCCGCGCAGGATCGGCTCACCGGCCGAGCCCATGGCCTGCAGCGCGAAGCCCGCGAGGAGGGCGATCAGCAGGGTCTGCAGGACCTCGCCCTCGGTGAAGGACGACACCATGGTGGTGGGGATGATGCCGAGCAGGAACTCGACGGTGGACTCGCTGTCACCCGCCTGCGCCTCGCCCGCGGCGCGGGCCGCGTCGGTGAGGTGGAGGCTGGAGCCGGGCTCCAGCAGGTTGCCGACGACCAGGCCGATCGCCAGGGCAACGGTCGACATCACCAGGAAGTAGCCGAGGGCCAGGCCGCCGACGGCGCCGACCTTGGCGGCCTTCCGTACGGAGCCGACCCCCAGCACGATGGTGCAGAAGATGATCGGCGAGATCATCATCTTGATGAGGTTGACGAAGCCTGTGCCGATCGGCTTCAGCTCCACGGCGAAGTCGGGAACCACCAGGCCCACCGTGATGCCAAGCACCACGGCGGCGATCACGGCAATGTAGAGATAGTGGGTGCGGTCCCGTCGTGCGGCTTTCTCTGCCACGGGGGTCTCCTCGGGTATACGGCGGCTCCCCGTCCCTGGGGGCCCCGGTGACTATTCACTTCCCTGTGACGGCCGTCACCCTTGCGTTCATATAGTTCACAGATGCTTTCGAGCCACCTTGGGCCGGGTCTCCCCGCCAGGCAGACTGGGGAGCATGCGCCTGCCCCGAACCCTCCCCCGCAGCCTGGCCGGCCAGCTGTTCGCGATGCAGGCCCTGCTCGTGGCGGCGGTCGTGGCCGGGTGTGCCTTCTTCGCCTACGCCTCCGGGCGGTCCCAGGCAGAGGAGACCGCGGCCCGTCAGGTGAGGGCCGCCGCCCTCGCCATGGCCGGATCGCCGTCGGTGCGGGAGGCCATCCGTACCCCGGACCCGTCCGCCGTACTCCAGCCGTACGCGGAGCAGGTCCGCGAGGACACCGGGATCGCCTTCGTGACCATCATGAATCCGGACGGGGTCCGCTGGACCCATCCCGACCCCGGCCAGATCGGCCGGAGCTTCATCGGGCACACCGAGCGCGCCCTGCTCGGCGAGACGTTCGAGGAGACCTACACAGGCACGCTCGGCCCCTCGATACGGGTCGTCACCCCCGTGCGGGACGGGGACAGGATCGTCGGCCTGGTCAGCGCGGGCATCACCGTCGAGCGGGTGTCCACCCAGGTACGTGAGCAGCTCGGCGCCCTGGGGACGGCGGCGGGGGCCGCCCTGGCGCTGGGCGGGCTGGGGACGTACGTGATCAACGCGCGGCTGCGGCGGCACACGCACGGGATGAACGCGGGCGAGCTGAGCCGGATGCACACCTATCACGAGGCCACGCTGCACGCGGTCCGCGAGGGGCTGCTCATGCTGGACGGGCAGCGCCGGGTCGCCCTGATCAACGACGCGGGCCGGGAGCTGCTGGGGCTGGCGCCGGGGGCGGTCGGGCGCCGGGTCGACGAGCTCGCGCTGCCGGCATCGCTGACGGGGGCGCTCCTGGCCTCCGAGCCGCGGGTGGACGAGGTCCACCTGACGTCGGACCGGGTCATCGTCGTCAACACCAGCCCGGTGGTCGGTGGCGAACGGCGCGGCACGGTCGTGACGCTGCGGGACCACACGGAGCTGCAGGCGCTCTCCGGTGAGCTCGACTCGGAGCGCGGCTTCACCCAGGCGCTGCGCTCACAGGCGCACGAGGCGGCGAACCGGCTGCACACCGTGGTGTCGCTGATCGAGCTGGGCCGGGTCGAGGAGGCGGTGGACTTCGCGACGGCGGAGCTGGAGCTGGCCCAGGTGCTCACCGACCGGGTCGTGGACGCGGTCGCCGAGCCGGTGCTCGCCGCGCTACTGCTCGGCAAGGCGGCGCAGGCCAACGAGCGCGGCGTGGAACTGGTGCTCACCGAGGACAGCCGGATCGACGACGGGGCCCTGCCGCACTCCCTGGCGCCGCGCGACCTGGTGACCATCCTCGGCAACCTGATCGACAACGCGGCGGACGCCGCCTCGGAGCCGGTGACGGGCGAAGCGGACGGGTCCCCGCCCGCGCAGCGGACCTCGGCACGGGCCCTGGTCACGGTGACCGCGCGGACGGAGTCCGGTGAGCTGCTGCTGCGGGTGGCGGACACCGGTGCCGGGATCGGCCCGGCCGACGCGGACGAGGTGTTCCGGCGCGGCTGGACGACCCACGGCACGGGGCGCGGCCTCGGCCTGGCGCTCGTGCGGCAGGCGGTCCACCGCAACGGCGGGACTGTGACGCTGGGCCGGGCCGCGGGCGGCGGGGCGGAGTTCACGGTGCGGCTGCCCGCGGCCGGCCGTACGGCGAGGACGGAGGTGGCCGCACCGTGATCAGGGTGCTGGTCGTGGAGGACGATCCGGTGGCCGCGGACGCCCATCAGCTGTACGTGGGCCGGGTGCCGGGCTTCGAGGTCGCGGCCGTCGCCCACTCCAGGGCGGAGGCGGTACGGGCGCTGGAGCGGACGGAGGTCGACCTGCTGCTGCTCGACCTCTACCTGCCCGACGGACACGGTCTGCAGCTGCTGCGCTCGCTCCGGGCGGCGGGGCACGGCGCGGACGTCATCGCGGTGACGTCGGCGCGCGATCTGACGGTGGTGCGGGAAGGCGTGTCGCTCGGAGTGGTGCAGTACGTGCTGAAGCCGTTCACGTATCCCACGCTGAGGGACCGGCTCGTGCGGTACGCCGAATTCCGGGGGGCCGCCGGTGAGGCGAGCGGCCAGGAGGAGGTGGACCGGGCGCTGGGCGCGCTTCGGGTCGCCGACCCGGCCACGCTGCCGAAGGGGCTGAGCGGCCCGACGCTGGAGGCGGTGACACGGGCTCTGAGGGAGGCGCCGGAGGGGGTGACGGCGGCGGGCGCCGGTGAGGAGCTGGGCATCTCCCGGATCACCGCCCGACGCTATCTGGAGCACCTGGTGACGGGGGGCCGGGCGGTGCGGCGGCCGAGCTACGGTCAGGTCGGCCGGCCCGAGCTGCATTACCACTGGGTGGCTGAAACACGCTGATGGTGCCCGCCACCGGGAGAGGGCCCTTCCTAGGAGGATCGTACGAAGGGTCAACTGTGAGGAACAGCCTGTAGCCAGGGCGTTCCCGGGCTTCTACGGTGGGGCCGTGCACCCCACCCCGCCCTTCAACGCCCCCGCCGCGCGCCGACTCCGCGAGGCCCTGGGAATGGCTCCCGGACATGTTGCGTACGGGCTCGGCGCCCAGTACGGACTGCGGATCACGGCCGAGACGGTGATGGCCTGGGAACGCGGCACGGCTCTTCCCGGTGAGCGCGAACTGATGGCGCTGGCCGGTGTGCTGTGGTGCGCGCCGGGCGAACTGCTGGCCGTCGCGAGCACCTTGCGCGAGCACCGGCTTTCCCGGGACATCGCGGTGGACGAACTGGCACGCTCGCTCGGGATGACGGGCGCCGCGTACCAGCGGATCGAGGAGTCCGGCCGCTGGCGCGGCAACGAGCGCCAGGCGGTGGCGCTCTGCGACGCGCTGGACATGTCGGCGGCGCAGTTCCTGACCGCGACCGGCCGCAACGAGGAGCTGGCGGACCTGCTGGCCAAGGCGGTCACGACCCGTTGGCAGGCGTACGTCAAACCGGTGGACAAGCTCGTGCCGCTGGACCGCGTCCTGGTCCAGGACGTGCTGGAGCAGCTGCACACCGACTACCAGGCCCTGATGGTGTCGACGCTGAGCTGGAACACCACGGGGCGGGACCGGGCGGGGACGGCGGGCGAGGCGGGGCGGGAGTTCCTGGACCGGGTGGTCCAGGAGTTCTGGCGCACGGCCGGGATCTGAGCGAGGCGGACGGCAGCGGTCCCCGAGGTCGACGAGGGACGGCAGCGGCCCCCGACGTCCGCGAAGGACGGCAGGGGCCGCGCGTAGGTTCGGGCCGGCTCAGAAGACCGACTCGGCCTCGTACATCCGGTCGCTGGGAACCGTCTTCAGGCGGGTCACGGCGTCCGCCAGCGGGGCCATCACGATCTCGGTGCCGCGCAGCGACGTCATCCGGCCGAAGTCACCGCGGTGCACGGCCTCCACGGCGTTCCACCCGAAGCGCGTCGCGAGCACCCGGTCGTAGGCGGTCGGCGTGCCGCCGCGCTGCACATGGCCCAGGATGACCGGCCGGGCCTCCTTGCCCAGGCGCAGCTCCAGCTCGGCGGCGAGCCGGTTGCCGATGCCCTGGAAGCGCTCGTGCCCGAACTGGTCGATCTCTCCCTTGGCGTACGGCATGGAGCCCTCGGCCGGGTGCGCCCCCTCGGCCACGCAGATGACGGCGAACTTCTTGCCCCGCGCGAAGCGTTCCTCGACCATCTTGACCAGGTCGTCGATCTGGAAGGGCCGCTCCGGCAGGCAGATGCCGTGGGCACCGCCGGCCATGCCGGACTCCAGCGCGATCCAGCCCGCGTGGCGGCCCATGACCTCGACGACCATGACCCGCTGGTGCGACTCGGCGGTGGTCTTCAGCCGGTCTATGGCCTCGGTCGCGACGCCCACGGCGGTGTCGAAGCCGAAGGTGCGGTCGGTGGCGGAGATGTCGTTGTCGATGGTCTTCGGGACGCCGACGACGGGCATGCCGGCGTCGGACAGCATGCGGGCCGCGGTGAGGGTGCCTTCGCCGCCGATCGGGATCAGCGCGTCGATGCCGTAACGGAGTGAGAGTTCCGCGCAGTTCTCGGCGGCCTCGCGCAGCCGGTCGCGCTCCAGCCGCGCCGAGCCGAGGATCGTGCCGCCGCGGGCCAGGATGCCGCTGACCGCGTTCAGGTCGAGGGGCCGGAAGTGGCCGTCGAGCAGACCCTTGAAGCCGTCCTCGAAGCCGATGACCTCGTCGCCGTGGCCCACCACGGCGCGGTGCACGACCGACCGGATCACAGCGTTCAGACCTGGGCAGTCGCCGCCTGCGGTGAGAATTCCGATGCGCATCCTGCTCTGTCTCCTGCTCCCTAGTGCCATGGATTCCGGGGACCGTCGAGAAACCCCCGTACCGTGAGCCACGACGATTGTCCCACGCCCGGCCGGACCCCGGCGCTCGCGGCCACTCGGCGGGGCCCGATCGGAGTGCCCGGCGGCCCCCGCCGGGGCACGGTGCCCGGTGGGCGGCCCACCTGCCCCGGTAGGTATCGTCAAAGGGGCAATACAAGCCAAACAGGACGGGAGACCACGCGTGGCGCGCAGCGTGTACGTGACCGGGATCGACCGGGGAGACGGCCGCCAGGTCGTCGATCTGGGAGTCATGGAGCTACTGACGCGTCAGGTGGACCGGGTCGGCGTCTTCCGGCCTCTGGTCCATGACGGACCCGACCGGCTGTTCGAGCTGCTGCGGGCCCGCTACCGGCTCTCGCAGAGCGCGGAGACGGTCTTCGGCCTGGACTACCAGGAGGCCTCCGCCGTCCAGGCGGAGAAGGGCACCGACGAGCTGGTCTCCCTGCTCGTCGAGCGGTTCCACCGGGTGGCCCGGGACTACGAGGTGGTGCTGGTCCTCGGCAGTGACTTCGCCGCCACCCAGCTCCCCGACGAGCTCGCCCTGAACGCGAGGCTCGCCAACGAGTTCGGCGCCTCGGTGATCGCGGTGGTCGGCGGCAAGGGCCAGGACGCCGGGTCCGTCCGGGCCGAGACGCGCAACGCGTACCGGGCCTACGCCGGTCTCGGCTGCGACGTCCTGGCGATGGTCGTCAACCGGGTGGCGTCCGCGGACCGCTCCGACATCGCCGAGCGGCTGGGCGCGCAGCTCCCGGTGCTCTGTTCCGTACTGCCCGACGACCCGGCGCTCTCCGCGCCCACCGTCGCCCAGATCACCACCGCGCTGGGCGGAACGGTTCTGCTCGGCGACGACTCCGGTCTGGCCAGGGACGCGCTGGACTTCGTGTTCGGCGGCGCCATGCTGCCGAACCTCCTGAAGGCCCTGACCCCCGGCTGCATGGTCGTCACCCCCGGCGACCGTGCCGACCTGGTCGTCGGTTCGCTCGCCGCGCACAGCGCCGGCACACCGCCCATCGCGGGCGTCCTGCTGACCCTGAACGAGCGCCCCGGCGAGGAGATACTGCGGCTGGCGGCCCGCCTCGCACCGGGCACCCCGGTCGTCGCGGTGACCGGCGGCTCCTTCCCCACGGCGGCCGAACTCTTCGCCCTTGAGGGCAAGTTGAATGCGGCGACGCCCCGCAAGGCGGAGACCGCACTCGGTCTCTTCGAGCGTCACGTGGACACCGGCGCCCTGCTGGAGCGGATCTCCGTGGCCCGCAGCGGCCGGGTCACCCCGATGATGTTCGAGCACGAACTCCTGGAACAGGCCCGCTCCGTCCGGCGACGGGTCGTCCTGCCCGAAGGCACCGAGGAGCGCGTCCTGCGCGCGGCCGACGTGCTGCTCCGCCGCGACGTCTGCGACCTGACCCTGCTCGGGGACACCGACGTCATCCGCAAGAAGGCGGCCGACCTGGGCATCGACCTCGCCGAGACCCAGATCGTGGATCCGCAGACCTCCGAGCTGCGCCAGCGCTTCGCCGAGCGGTACGCCGTACTGCGCGCACACCGCGGGGTGACGGTGGAGCTGGCGTACGACGTCGTCTCGGACGTCAACTACTTCGGCACGCTGATGGTCCAGGAGGGCCTGGCCGACGGCATGGTCTCCGGCTCGGTCCACTCCACGGCGGCGACGATCCGGCCGGCGTTCGAGATCATCAAGACCAAGCCCGAGGCCTCGATCGTCTCCTCGGTGTTCTTCATGTGCCTCGCCGACAAGGTCCTGGTCTACGGCGACTGTGCGGTGAACCCGGACCCGGACGCGGAGCAGCTGGCGGACATCGCGGTGCAGTCGGCGGTCACCGCCGCCCGCTTCGGTGTGGACCCGCGGATCGCGATGCTCTCGTACTCGACGGGCACCTCGGGCTCGGGCGCCGACGTCGACAAGGTGCGGGAGGCGACGGAGCGGGTACGCGCCTCACGGCCGGACCTGAGCATCGAGGGCCCGATCCAGTACGACGCGGCGGTCGAGCCGTCCGTCGCCGCGACCAAGCTGCCGGCCTCGGAGGTGGCGGGCCGGGCGACCGTGCTGATCTTCCCCGACCTCAACACCGGCAACAACACCTACAAGGCGGTCCAGCGCTCGGCGGGCGCGGTCGCGGTCGGCCCGGTCCTGCAGGGACTGCGCAAGCCGGTCAACGACCTGTCCCGCGGCGCGCTGGTGCAGGACATCGTCAACACGGTGGCCATCACCGCGATCCAGGCGCAGGGCGGGGAATGACCGCCATGACCACCGACCCGACCAGTGAGGGCTCCCGCTCCATGACTGACGCCTCGACCGACGCCCACCGCGTACTCGTGCTCAATTCCGGCTCCTCGTCGGTGAAGTACCAGCTGCTGGACATGCGTGACCGGTCTCGGCTGGCCACCGGCCTCGTCGAGCGGATCGGCGAGTCCTCCTCCCGTCTGGTGCACACACCCCTGAAGGGCGGGGAGCCCCGCGAGCGCACCGGCAGGATCGCCGACCACGAGGAGGCGCTGAAGGCCGCGGCCGAGGAGCTGGCGGCCGACGGGCTCGGACTGGACTCCCCCGAGCTGGCGGCGATCGGCCACCGGGTGGTGCACGGCGGACTGAGGTTCAGCGAGCCCACGGTGATCACCGACGAGGTGCTGAGGGAGATCGAGCGGCTCGTCCCCGTGGCGCCGCTGCACAACCCGGCGAACATCACCGGGATCCGAACGGCACAGGCGCTGCGCCCGGACCTTCGGCAGGTCGCGGTCTTCGACACGGCGTTCCACACGACGATGCCGGAGCACGCCGCCCGGTACGCGATCGACGTGGAGACCGCCGACGCGCACCGCATCCGACGCTACGGCTTCCACGGCACCTCGCACGCGTACGTCTCACGCAGGACGGCCGAGCTGCTGGGCCGGCCCGTGGCCGAGCTGAACATGATCGTGCTGCACCTGGGCAACGGCGCCTCGGCCTCCGCGGTGGCGGGCGGCCGGTGCGTGGAGACGTCCATGGGGCTGACCCCCTTGGAGGGGCTGGTCATGGGTACGCGTTCGGGAGACATCGACCCGGCCGTCACCTTCCACCTGCAGCGGGTGGCGGGGATGTCGACGGACGAGATCGACGTCCTGCTGAACAAGAGGAGCGGCCTGGTCGGCCTCTGCGGCGACAACGACATGCGGGAGATCCGCCGCCGGGTGGACGAGGGCGACGAACGCGCCACGCTCGCGTTCGACGTCTACATCCACCGCCTGAAGAAGTACGTCGGCGCCTATTCGGCGGTCCTCGGCCGGGTGGACGCCGTGGTGTTCACGGCGGGGGTCGGGGAGAACTCGGCCCCGGTGCGGGAGGCTGCGCTCGCGGGGATGGAGGGCTTCGGCCTGGCCGTGGACGCGGACCGCAACGCCGTACGGTCCGGCGAACCGCGGCTGATCTCGCCCGACGGCGCGCGGGTGGCGGTCGCCGTCGTACCTACGGACGAGGAGTTGGAGATCGCCGGTCAGACCTTCGACCTGGTCCACAACTGAGCGGGCCCGCGCCCCTTTGTATCTTCCACCAGACGGAATATTCCGCAGTGAAACAAACCGATAGGATCCGCCTCATGCGCCGTTCCAAAATCGTCTGCACCCTCGGTCCCGCCGTCGACTCCCATGAGCAGCTCGTCGCTCTGATCGAGGCCGGCATGAGCGTGGCCCGTTTCAACTTCAGTCACGGCTCCCACGAGGAGCACCAAGGACGTTACGACCGCGTCCGCAAGGCCGCCGCCGAGACCGGCCGTGCGGTCGGCGTGCTCGCCGACCTCCAGGGCCCCAAGATCCGCCTGGGGAAGTTCGCCGAGGGCCCCGTCGAGCTGGTCCGGGGGGACGAGTTCGTCATCACCTCCGAGGACGTCGCCGGCGACAGGTCGATCTGCGGCACCACCTACAAGGGGCTGCCGGGCGACGTCGCCAAGGGCGACCCGATCCTGATCAACGACGGCAACGTCGAGCTGAAGGTCGTCTCGGTCGACGGTCCCCGGGTCACCACCATCGTCATCGAGGGCGGTGTCATCTCCGACCACAAGGGGATCAACCTCCCCGGTGCGGCGGTCAACGTCCCCGCGCTGTCCGAGAAGGACGTCGAGGACCTGCGCTTCGCCCTGCGGATGGGCTGCGACATGGTCGCGCTGTCCTTCGTCCGGGACGCCGAGGACGTCAAGGACGTGCACAAGGTGATGGACGAGGAGGGCCGCCGTGTCCCCGTCATCGCCAAGGTCGAGAAGCCGCAGGCCGTCGAGCACATGGAGGGCGTCGTCGCCGCCTTCGACGCCGTGATGGTCGCCCGCGGTGACCTCGCCGTCGAGTATCCGCTCGAGAAGGTCCCGATGGTGCAGAAGCGCCTCATCGAGCTGTGCCGCCGCAACGCCAAGCCGGTGATCGTGGCGACCCAGATGATGGAGTCGATGATCACCAACTCCCGCCCGACCCGCGCCGAGGCGTCCGACGTCGCCAACGCGATCCTGGACGGCGCGGACGCGGTCATGCTGTCGGCGGAGTCCTCGGTCGGCGCGTACCCGATCGAGACGGTCAAGACGATGTCGAAGATCGTCGTCGCCGCCGAGGAGGAGCTCCTGTCCAAGGGCCTCCAGCCGCTGGTGCCGGGCAAGAAGCCCCGCACGCAGGGCGGTTCGGTGGCGCGGGCGGCCTGCGAGATCGCGGACTTCCTGGACGGCAAGGCGCTGGTGGCCTTCACCAAGTCCGGTGACACCGCCCGCCGCCTCTCCCGCTACCGCGTGGCTCAGCCGATCCTGGCCTTCACCACGGAGGAGGCGACCCGCAACCAGCTCGCGCTGAGCTGGGGTGTCGAGTCCTACGTCGTCCCGCACGTGGACAACACGGACGCCATGGTCGACCTGGTGGACGCGGAGCTGCTGAAGCTGAACCGCTACAGCGACGGCGACACGATGGTCATCACGGCCGGCTCGCCCCCCGGCGTCCCCGGCACGACCAACATGGTCCGGGTGCACCACCTGAGCGGCGAGCGCGCCTGAGGATTCATCCGCACGGCTGTGGCCCGCGTTCCGGTACGTGACCGGACGCGGGCCACAGCCGTTCGGAGCCGCCCGGAGCGGCGGCCGGACCGGGCTGCCGGAATCCCACGGTTCGGGGGGCCTGTGCTCCGGCGCCGGACCAGGTTGACACCGAGTAACCGGCGCGAGGGAGGAGACGGGCCGATGGGCCGGTCCACGGAGTTCACGTTCGGTGTCCCCTGGGTCATGAGTTTCTTCCACCGGGACTGGGCACCGGACGCATCCACGGAAGCGGATGCTGTGGCCGGTCAGTTCGTGGAGGAACTGGAGCCGGAAGCCGTGCTGCTGGTACGCCGTGACGCCCGCCTCCTCCACGACGCGCTGCCCGCCGACCGTGTCACCGTGCTGTGGGAGGGCTGCGTGGAGGGCGGGGAGCGCTTCTTCCACCGTGGCCGCCTCACGGACGGTGCCGCGTGGACGCGGCAATTGACCGGGGTGTGCGACACGTGGCTCGCCCGCCGCCCGGCCCCCGTGACGCTCTCCGGGGCGGACCGGTACGACGGCCCGGAGCTGGCCGGCCGGGTCCGGGCGGCCGTCGAGGAGTTCGACGGCGTGCTCGAAGGGGAGATGGTCCGGGCACTCACCGAGTGCGTGGACCGGTGTACGCCTGATCTCGCCTTCCGGCTGCTGCTGCGCGCCCTGCCCGTCAGGAGTGACGCGCTGTCGCCGCAGTACCTGCGCCTGTCGACGGAGCGGTACGCGCGGCTGGCGGAGCTGGGCACGGCGTTCCGGTACGGGGAGTACGTCGTGGGCGACGTCGGGCATCTCGTGGACGCGTAGCCCATGCCTGCGTGTCGCGCCCACGGTGGCCGCCACTGCGGCCTGACACGACTGCGGGCCGCCCCTCTCGGTGAGAGGGACGGCCCGCGGTGCTGTGCGGCTCCCGAACGGGGCTGTGGGGTCTAGCTGTTGCCGCCGGTGAAGTAGTTCTGCAGGCCGGGCACCTTGAGCGAGCCGCCGAACTGGCCGGCCTGCTTCACCGTGGCGTCGGTGAAGAAGGCGAAGGGCACGTTCAGCGGCGGCGGGGACTGCGGGCTGAAGGTGATCGGGATGATGCCGAAGAGGTTGCCCTTCAGCTCCTCCGTGTACATCGTCACCGTGCCGTTGCGGATGGTGGACGTGGAACCGCCCTCCGCCTTGACATGACCGGAGGTGCCCGCTGGGCCCTTCGTCAGCTGGTGCAGGTCCTTGATGTCGATGGTGTCGGCCGTGAACTTGAGCACCTTCTTGATGCTGCCGTTGTACGTCTTCACCTCGACGATGCCCTGGTAGTCGAGCCCGGTGAGCGTGAGCTTCGAGGTCTCCAGGATCCACGGGTCGTCCGGGAGCAGCGGGATACCCTGTTCCAGGTCGGCCGCGGCGAGAGCCTCCGGGTCGGCTGTCGGGCAGGGGAAGCGCTCCTTGGCGCCGTCCGGGATGGCCTCGTCCTTGACCGGGTCGAGACCCTTGACGTCGTCGTCGAGCTCCTCGATGTCCTCGCCCGCCTTCTCGGCCGCCTCACGAATGGCATCGGTGGTCTTGTCGACCGTGTCCTTCGCCTCGTCCGTGGCCTTCTCCACCGGCTTGGTGGTGTCGGCGCTCTTCGACGGTTCCGGGCTCTCGGTGGTGGCGCTGGGGGACGGCGAGGCCGTCTCCTTGTCCGGTCCGTCGAAGATGTCCTTGAGCGCGTCACCGACACCCAGCGGGTCGAGCGGGTTCTTCGACTCGGTGGGCGTGGGCGTGGCCGACGGGGCGGTCTTGTCCTCGGGGGTCCCCTCGGGCGCGTCCTCCCCCGCACTCTCGCTCGCGGACGGCGTCGGCGTCGCGGCGTCGTCGTCCTTGCCGGATTCGTCCGTGCCGGAGTCGTCCTTGCCCGCCTCGTCGGACGGCGTGGCGCTCGGGGTCGGCTTCGCCTCGGGCTTCTCCGACTCGGCCGGCTCGTCGGAGCGCGTCACGCAGGGGCCGGGGGCGAACGGGATGTCCGAACTGTCGTCGGCCATCGCGAGCTTCGGGGTGAGGCCCATTCCGACGAAGACCGCTGTCGGCATCGCGGCGAGCGCGAACGCCTTCTTGCCCGCGGGCATGTGCAGCTTCGTCAGCAGCGACTTCCTGGGGGCCGCGTGGCGGGGCCCTCTTCGCTCCGGGACGTCGTCCTGCCCGAAGCCGTTCGTCTGACCGTCGTCACCCCGCACGATGCCTCCCGCCGTCGGCCTCGACCGCCCCGTCGAACCGCATCGGCTGCGGCGGGACGGCTGCCGTTCCCTGGAACTCCTGGCCGTGCTCAGGTGCCCGCGCGTCGTCGGCCTCGGAACTCCGGTGCTCGTAGGCCGCGTTCCCGGTGTCCGGGACGCCGCCCTTCGCGTCGCCGGGTACCCAGGCGATGGAGAGGGCTCCGCCGAGGAGGGAGAAGACGAAGCCGACGATGAAGCCGCCGATGTTGGCGACGGGTATGGAGATCAGCGCGAGCAGGATCGCGGCGACACCGGCGAAGACCCTCACGATGTGGTGGAACCACATCGTGAGGCCCAGCGTGACGAGCAGGACCCCGATGATCAGCGATCCGGCACCCGCGGTGGTCGACATCGCGATCGTCATGTTGCCGAGGTGCATGTTGGCGTACGGGAAGTACGCGATGGGTAGACCACCCAGGATGGTGAAAAGGCCCGCCCAGAACGGCCGGTTACCCCGCCAGGTGCGGAATCCCCGCCGGTAGACGGTGAGGTAGTGCTCGTTCTGCCCTGTGGACTCGGGGCTCATGGAAAACAGCTCCCTGGAACCGGTACTGCCGTGAGAAGAGAAGGGGTGGGCGACCGGAGGTCCGCAGGGAACACTCCGGCCACCCGGGCGAGCGCTTAGAAGCACTCCTTGACGCCCTTGTGCAGCTTCAGGCTCAGGTTGCTGAGCTTGAAGGTGCCGGCGGTGGTCGCCCACGCCGTCTGCTCCACGTTGCTCAGCGTCGCCGTCTCGGCGCGCTGCGCGAAGCCGTTCGGGTTGACGGCCTTCTCGGTGCCGGGCTGGATACCGGGCTTGCCCACCGAACCGGCGGCGACGCCGATGTCGATGTTCTCGAAGTACGCGTCCGCGTCGAGCTGGGCCACGTCGAGGTACAGGTTCGTCGCCTCGACAGGCTTCTTCGGGTCGGTACCCGCGTTCAGCTGCAGGCTGACGCTGCCGAGGCCGAAGGGCAGGTTGGGCGTGACCACCGACTGGCACATGTTGGTGATCGTGGCGCTGCTGAAGCCGGAAACGGCAACCGGGTGAGCAGCGTCGTTGCCCTTGAGGTCCTTGCCGACAGCGACACTGCCGTACTGGACGAAGTCCTTACCGACGAGCTTGTCGGTGCTGACCTTGAAACTCTGGCCGGAGACGCTGAACGATGCGGCGAGCGCACCCTGCGCCAGACCGACGCCGACAGCGGCGGTCGCCACGACGCTCGGCACCATGACCAGAGCGAAACGCTTCCATCTGGTACCACCGCGAACCTGCGAACTCATAAATTTCCTCCTTCTCGGACGTACATCTCCGGTACGGGCATCGTGCCCGCCCTGGGATGGGAGAAGTGCTACGTCCTCGGGAAGGAGAGCGCCCGGACCGGAGGCGCGTACCGCATCCGAATCACCGGCGATCACCCCCGAGCGACAACCACTGGCCGCGCGTCTGCGCAACCGGTTTCCGGACAGGCCCTGCCCAGGGGCAGGAACCCCCCTGTCCGCGGTCGGCGCCACTGCCGCCGACCACCCGGTGGGGACCCAACAGACCCGTCTGCGCCGACTGGGCGCCGAGCCGACGGGCATTGGACCGAGCGTGGCCGATCGTGGTGCATTCGCGGCCGTGACACAAGGGGGGTCGTTACTGACTAGTAACGACCAGATAACCGGGACACGACAGGGGGGTATCGTCCGGCCACACAGGGTGGCACCAAAGGGACGTGCGAATGGCGGGATTACAGCCCGAAAGCGGACAGACCCCTGCGGTTGATTTACTACGAGTAACAGTGCGTACTTTTATCAAGTTTTGGTAAAGCGGATGTGTTCCTTGTCGTTCGCCCGCGAAAACGGCCGTGGTGCCCGGACGGGCTCCACGGCCGTGTTGTCACATCAGAACAAGACGCGCGCCAGGGCGGTACGGGCGGCGGCGACCCGCGGGTCGTCGGGGCCGATCACCTCGAAGAGCTCCAGGAGCCGCACCCGGACGACATCGCGGTCGTCGCCGAAGTTCCGGCGGACCGTCTCGACGAGCCGTCCGAAGGCGTCCTCGACGTGCCCACCCACGAGATCCAGGTCGGCGGCGGCCATCTGCGCCACCGGCTGCGCCGGATTCTCCGCGGCGTCCTTGCGGACCTGCTGCGGGTCCATCCCTGCCACGCGGCCCAGCAGTTCGGCCTGGGCGAGACCCAGCTTGGCCTCGGTGTTGACCGGGTCGACCGCCAGGACGCTCTTGTACGCCTGGACGGCGCCGGCGAAGTCGTTGGCGTCCAGCGCCTGGGCGGCGGCCTCCAACTGGGCGTCGTGCGGCCCCGCGGGCACCTCGGCGGGGGCACTCTCCTCGTCACCGGCGTCCGCGCCGGCGTCGACGGCGATCCCGGTGAGACCGAAACGCTCCTCGCCGACCTGGATCAGCTGATCCAGCGTCTGACGGATCTGACTCTCGGGGGCCGCGCCCTGGAAGAGCGGAAGCGCCTGTCCGGCGACCACCGCGAAGACGGCCGGAATGCCCTGGATCCCGAACTGCTGCATCAGCATCTGATTGGCGTCGACATCGACCTTGGCCAGCACGAAGCGGCCGTTGTACTCGGTGGCGAGACGCTCGAGGAGCGGACCGAGCTGCTTGCACGGCTCGCACCACTCGGCCCAGAAGTCGATGACGACCGGGACTTCGGTGGAGCGCTGGAGGACGTCGGTCTCGAAGCCGGCCTCGTCGACGTCGATCACCAGGGAGGCGGGTGTCACGGCACCGCCACCCCCCTGCCGGGCCGACTCCGCGCGGGCCTGCTCCGCCTTCGCCTTGGCGTCGCCGGCCGCCTTCACAGCGGCGAGGTCGACGACGCCGCTCATGGACATGTTCCTAGGCTGCATACGTACATCCTCCCCCCTGTGCGCACTGTTCCGGAAAAATCCGCGAACCGCCTCCGCCCGCAGCCGCGCCGGTGTGCGCGGCGGGCGGACGGAAACGGTTCCAGGGCCCTGAAAACCCCGTGTTCGGCGCCGGGTCCCCACCCGGCGCCAGTGCCTGTCGATCAGTCGTGGCGCCACGACGAACGGACCGTCGCTTCTTACGCTACGACCCGTAGCGTAACTGTCCGGACCCCCTCCACCGCAAGAGCGCGCGGTGATCTGTCTCACGGGCTCCCGGGCCGGTCAGCACTACTTACCGGCCGGTATGGTCGCCGCATGCTGAGCCGCAGCCCCACCGAACCCACCCGGTCCGGACGTCCCCGCAGCGCCGAGACCGATGCCGCGATCCTCGAGGCGACCCGCGCCTCGCTGGTCGACCTCGGCTGGTCGAAGCTGACGATGGGCGATGTGGCGACGCGGGCGGGGGTCGCCAAGACGACTCTCTACCGCCGCTGGGCCGGCAAGAACGAGCTGGTGGTGGACGCGGTCGCCGTCCTCTTCGACGAGCTGGAGCTGCCCGACCTCGGCAGCCTCGCGGCCGACGTGGAGGCCGTGGTCCTCCAGTTCGCGGTCCTGCTGGAGCGGCCGGAGACCAAGACGGCACTGATGGCCGTGGTGGCCGAGTCGACGCGGGACGAGGCGCTGCGGGATCGTATACGCGATTCCATCGTGAACCGGCAGAAGCACCTCGTACTCCAGGGCAGGGAGCGCGCGCAGCGACGCGGGGAACTGCCCACCGAACCGGACGAGGTGGTGGCCGCCCGCACCGCCGACCTGATCTTCGACGTGATCGCGGGTGCCGTGGTGCACCGGACGCTGGTGAGCGCCGAGCCCGTCGACACCGACTGGGCCCGGAGCTTCACGATGCTGCTGCTCGGCGGCCTGGGTGGCACGGAGCGGCGCCCGGGGCTCTGAGGGCCCCGGGCCATGAGCCGTCGGCCGTGGGTCAGAAGCCCGGCGGCTCCGTGTAGACGCCCCACTCGTCGCGCAGCACCCCGCAGATCTCGCCCAGGGTCGCCTCCGCCCGTACGGCCTCCAGCATCGGCGCGATCATGTTCGAGCCGTCGCGTGCGGCGGCCAGCATCGCGTCCAGCGCGGCACCGACCCTCGCGTCCTCACGACCCTCCTTGCGCCCGGTGAGCTCGCGCACCTGCTCGCGCTCGACCTCGTGGCTGACCCGCAGGATCTCCAGGTCACCCGTGACGGACCCGTGATGGACGTTGACGCCGACGACCCGCTTCTCGCCCTTCTCCAGCGACTGCTGGTACCGGAAGGCGGATTCGGCGGTCTCGCCGGTGAACCAGCCGTCCTCGATGCCGCGCAGGATGCCGGAGGTCATCGGCCCGATGGGGTGCTTGCCGTCCGGGTGCGCCCGGGTGCCGCGCTCCTTGATCTGCTCGAAGATCTTCTCGGCATCGGCCTCGATGCGGTCGGTGAGCTGCTCGACGTACCACGAACCGCCCAGCGGGTCGGCGACGTTGGCGACGCCGGTCTCCTCCATGAGCACCTGCTGGGTGCGCAGCGCGATCTCCGCGGCCTGCGCGGAGGGGAGGGCGAGCGTCTCGTCCAGGGCGTTGGTGTGCAGGGAGTTGGTTCCGCCGAGGACGGCGGACAGCGCCTCCACGGCGGTGCGCACGACGTTGTTGTACGGCTGCTGGGCGGTCAGCGAGACTCCGGCGGTCTGGGTGTGGAAGCGGAGCCACTGCGCCTTGTCGGTCTTGGCGCCGTAGGTCTCCTTCATCCAGCGGGCCCAGATCCGTCGGGCGGCGCGGAACTTGGCGATCTCCTCGAAGAAGTCGAGGTGCGCGTCGAAGAAGAAGGAGAGCCCGGGGGCGAAGACGTCGACGTCCAGACCGCGGGAGAGGCCGAGTTCGACGTACCCGAAGCCGTCGGCGAGGGTGTACGCGAGCTCCTGCGCGGCCGTGGCCCCGGCCTCGCGGATGTGGTAGCCGGAGACCGAGAGCGGTTTGTAGGCGGGGATGTCGCGGGCGCAGTGCTCCATCAGGTCGCCGATGAGGCGCAGATGGGGTTCGGGCTGGAAGAGCCACTCCTTCTGCGCGATGTACTCCTTGAAGATGTCGGTCTGGAGCGTGCCGTTGAGCACGGCCGGGTCGACACCCTGCCGCTCGGCGGCGACCAGGTACATGCAGAAGACGGGGACGGCGGGTCCGCTGATCGTCATGGAGGTGGTGACGTCGCCGAGCGGGATGTCCTGGAACAGGACCTCCATGTCGGCCGCGGAGTCGATGGCGACGCCGCAGTGGCCGACCTCGCCGAGCGCGCGGGGGTCGTCGGAGTCGCGGCCCATCAGGGTCGGCATGTCGAACGCCACGCTGAGTCCGCCGCCGCCGTTGGCCAGGATGGACTTGTACCGCTCATTGGTCTGCTCGGCGTTGCCGAAGCCGGCGAACTGGCGGATCGTCCAGGTGCGGCCCCGGTAGCCGGTGGGGTGGAGTCCCCGGGTGAAGGGGTACTCGCCCGGCCAGCCGATCCGCTCGAACCCCTCGTACGTGTCGCCGGGGCGAGGCCCGTACACGGGCTCCACGGGGTCCCCGGAGAGCGTGGTGAAGTCCGCGTCGCGCTTGCGGGCCTTGTCGTAACGGGCCTGCCAGCGACGGCGGCCTTCCTCGATCGCGTGAGCGTCCATGGTTCAAATTTACTAGGACGTCCTAGTAAATGTCGACGGCAAACCGCCCGGCGCTTCGCGCGGGGCGGTTCAGGTGCCTCTGATCAGGCCTTGACGGCCTGTGCGGAGCCGTCGGTGATCAGCGGCTCGACCTCCCGGACGACCTTGCGCTCGACGAAGAACGCGGCGGTCGGGATGGTGCCGGAGACCAGCACCCAGAGCAGCTTGCCGATCGGCCACTTCGCCTTGGATCCGAGGTCGAAGGCGAAGACCAGGTAGATGATGAAGAGGACGCCGTGGAGCTGCGAGACCGCGAAGGTGAGGCTCTCGCCGGTGTCGAATCCGTACTTGAAGACCATGCACACGCACAGGATCATCAACATGACGGCGGTGACGTAGGCCATCACCCGATAGCGGGTCAGCACGCTGCGTTTCATGGCATCGAGCGTAACCGGGCGGCCGGAGCGATCTTGCAGCGCCCCGGCCTCGCGGCTACCGGTCCTCGAAGTCCTGGGCGGCCACCCGCAGCGGGCGCAGCATGGCGAAGATCTCGGCGCACTCCTCGTCGTCGTACGCCCCGAGACCGAAGTCCATCGCCATCAGATCCCGGCTGGCCGCCTCGACGACCTCGCGGCCCTTGTCCGTGATGGAGGCGAGGGTTCCGCGCCCGTCGTTGGGATTGGGGCGCTTGTCGACCAGCCCCGAGCGCACCAGCCGGTCCACGGTGTTCGTCACGGAGGTGGGGTGCACCATCAGACGCTCGCCGATCTTGGACATCGGCAGCTCACCCGCCTGCGAGAAGGTGAGCAGGACCAGCGCCTCGTAGCGGGCGAAGGTCAGCCCGTACGGCTTGACCACCGCGTCCACCTCGGCGAGCAGGATCTGCTGCGCCCGCATGATCGACGTGATCGCCCCCATGGAGGGCACCGGTCCCCAGCGCCGGTGCCACAGTTCTTCGGCGCGGGCGATGGGATCGAAGGGGAGGCTGAGCGGCTTCGGCACGGGCACGACCTTACCCACTGGTCACATGTCGGTCAGCCCTGTCTCGCACTTCGGTACCGGATACGTGTTCTACGCACCTCCACGACCAGCAGGAGCGTGCAGAGCGTCCCCACCGCACCCGAGGACGCGACCACCTGGTGCACCGGGAAGAACTCCGCGGCCAGTCCCGCGAGGGCCATTCCGAGGCCCTGGACCGTCATCAGGCCGGCGGTGAGCAGCGTCATCGCACGTCCCCGCAGACACTCGGGAACCGCGTCGACGAACCACTGGTCGAGCCCGATGACGTACGCCGCCCCGGCCCCGGCCAGGACGAGAGCGGCCAGGGTCAGGGCCATGCCCGGGCGGAACGCGTACAGCACGAGGGGCAGCAGACCGACGGCGGCGACGGGCAGCACGATCCGGGAGCGGGCGCCCGGGGCGAGGGCGGTCCCCACGTACAGCTCGGCGCCGATGTGCCCCACGGCCGTCGCGCACATCAGGAGCCCGAGCGCGGCGGGGCCGGCTCCGATCTCGTCCACGTACGGCGCGGCGAGCGCCTCCGGGGCCACCACGAAGAAGGCCGGCACCCAGAAGAGCAGGAGGAGCCCGCGGATCCGGCGGTCGCCGAGGAGTGCGCGTGCCCCGGCGAGCGACTCCTTCAGGAGCGGGCCACCGGGCCCTGACGCCGCGCGGGCGGGCCGGTCGCGGGTGCCCAGACGCAGCAGCACCGCCGAGCAGAGGAACGTCACGACGGTGAACGTGATCGCCCCGCGCGGGGACAGCACGGTGAGCAGCGCACCGCCCGCGCCGAAGCCGACGAACAGGGCACTCTGCGAGACCAGACGGAGCAGCGAGCGCCCGAGAACGTAGAGGTCGCCCTCCCCGAGGATGTCGGTGAGGGCCGCCGTACGCGTCCCGGTGAAGACGGGCGCCACCGCCGCCACCACGCACCGCAGCGCGAGGAGCACCGCGACGGGGGAGGCCGGGAGCACCATGACGGCGACGCAGCCCGCGCAGATCAGGTCGCAGGTGACGAGGACCCGGCGGGCCGGGTACCGGTCGGCGACCCCGGCGAAGAGAGTGCCGCCGACGACGTACGGGAGGAAGCCGAGCGCGAAGGTGAGGGCGGACAGGAGGGGCGAGCCGGTGAGGTCGTAGACGAGCACGGTGAGCGCCAGCTCACTGACGACCACGCCGAGCAGGGAGAGCAGGTGCGCGGCGAAGACCGCCCGGAACTCCCGCACGGCGAGGACGGCGCGGTATCCCCCGGCTCCGGGGGCCGGAGCGGAGGCCGCTCCCGCCTCCGGGGCGGGGTCCTGGTCCGGAGCGGACGCCGGCTCCGGGGGCGGGGCGGGCTCGCGGGGTGGTCCCGCCTCAGTGGTGTGGTCGGTCGGCATGGACGCAGCTTGGACGGGCGGCCCGGCGCCTCCGTAGACTTTCGGCTCACGCCGAAACTCGAGTGGGCCCCGATGCCGTTCCACCTTCACTTCGACGAGAGCGACCTGCTGCGCTGCCGCTTCGCGCTCTCGCCGCTCTGGGAGACGCAGGCGGCCGTGCGCACACTCCGCCACCCGTCCCGTCACGGCTACCACCTGCCGTGGCTCCGGCGGATCAAGGAGGGGGCCGCAGGGCTGGACCTGACACCGCTGTGGCTGCTGATGCCGGAGCCCGGCCACAACCCGGACTTCGTCTGCCCGCCGCCGCTCGGACCGCTCGCCACCTTCGCGGAGGAACTGGCGGCCGTGCGCAGAACGGATCCGGCGACGGCCCGCGACGACATGGCGCTCGCCCTCGCCGACACACCGGGCGCCCTGCACTCGCCCGCCGGGCAGCGGATGCTCGCCGATCCGGCACGGACGGTCCAGGAACTGGCGGACCTGCTGGAGCGGGCGTGGCAGGTGATGGTCCGGCCGCACTGGCCCCGGTTGCGCGCCCTGCTGGAGGCGGACATCGCCTTCCATTCGCGACGCCTCGCCGAGGTCGGCTTCGAGCGGCTGCTCGGCGAGCTCAGCCCGCGGCTCCGCTGGACGGACTCCACCCTGACGGTGGTCGGCACCCGCGGCGACCACAGCCGGGTGCTCGGCGGCCGGGGGCTCGTCCTGATGCCCAGTGTCTTCGTCTGGCCGGATGTCGTCGGCGGCTACGAGCCCCCGTGGCAGCCCGCCGTGATCTACCCCGCGCGTGGCATCGGCGGACTCTGGACGGAGACCGCCGACCGGACACCGGAGGCGCTCGTCCGGCTGCTGGGCAGGGCCCGCGCCGACGTGCTGTGCGCCCTCGGCGAACCGGCCGGTACGAGCGCCCTGGCACACCGGCTCGCGCTCGCCCCGTCCTCCGTGTCCGCGCACCTGTCGGCGCTGCGCGCGGCGGGCCTGCTCACCTCGCGGCGCTACGGACACCAGGTGCTGTACGAGCGCACCCCGCTGGGCATCGCGCTGGCGGCGCAGGAGACCTGAACGGGCCCGCCCGGCGCGGTCAGTTCCCTCCCGCGGGAGGGCTCGCGCCGACGGCGGCGGCCAGTACGGGCTCCGGCTCCGGGGCGGGACGCACCGTACGCGACCGGTCGGCCGCGCCGCGGGCCCCTGGCCTGCGCAGGAGGGTGAGGGACCGCAGCACGAGAGGCACGAGGGCGGTCATCAGGGCGAGCAGCGCCCAGACGCGCGACTGCGTGTGGGTGAGGACCAGCACACAGCTCAGCACGCCGAACAGCGAGGTGGCCGCCTCCACGGGCCGGCGGGCCAGCGTCAGCGTGTAGCTGAGGAGCCGCCCGGGCCGCACCCGGAACAGTGCCTTCCCGTACTGCCGCAGCAGCGTCCCGCAGGCCTCCCGGGACCGGCGTGGCCGCTGGGTGGACCAGTCGGCCCAGGAGACGGGACGCTTCCCGTCGGCCCGGGCGTCCGCGGTGTGGACCGAGCGCCAGTACCGTCCGGTCAGCGGGTTGCGCAGACGGTGGATCACGAAACCGGTGGCCGGAGCCCCTGTGACGGAGCCTTGGAAGCCGCCGGCCTGGCGCAGTGCCGCGACGCGCGCGACCTTGTCGGTGCCGTCGAACAGGGGCGCCCCGTGGCGGTTGCCCGCCAGCTGGGCCAGTGCGTCGGAGAGCAGCTGCGAGGGCCCGGCGGCCCGCGCCTCGCCCCCGTGGACCCGCGGGCCGACGACGAAGGCGATATCGGGGTCGCGGAAGTAGCCGGTCATCCGCTCCAGGGCCTCCGGCCGCGGGACGTGGCCGGAGGCCACCGACGCGACGAGGTCGTAGGCGTCACCGTGCTTGGCGAGCCAGGCGTTGACGTTGCCGTGCTTCGTCCCGGCCCTGTGCGGACCGGTCTCCTGGTTCCACTCGGGCACCCCGTGGCGGGTGAAGTGGTGCACGCCCAGCTCGGCGCAGAGCATCCGGGCCTCCGGGTCGTCACCCTCGTCGAGCAGCCAGACGTCCAGCGGTCCGGGGTGCCGCATCCGTACGGCGCCCTCCAGGGCGGCCCGCACCGTGGAGAGGGGCTCGCTGCCCGGCGTGTAGGTGGTGAGGAAGGCGAGCACCCGGCCCGGCTCCGGAGTCACGGGGACCGGGTCCCTGGCCACCGACAGCGCGTACGCCACGGCGGCCACGTTGGCCAGCAGGAACAGCTCGACCAGGCCGACGGACACCAGCGTCAGGGAGTCGGCGAGCACCAGCCACCTCCGGCCGCCCCCACCCTGGGTCCAGTGCGTGGGCCACAGCACGTACAGCAGCAGCAGGCCGGTGACGGCGGGGACGAGCGGCATCAGCAGGACGGCGCCTATTCGACGCCTCCGGGTGCGCGGGAGGCCGCGGTACCGCACCCGGTACCCCGCCGCGGGCGGCTCCGCGAGCGCACCCCCGTGGCGGCCGCAGCTGTCGTGATCGTGACCCTCCGACGGCATCACGCCTCCCATGGTCAGGAATCCTGGTATCCCCACAGAAGGGTAGATATGACAATGTGTCGACCCGGCAGGCCCGAGAGAGGGGTTTTCTTCGCCCGAACGGAAAGAGCCCCCGTCGCCGGGGGCTCTTCGTGTGACCGGCTCTTCCTGTGCGGCTTCCGGTGTGAGGCCGGGCCACGCGTCAGGCGTCAGCCCGCCAGATGTCGCTCCACCGTCTCGACCTTGGAGGTCAGACCGTCGGTGACACCCGGCCGGATGTCGGCCTTGAGCACCAGGGAGACACGGCCCGCGCGGGCCTCGACGGCGGCGACGGCACGCTTGACGACGTCCATGACCTCGTCCCACTCACCCTCGATCGAGGTGAACATCGCGTCCGTGCGGTTGGGCAGCCCGGACTCGCGGACGACACGGACGGCGTCGGCGACGTACTCGCCGACGTCCTCGCCGACGCCCAGCGGGCTGACGGAGAAGGCGACGATCACGCGCTCACCTTGCCCTCGGCGCGGGCGCGGGCGGCGATGACTCCGTCGGCCTCGTACTTCTTGAGCAGCTTCTCCCCGTAGAGCCCGCCGAACGGCACCACCGCGAGGAGGAAGAACAGGCCGACACGCTTGAGGGGCCACTTGGCCTTGACCCACACGTCCACGAGGAAGATGACGTAGATCGTGAAGAGGATGCCGTGCAGCGCGCCGAGGGGCGGCATCAGGAAGTCGATGTCCGAGACCCGCATGAGGAGCGAGCCGAAGATGAGCAGTGCCGGGAAGGACAGCGCCTCGGGAAGCGAGATGAGGCGCAGCCGGTGCAGGGCGGAAGCGGTCTTGATGTCCACGAGGGCACCTTCGGTGGGAGGGGCGTGTCGGCTTGTGAACGCAGGCACAAGCACGGCCATTGTGGCATCGCTCCCTGTCCCCCGGGGCAGGGGGTCCCGTCGGACCCGCGCGGCACGTATCGGCGCATATCAGGGTCGCGTCGGGGTCGGGATCGTCCGCCGGGCCCTGTCCGCCGGGCTCCCCTGCGGCTAACGTCGCACCGTGGCGATGTTCCGACTCCAAAGCAGCAAGACGCTCGCCGTCGACCTGACAGGCGACGCCGTCAAGGCGAAGAACGGCTCGATGGTCGCTTACGACGGCCGGATGGCGTTCAAGAAGATGTCCGGCGGCGGTGAGGGTCTGCGCGGCATGGTGACCCGCCGGCTGACCGGCGAGCAGATGGTGATGATGGAGGTGACGGGGCAGGGCACCTGCTACTTCGCCGACCGGGCGAGCGAGATCAACCTCGTCTCGCTGCACGGCGAGACCCTGTACGTCGAGGCGAGCAATCTGCTGGCCACCGACGCCGGACTGCGTACCGGCACCTCCTTCACGGGCCTGCGCGGCGGGGCGAGCGGCAACGGCCTGTTCACCACGACCGTCGAGGGGACCGGTCAGGCGGCGATCATGTCGGACGGCTCCGCCGTGGTGCTGCGGGTGTCACCCCAGTACCCGCTGAACGTCGACCCCGGCGCCTACATCGCCCACCAGGGCAGGCTCCAGCAGCACTTCCAGTCCGGGGTGAACTTCCGGACGCTCATGGGTGAGGGCTCCGGCGAGTCCTTCCAGATCCGCTTCGAGGGCGACGGACTCGTCTACGTGCAGCCCAGCGAGCGGAACACCGTCGGGGGTGACGTCTGATGCCGTTCCGCGAGATCAACTCGAAGATGGTCGAGGCCGCGGTGGCGCCGGGCCAGAAGATGTACAGCCAGCGCGGCGCCATGCTCGCGTACCGGGGCGATGTCTCGTTCACCCCGAACGTCCAGGGCGGACAGGGCGGCCTGGGCTCGATGATCGGCCGGCGGGTGGCGAACGAGGCGACCCCCCTGATGACGGTCGAGGGCAGTGGCACGGTGATGTTCGGCCACGGGGGCCACCACATCCAGGTGATCAACCTGGCCGGCGACACCCTCTACGTGGAGGCCGACCGGCTGCTCGCCTTCGACGGGACGCTCCGGCAGGGCACCATGTTCATGGGCTCACAGGGTGGGGTGATGGGCATGGTGCGCGGCCAGGTGACCGGGCAGGGCCTGTTCACGACGACGCTCAAGGGCCACGGCGCGGTCGCCGTGATGGCGCACGGCGGGGTGATCGAGCTGCCGATCACGCCGGGAAGGCCGGTGCACGTGGACCCGCAGGCGTACGTCGCCCACCACGGGGACGTGACCAACAAGCTGTCCACCGCGCTCGGCTGGCGCGACATGGTGGGGCGCGGTTCCGGTGAGGCGTTCCAGCTGGAGCTCAGCGGCAGCGGAGCAGTGTACGTCCAGGCGTCGGAGGAGAAGCTGTGAGCACGCCCGTGGTTTTCGACCCGATGACGCTGCCGTCGGACGACAACGTCAACGCGTACACCTTCTGCGTGGAGCTCAAGGGGAGCCAGTGGTTCCTGCAGAAGGGCAAGATGATCGCCTACTACGGGCAGATCGACTTCAACGGCATCGGGCACGGGCGCTTCGAGCGGCTGATCCGTACGAGCTTCCACTCCCCGCTGCACGCGAGCGACTGGGTGGTGGCCGAGGGCAGCGGCAAGATGCTGCTCGCGGACCGGGCCTTCGACGTGAACTCCTTCGACCTGGAGGACGGCAACCTGACGATCCGGTCCGGCAACCTGCTCGCCTACCAGCCGACGCTGGCGCTGAAGCAGTCGATCGTGCCGGGCTTCCTGACCCTGATCGGTACGGGGAAGTTCGTCGCCGCCTCCAACGGACCGGTGGTCTTCATGGAGCCGCCGCTGCGGGTGGACCCCCAGGCGCTGGTGGGGTGGGCGGACTGTCCCTCACCGTGCCACCACTACGATCACGGCTACATGACCGGCGTGATGGGCGGGCTGCGCTCACTGACCGGAATCGGCGGCACCTCCGGCGAGGAGCATCAGTTCGAGTTCGTCGGGGCGGGTACGGTACTGCTCCAGTCGACGGAGGCGCTGCTGCCCGAGCAGGCGGCCGGCGCCGTGCCGCACGAGCCGGGTGTGCCGGGCGGCGGGCCCGGGGGCGGTCAACACGGCTCCACACCTCGCATGCCCGGTCAGCTGGGGGACCTCCAGCGTCGCTTCGGGCTGTGAGCGGTACTCTGCGGAGTGTGACACCGGGGCAGGCGCGTGCGCGGGGTCACACAACAGAATTCGTCCGGCTTTCAACATCTTAGGTAGAATTCATACATGGAGACCGAGACGGCCACCCGCTGGCTGACCGATGCGGAGCAGTGCGCCTGGCGCACCCACCTGGACGTCAGCCGGCTGCTGACGCATCAGCTGGAGAAGGACCTCCAGCCGTTCGGCCTGACCATGAACGACTACGAGATCCTGGTCAACCTCTCCGAGTCGGAGGACCAGCGCCTGCGGATGAGCGATCTCGCCGCCGCCACCCTGCAGTCCAAGAGCAGGCTCTCGCACCAGATCACCCGCATGGAGAACGCCGGCCTGGTGCGGCGCGAGCACTGCGAGTCGGACCGGCGCGGGCTGTTCGCGGTCCTCACGGAACTGGGCGCCGAGACGATGCGGAAGGTCGCGCCCCACCATGTCGAGTCGGTGCGCAGGCACTTCATGAATCTGCTCTCCCCCGACGAGCTCGCCGGCCTGCACGACGCCCTGACCCCGATCGCGGAGCATCTGCGCGGCCGGCGCGGCAAGCCGTAGCACGGGCCCTCAGCACCTCCCGTCCGGATCAGCCGGCCGCCGGCTCTCCTCCGGGCGCGGGACGCGACGGCAGCCGCAGGGTGAACAGCGCGCCTCCGCCCGGCGCTTCGGCCACCGTGAGGGTGCCTCCGTGCCGGGAGGCGACATCCCTGGCGATGGCCAGGCCGAGCCCGGCCCCGCCGTCGTCGCGGCTGCGGGCGTCGTCCAGGCGGACGAAGCGCTCGAAGATGCGGTCCCGTTCGGCCCCGGGCACGCCCGAGCCGTCGTCGGCGACCTCCACGAGCACGCCGCCCCGGTCCTCCCGCACCGACACGGCGATCGAACGCTCCGCGTGACGCTGGGCGTTGTCCAGCAGATTGCCGATCACCCGGGCCAGCTGCCCGCGCGACCCGGCGACCTCGAGCGACCCGCGGCCGACGACGGACACCTCCGGCGGGATCCGGTCCGCCGTGCGCTGGGAGACCTCCTCGCGGACCAGCGCCCCGACGTCGACGGCCGTGCGCCCCGGCCGCTCACCGGCGTCGAGCCGGGCGAGCAGCAGCAGGTCGGCGGCCAGCGCCTGCAGCCGTACGGTGTCGGCGACGGCGCCGGGCACGTCCAGCAGCTCCGGGTGGGCCTGCCCCACCTCCAGCTGGGTGCGGAGCGAGGCGATCGGACTGCGCAGCTCGTGCGAGGCGTCGGCGACGAAACGCCGCTGCCGGTCGACCGATGCCTCCAGGACGGTGAGGGTCTCGTTGGTCGTACGGGCCAGCCGCGCGATCTCGTCCCGCGAGTCCGGCTCGGGCACGCGGCGGCTGAGGTCCTCGGAGGCGGTGATCGCGGCCATCTCCTGCCGGATGTCCTCGACCGGTCGCAGTGCGCGCCGGGTGACCAGCCAGGTCACTCCTGCGACGACGAGCAGCATGAGGGGCAGCCCGGTCAGCATCGAGGTGCGCACGGTGTCCACGGCCTCCTGCTCGGCCGCGAGCGGAGCTCCCGCGCGGACGGTCAGGGTGACGTCCTGCTCGGTGGTCGACTCGACCGCCGCGAAACGGTAGTCCGCCGTCTCGCCGTCGACGGTGGCGGTTCCGTTCGCGAAGTCCGGCGGGTCGGAGGAGACCTCGCCCCGGGCCGGTTCGCTCCCGCCCCCGTCGTCATCGTCGTCGTCATCGTCGTCGCCCGGGCTCGGTACCGGCGCCGACGGCACCGGTACGACCTGCGCCGTGCCCGTCCCCGAGATCGCCTCCAGGTCCTTGGAGACGGCCACCACGCTCCCCTGCTCGTCGGTCACCTGGACGGGGTGGGTGTCCTCGTCGCCCAGCTCCAGCTCCGCGTACGTCGCCCCCAGGGCAAGCTGCCCGGCCACCTCACGTGCGGCCACCTCGGCCTCCAGGCCCGCCCGGTCCGTCAGGTTGCCGCGCAGCACCAGGAGGACGGCCAGCCCCGCGACCGTCAGGGCGACGGCCACGACCAGCGTGGCGCCCAGCGCGGCCCTGGCGCGTACGGACCTCACAGGGCCTCCAGCCGGTAGCCCGCGCCCCGTACCGTACGGATCGACGCGGCGCCGAGTTTGCGGCGCAGGGTGCTGATGTAGACCTCGACGATGTTCGGGTCCCCGTCGTAGGCGAAGTCCCAGACGTGCTCCAGGATGTCCGCCTTGCTGACCACCTCGCCCGCCCGCAGCACGAGCTGTTCCAGGACGGCGAACTCCTTCGCGGTGAGGGTGACTTCCTCCTCGCCCCGGTGGACCCGCCGGGCGGCGGTGTCCATCCGCAGCGTCCCGGCCGTCAGCACCGGGGAGGCGGAACCGCCGCGGCGGCGCAGCAGCGCCCTGATCCGGGCGACGAGCACGACGTACGAGAAGGGCTTGGTCAGATAGTCGTCGGCGCCTGTGTCGAGGCCCTCCGCCTCGTCGTACTCCCCGTCCTTCGCCGTCAGCATCAGGATCGGCGTCTCGTGCCCCGCGGCGCGCAGGGCGGCGCAGATCCGGTAGCCGTTCATCCCGGGCAGCATGATGTCGAGGACCAGGAGGTCGTGGACGCCCTGACCGGCCAGGTGCAGACCCTCCAGGCCGTCGTGCACGACGTCCACGGCGAAGCCCTCGGCGGTGAGTCCCCTCGCGAGGGACGTGGCCAGGCGCTTCTCGTCCTCCACGATCAACAGGCGCATGGGGACAGCTTCCCAAACCGAACCTGAAGACGCCTTCAGGTGGCTTCAGGCTGCGTTCAGCATCGCACCGCCAGTGTGGAACCCGTCGCACCGCAGATCCCATCGGGGAGGAACCCATCATGAAGCGCAACATCGCAGTCGCCGCTCTCACCGCCGCCGTACTGGTCGGAGGCGGGCTCGTCACGACCGCCGCCTTCGCCGACTCCGAAGGCGGGGGCAACGACGACCGGACGGTGGCGGGCACGGACCGGGCGGCGGCTACCAACGGGGACGCCGGTGGCACCGGGACCGCGAAGACCGGGCGGACCGCGCTCGACGAGGCGGTCGGCGCCGCGCTGAAGGCCGTCCCCGGCACGGTCACCGAGGCCGAGCTGGACGATGACGACGACAGCGCGCGTACCGTCTGGGAGCTCGACGTGTACGGCTCCGACAAGGTCTGGCACGACGTGACCGTGGACGCGCGGAACGGAAAGGTGCTGTCCCACCGCGAGGACGACGACAACGACGACCGCGACCGGCACGCACCCCGTGCGGCGGGCGTCCCACTGGACGCGGCGGTGAAGGCCGCGCTCGCAGCCCAGCCCGGCACGGTGACGTCGGTGGACCTGGACGACGACGGCGACGACAACGGCGGCGGGGGCGGTGCGCCGCACTGGGACGTCGATGTCACGGGCAAGGACGGCAAGCAGCACGAGCTGCACGTGGACGCGAAGAGCGGCAAGGTCACCGTGGACCAGGACGACGACCGGAACGACGACCAGGACGACGACAGCGACGACTGATCGCCCCCGCCGTGCGGGCGCGGTCCCGTCCGGAACCGTCTCGGGGGGCGAACCCGGACCGGACCGTTTCGTCGTCGGGCGAGGTGAGGGACGGGGAGAAGCGCCGCACGGCGCGGACACGCCCGGCGGTTCCCCGGGCGGCCCGCACGCCGCCCGGGGAGCCGTCAGTTCCCGCCGGTGAGACCCGCGACCAGCTCGTCCGCCGCCGCGTACGGGTCGAGGCCTCCGGCCACGATCCGTTCCGCCAGCGCGTCCAGCCGGCGGTCGCCGTGCAGATCGGCGATCCGCTCACGGAGCGCGGTGACGGCGATCGTCTCGACCTCGCGGGCCGCACGTGCCGTGCGCCGCTCGGCGAGGACTCCGTGCTCCTCCATCCACGCCCGGTGCTTCTCCAGGGCCTCCACGACCTCGTCGATGCCCTCGCCCCGGGCCGCGACCGTCTTCACGATCGGCGGCCGCCAGTCGCCGGGCCCACGGGACTCCCCCAGGCCCAGCATGTGGTTGAGCTCGCGGGCGGTGGCGTCCGCGCCGTCCCTGTCGGCCTTGTTGACGACGTAGACATCGCCGATCTCCAGGATTCCGGCCTTGGCCGCTTGGATGCCGTCACCCATGCCCGGGGCGAGGAGGACGACGGAGGTGTCGGCCTGGGAGGCGATCTCCACCTCCGACTGGCCCACCCCCACCGTCTCCACGAGGATCACGTCGCAGCCCGCCGCGTCCAGCACCCGGATCGCCTGCGGGGCCGACCACGCGAGTCCGCCCAGATGGCCGCGGGTGGCCATGGAGCGGATGTACACGCCCGGATCGGAGGCGTGCTCCGACATCCGGACCCGGTCACCGAGGAGCGCGCCCCCGGAGAACGGCGACGACGGGTCGACGGCCAGGACCCCGACCCGTCTGCCGGTCTTCCGGTAGGCGGAGACCAGCGCCGAGGTCGAGGTGGACTTGCCGACACCCGGCGACCCGGTCAGGCCGACGACGTAGGCGTGGCCGGCGAGCGGTGCCAGCGCCGCCATCACCTCCCGCAGCTGCGGCGAGGCACCCTCCACCAGGGAGATGAGCCGGGCCACCGCACGTGGCCTGCCCTCACGTGCCTGCTCGACCAGGGTGGGGACGTCCACCTTCACTCGGCCTCCTCGCTCGCTCGTACGGTGACTACTTGCCCGGTACGCGGATGATCAACGCGTCGCCCTGGCCGCCGCCGCCGCACAGCGCCGCCGCCCCGGTGCCGCCGCCACGCCGCTTCAGCTCCAGCGCCAGGTGCAGCACCAGACGGGCGCCGGACATGCCGATGGGGTGGCCGAGCGCGATCGCGCCGCCGTTCACGTTGACCTTGTCGGACGTGACGCCGAGGTCCTTCATCGACTGGACCGCGACGGCCCCGAAGGCCTCGTTGATCTCGATGAGGTCGAGGTCCTCGACGCCGATGCCCTCCTTCTTCAGGGCGTGCTTGATGGCGTTGGACGGCTGCGACTGGAGCGAGGTGTCCGGGCCTGCCACATTGCCGTGGGCCCCGATCTCGGCGATCCACTCCAGGCCCAGCTCCTCGGCCTTCGCCTTGCTCATGACGACGACCGCGGCGGCCCCGTCGGAGATCTGCGAGGCGGTGCCGGCGGTGATGGTGCCGTCCTTGGAGAAGGCCGGACGCAGCTTGGCGAGCGACTCCGTGGTCGTCTCGGGGCGGATGCCCTCGTCCTTGGAGACGAGTACCGGGTCGCCCTTGCGCTGCGGGATCTCCACCGGGGTGATCTCGGCCTCGAAGATGCCGTTCTTCTGGGCGGCGGCGGCGCGCTGGTGGGACAGGGCACCGATCTCGTCCTGGTCGGCGCGGGCCAGCCCCAGGCGGATGTTGTGCCTCTCGGTGGCTTCGCCCATCGGAATGTTCTCGTAGGCGTCGGTCAGACCGTCGTGGGCCATCGAGTCGAGCATCTGGATCGCGCCGTACTTGTATCCCTCACGGGACTTCGGGAGCAGGTGCGGGGCGTTGGTCATGGACTCCTGGCCGCCGGCCACCACGATGTCGAACTCACCGGCGCGGATCAGCTGGTCCGCAAGGGCGATCGCGTCGAGACCCGAGAGGCACACCTTGTTGACGGTGAGCGCGGGGACGTTCATCGGGATCCCGGCCTTGACGGCCGCCTGGCGTGCGGGGATCTGCCCGGCCCCGGCGGTGAGCACCTGGCCCATGATCACGTACTGGACCTGGTCGCCGCCGATCCCGGCCCGGTCCAGCGCCGCCTTGATGGCGGCGCCTCCGAGGTCGGCTCCGGAGAGGCTCTTCAGCGAGCCGAGGAGACGGCCCATGGGCGTTCGCGCGCCCGCGACGATCACTGAGGTGGATCCGGTCGTTCCTGACATGAGGCACAGCCCCTTGGGATCGGTTGTGAACGAGGGTTTACATGAATGTACTGAGCGGTACCGCGCCCGTCATCCGGCAGCGGGTGTGATCGCGCGCACGTTGCGTAACCATCCCCGGGGCGCTGCACTGGTTCCATGCTGACGCGAATCGACCACATCGGAATCGCCTGTTTCGACCTCGACAAGACCGTGGAGTTCTATCGCGCGACCTACGGCTTCGAGGTGCACCACACCGAGATCAACGAGGAGCAGGGCGTCCGGGAGGCCATGCTGAAGATCAACGAGACCTCGGACGGCGGAGCTTCCTACCTCCAGCTGCTCGAGCCGACCCGTGAGGATTCGGCCGTGGGGAAGTGGCTGGCCAAGAACGGTGAGGGCGTGCACCACATCGCCTTCGGGACCGCGGACGTCGACGCGGACGCCGCCGACATCCGTGAGAAGGGCGTCCGGGTGCTGTACGACGAGCCCAGGACCGGCTCGATGGGATCCCGGATCACCTTCCTGCACCCCAAGGACTGCCACGGGGTGCTGACCGAACTGGTCACCTCGGCAACAGAGCACTGACCCGACCGATACCCGGCCCGGTAGAGTGGGCTGTTCCGGGCCGGGGCCGGGTCGGGACCGTGCCGTTGATCTGTCACCATTCCCCGGGGGGCCGCTCGCCGGCGAGCGGACTCGTACGAGGAATTGCGACCAGGGTTGGGGTCTCCCCCTGCTCAGTGGGGCATCCCCTGCTCGAACGAAGTTGAGAGCTTGGGGAAGACGTTGAGAGCTCGGGGAAGGATGGGACCGCGCAGTGCGGGGCTACGAGAGCCAGCAGAGCCACCGAGCTGACGACCATCTCTCGCGGTTCGAAGCCGAGATGGACCGGCTGAAGACCGACCGGGAGAAGGCCGTCCAGCACGCCGAGGACCTCGGCTACCAGGTCGAGGTCTTGCGCGCCAAGCTGCACGAGGCGCGGCGCAGTCTGGCGACCCGTCCCGCGCACGACGGCGCGGACATCGGCTACCAGGCCGAACAGATGCTCCGTAACGCCCAGACCCAGGCCGATCAGCTGCGCACCGACGCCGAGCGCGAGCTGCGCGAGGCCAGGGCGCAGACGCAGCGCATCCTGCAGGAGCACGCGGAGCACCAGGCCCGGCTCCAGGCGGAGTTGCACGCCGAAGCGGTGCAGCGGCGCCAGCGGCTCGACCAGGAGCTGGCGGAGCGCCGCCAGACCGTCGAGTCCCACGTCAACGAGAACGTCGCCTGGGCCGAGCAGTTGCGGGCCAGGACCGAGTCCCAGGCACGCCGCCTCCTGGACGAGTCACGCGCGGAGTCCGAGCAGTCGCTGGCCGCCGCCCGTGCCGAGGCCGCCCGGCTGGCCGACGAGACCCGTCGGCGCATCAACTCCGAGGCGGAGTCGGCCCGTGCGGACGCCGAGTCGACACTGCTGCGGGCCCGCCGGGACGCCGAGCGGCTCCTGGAGGCCGCCTCCACCCAGGCCCAGGAGGCCACCGGTCACGCCGAGCAGCTGCGCTCGACGGCCACCGCCGAGACCGAGCAGACCCGGCAGCAGACCGCCGAGCTGAACCGTGCGGCCGAGCAGCGCATGCAGGAGGCGGAGACCCGCCTGCGCGAGGCCCGGCTGGAGGCCGAGAAGGTCCTCACCGAGGCGAAGGACGCCGCGGCCAAGCGGCTGGCCGGTGCCGAGTCTCAGAACGAGCAGCGCACCCGTACGGCCCGGTCCGAGATCGCCCGGCTGGTCGGCGAGGCCACGAAGCAGGCCGAGACGCTCAAGGAAGAGGCCGAGCAGGCGCTCGTCGACGCCCGCGCGGAGGCCGAGCGGGTGGTCGCCGAGGCCGCCGAGAAGGCCCGCACCCTGGCCGCCGAGGAAGCCGCGGCCCAGCTCGCGAAGGCGGCCCGGAGCGCCGAAGAGGTCCTGACCAAGGCCTCCGACGACGCCAAGTCCACCACCAGGTCGGCCCGCGAGGAGGCCGACCGGATCCGCCGTGAGGCCGAGGCCGAGGCGGACCGCCTGCGCGGCGAGGCCGCCGAGCAGGCCGACCAGCTCAAGGGCGCGGCCAAGGACGACACCAAGGAGTACCGGGCCAAGACCGTCGAGCTGCAGGAGGAGGCACGCCGGCTCCGCGGCGAGGCCGAGCAGCTGCGCTCCGAAGCAGTGGCCGAGGGCGAGCGGATCCGCGGCGAGGCGCGCCGCGAGGCCGTCCAGCAGCTCGAGGAGGGTGCCCGCACCGCCGAGGAGCTGCTCACCAAGGCCAAGGCCGGTGCCGAGGAGCTGCGGACCTCCGCGGGTACCGAGAGCGAGCGCGTCCGGACCGAGGCCGCCGAGCGCGCCGCCACCCTGCGCAAGCAGGCCGAGGAAGCACTCGAACGCAGCCGTGCCGAGGCGGAGAAGCTGCGCGCCGAGGCCGAGGAGCAGGCCACCGCGCTGACCGCGGCGGCGGAGAAGGCGGCCGAGGAGCTGCGCGAGGAGACCGAGCGTGGGGTCGAGGCCCGCAGGTCGGAGGCGGCCGAGGAGCTGACCCGGCTGCACACCGAGGCCGAGTCCCGGGTCACCGCCGCGGAGCAGGCACTCGGCGAGGCGCGTACGGAGGCGGAGCGGATCCGCCGCGAGACGGGCGAGGAGTCCGAGCGGCTGCGTACGGAGGCCGCCGAGCGGATCCGCGCGCTCCAGGAGCAGGCCACGACGGAGGGCGAGCGGCTGCGCACCGAGGCCGCCGCCGACGCCGCGCGCTCCCGCGCCGAGGGCGAGTCGGTGGCCGTACGGCTGCGCAGCGAGGCCGCGGCCGAGGCGGAGCGGCTGAAGAACGAGGCGCAGGAGAGCGCCGACCGGGTGCGCTCCGAGGCCGCGGCCGCCGCCGAACGGGTCGGCGCGGAGGCCGCCGAGGCACTGGCCGCCGCCCAGGAGGAGGCGAACCGCCGCCGCCGCGCCGCCGAGGAGGCGCTCAGCTCCGCGCGTGCCGAGGCCGAACAGGACCGCGAGCGCGCCCGCGAACAGAGCGAGGAGCTCCTCGCCTCAGCCCGCAAGCGGGTCGAGGAGGCTCAGGCCGAGGCCCAGCGGCTGGTCGAGGAGGCGGAGAGCCGGGCCACGGAGCTGGTGTCCGCAGCCGAGCAGACCGCCCAGCAGGTGCGGGACTCGGTCGCCGGGCTGCAGGAACAGGCCGAGGAGGAGATCACCGGGCTGCGCTCGGCCGCCGAGCACTCGGCGGAGCGGACGCGGACCGAGGCGCAGGAGGAGGCGGACCGGCTCAGGTCCGACGCCTACGCCGAGCGTGAGCGGGCCGCCGAGGACGCCAGTCGCATCCGTCAGGTCGCGCACGAGGAGTCGGAGGCCGCGAAGGCCCTGGCGGAGCGGACCGTGTCCGAGGCCATCACCGAGTCGGAGAAGCTGCGCTCGGACACCTCGGAGTACAGCCAGCGGGTCCGCACGGAGGCGTCCGACGCCCTCGCGTCGGCGGAGCAGGACGCCTCGCGGGCCCGGGGCGAGGCCCGTGAGGACGCCAACCGGATCCGGTCCGAGGCGGCTGCGCAGGCCGACCGGCTCATGGCCGAGGCGACGAAGGAGAGCGAGCGGGTCCGCACCGAGGCCACCGAGCAGTCGGAACGCTTCGTCAAGGAAGCGACCGACGAGGCGGAGCGGCTGCGTGCGGAGGCGGCTCGGACCGTCGGCGCGGCCCAGGAGCACGCCGGACGCACCCGCGAGGAGTCGGAGCGGCTGCGCGCCGACGCCGAGGCCGCGGCGGAGCAACTGCGCGCGGAGGCCCGTCAGGAGGCGGACCGGTTGCTGGACGAGGCGCGTGAGGCCGCGGCGAAGCGCCGTACCGACGCCGCCGAACAGGCCGACAAGCTCGTCGAGAAGGCCCGGGAGGAGGCGCTGCGCGCCGCCACCGAGGCCGAGGAGCAGGCCGACAGGATGGTCGGCGCCGCCCGCAACGAGGCCGTGCGGATCACCTCGGCGGCCACGGTCGAGGGCAACTCCCTGGTGGAACGGGCCCGTACGGACGCGGACGAGCTGCTCGTCGGTGCGCGCGGGGACGCCACCGCCACCCGCGAGCGCGCTGAGGAGCTCAGGACCCGGATCGAGAGCGAGATCGAGGAACTGCACGAGCGCGCCCGCCGCGAGACCTCCGAGCAGATGAAGACGGCCGGCGAGCGTGTCGACAAGCTGATGAAGGCGGCCACCGATCAGCGGGCCGAGGCCGAGGCCAGGGCCAAGGAGTTGCTGGCGGACGCGAATTCGGAGGCGAGCAAGGTCCGTATCGCCGCCGTGAAGCGCGCCGAGTCGCTCCTCAAGGAGGCCGAGACCAAGAAGGCCGAGCTGACCCGGGTGGCCGAGAAGCTGCGTGCCGACGCGGAGGCCGAGGCGAAGCAGACGGTCGACGAGGGACGCCGGGAACTGGACCTGCTGGTCCGCAGACGCGAGGACATCAATACGGAGATCTCCCGTGTCCAGGACGTCCTGGAGGCGTTGGAGTCTTTCGAGGCTCCGGGCGGGACGGGCAAGGCCTCGGGCGGAAGTGCCGGAGGCGTCAAGGCCGGCGCGGCAGCGGGTACGCGGTCGGGGGGCAAGGCGTCGGACGCGTAGCCGCCCGTGTATTTCGTCATGAACATTCAGCCCTTCGGGCCGCAAGCACTCCGGGGGTCAGCCACTCAAAAGGGGTGTCATTCTCCATACCAAAGCGGCATCTTCACGTTGACACGCCGCTCGGGCCCCTAGGATTCCCTCTAACACCTCACCGGTCTCATTCGACAGGAACCCCATGAGTGACCCTTCCTCCCCCTTCGGCTTCGAGCTCGTGCGACGTGGATACGACCGCGGTCAGGTGGACGACCGCATCAACAAACTCGTCGCCGACCGTGACAGCGCGCTCGCCCGGATCACCTCTCTGGAGAAGCGCATCGAGGAGCTCCACCTCGAGACGCAGAACGCCCAGGCCCAGGTCAACGACGCCGAGCCGTCGTACGCCGGGCTCGGCGCCCGCGTGGAGAAGATCCTCCGCCTCGCCGAGGAGGAGGCGAAGGACCTGCGTGAGGAGGCCCGCCGCGCCGCCGAGCAGCACCGTGAGCTGGCCGAGTCGGCCGCCCAGCAGGTCCGCAACGACGCGGAGTCCTTCGCGTCGGAGCGCAAGGCGAAGGCCGAGGACGAGGGCGTCCGCATCGTCGAGAAGGCCAAGGGCGAAGCGACCACGCTGCGCTCCGACGCCCAGAAGGACGCCCAGCAGAAGCGTGAGGAGGCCGACGCCCTCTTCGAGGAGACCCGTGCCAAGGCCGCCCAGGCCGCCGCGGACTTCGAGACGAACCTCGCCAAGCGCCGCGAGCAGTCCGAGCGCGACCTCGCGTCCCGTCAGGCGAAGGCCGAGAAGCGCCTCGCCGAGATCGAGCACCGCGCGGAGCAGCTCCGCCTGGAGGCCGAGAAGCTCCGTACGGACGCCGAGCGCCGCGCCCGCCAGACGGTGGAGACCGCTCAGCGCCAGGCCGAGGACATCGTCGCCGACGCGAACGCCAAGGCCGACCGGATCCGCAGCGAGTCGGAGCGCGAGCTGGCTGCGCTCACCAACCGCCGCGACTCGATCAACGCCCAGCTGACCAACGTCCGCGAGATGCTGGCGACGCTGACGGGTGCCGCGGTCGCCGCCGCGGGCTCCCCGGCGGAGGACGAGTCCGCCACCCGTGGTGTCCCCGCCCAGCAGACCCGCTGAGCGACGGCCCTCACGTCGGCTGCGACATTCCGCGCGCCCGGTTCCGCCTTTGTGGTGGCGCCGGGCGCGCGGCCGTTCTAGCGTGAGCGCATGATCGAGCTCGACGGCCTCACCAAACGCTTCGGCAACAAGGTTGCAGTGGACCATTTGTCATGCCAGGTCAGACCGGGCATGGTGACCGGGTTCCTCGGCCCGAACGGCGCGGGCAAGTCCACGACCATGCGGATGATGCTCGACCTCGACAACCCCACCAGCGGCACGGTGCGGATCGACGGCCGTCATTACCGCGACCTCCAGGAGCCGCTCAAGCACATCGGGGCGCTCCTGGACGCCAAGTCGATGCACGGCGGGCGCAGCGCGTACAACAACCTGCTGTGTCTCGCCCAGAGCAACCGCATCCCGGCGAGCCGGGTCTCCCATGTGCTGGACACGGTCGGCCTGAGCGCGGTCGCGAAGAAGAAGTCCAAGGGCTTCTCGCTCGGCATGGGGCAGCGGCTGGGAATCGCCGCCGCGCTGCTCGGCGACCCCGAGATCCTGATGTTCGACGAACCCGTCAACGGTCTGGACCCGGAGGGGATCCACTGGATCAGGAATCTGATGAAGGCGCTCGCCTCGGAAGGCCGGACGATCTTCGTCTCCTCGCATCTGATGAGTGAGATGGCCCTGACCGCGGATCACCTGATCGTCATCGGGCAGGGCAAGCTGCTCGCGGACACCTCGATGGCCGACTTCATCCGCGAGAACTCCCGCAGTTTCGTACGGATGCGTTCCCCGGAGCAGGAGCGCCTGCGTGACCTGCTGCACGTGGAGGGCGTCGTCGCGGTCGAGTCGGGCAACGGCACGCTGGAGATCGACGGCGAGACCCCGGAACGCCTGGGTGAGCTCGCCGGCCGGAACGGCGTCGTGCTCCACGAGCTGAGCGCACAGCGCGCGTCCCTGGAGGAGGCGTTCATGCAGATGACGGCGGGCTCCGTCGAGTACCACGCCCACTCCGAACGCGAGGGCGCCCAGCCACCGCCGGTGGGCCCCCACTGGGGCGACCGGTGGGACCAGCAGCAGCCCGTCGGCGACACGGCCGGCGACATGACGAAGGGGGTGTGACGGCGATGGCATCGGTACCCGCGGTCCTGAATTCCGAGTGGACCAAGATCCGTACGGTCTCGTCGACCACCTGGACGCTGATCTGCGCGTTCCTCGTCACGGTCGCCATGGGCGCGGCCCTGAGCGCTCTGCTGAAGAGCCAGTTCGACGATCTCTCAGCCGCCGAGCAGGCCACGTTCGACCCGACGTTCGTCAGCTTCTCCGGGATGGTCCTCGGGCAGCTGGCGATGGTCGTCTTCGGCGTCCTGGTGGTGGGAACGGAGTACAGCTCCGGCATGATCCGCACCTCGCTCGCGGCCGTACCGCAGCGCGGGTCGTTCCTCTTCAGCAAGATCGCGGTGGCGGGTGTCCTGGCCCTGGTGGTCGGCCTCGCCACCAGCTTCATGACCTTCTTCCTCAGCCAGGCCCTGCTCGGGGACCGCGGCACCGGCATCGGTGCGGAGAACGTACTGCGCGCCGTCGTCGGCGGCGGCATCTACATGGGCCTGATCGCGGTCTTCTCGATGGGCGTGGCCACGATGCTGCGCAGTTCGATGCTGTCGCTGGGCATCCTGATGCCGTTCTTCTTCCTCGTCTCGCAGATCCTCTCCGCGGTCCCGGGTGCCAAGAGCGTGGCCCGGTACTTCCCCGACCAGGCCGGATCCAAGATCATGCAGGTGGTGCCGGACGCGCTGAACAGCGATCCGGCGCCGTACGGGCCGTGGACCGGGCTCGGGATCATGGCACTGTGGGTGGTGGCGGCGCTGATCGGCGGCTACGTGGTGCTGAAGAAGCGGGACGCCTGAACGGGCCCCGGGACGCCGACGCTCCGCTCAGCCGCTTGGCCGGAACCGCCCGCGGCTGGTTATCCTCCTAACTCTTGACGGGGGGCATGCGGCCGGAGGCCTGGGCCCCGACGACAGATAAGTCGATGGGGCTGGAGAATGATCGAGGCAGTCGGCCTGACGAAGCGCTACGGCGCGAAGACGGCCGTGCACAACCTTTCCTTCCAGGTGCGTCCCGGTGCCGTCACGGGGTTCCTCGGTCCGAACGGATCGGGCAAGTCCACCACCATGCGCATGATGCTCGGGCTGGACCGGCCCACCTCCGGGCACGTGACGATCGGCGGGCACGCCTTCCGCAGCCTCCCGAACGCCCCGCGCCAGGTGGGGGCCCTGCTCGACGCCAAGGCCGTGCACGGCGGACGCAGCGCCCGTAACCACCTGCTGTCCCTCGCCCAGCTGGCGGGCATCCCGGCGGCCCGGGTGGACGAGGTCCTCGGTGTCGTCGGGCTGCAGGACGTCGCGAAGAAGCGGTCCAACGGCTTCTCCCTCGGTATGGGACAGCGGCTGGGGATCGCGGCCGCGCTGCTCGGCGACCCGCAGGTGCTGCTCTTCGACGAACCGGTCAACGGACTCGACCCCGAGGGCATCCTCTGGGTCCGCAACCTGATGAAGCAGCTGGCCTCCGAGGGCCGTACGGTCTTCGTCTCCAGCCACCTGATGAGCGAGATGGCCCTCACGGCAGACCACCTGATCGTGATCGGCCGCGGGCAACTGCTCTCCGACATGAGCGTCACCGACTTCATCTCGGCGAACTCGGCGGACTTCGCCCGGGTCCGCGTCCCGGCGGACCGGCCGGAACACCGGGAGAAGCTGACCACCTCACTCACGGAGGCGGGCGGCAGGGTGATGCCGGAGCCGGACGGTGCCCTGCGGATCACCGGGCTGGGCCTGTCCCGCATCAGCGACCTGGCCTACGAGTCGGACATCCGGCTGTGGGAACTCTCGCCGCACCGGGCGTCCCTCGAGGAGGCGTACATGCGGATGACGCAGGGCGTCGTGGACTACCGCTCGACGGCGGACGCCAAGGAGGGCCTCCAGCTGCCGCCGCCCGGCTACGGGCAGCCGGGCCACGAGGCCCACGCACAACCCGGCCACGCGCCGCAGGAGGTCCCCCAGCAGGACTGGTACGCCCCGCCGCCCCCGGGACAGAACAAGCACGCCGCCGCACCGGCACCCGCCCCCACCCCCGCGGCCACCGCGGACCGGACCGAGCGCAGGACCAGCGAGGACTCCCGATGACGATGCCGGCCACTCCACCGCAGGCGGACCAGGCTCCCCAGGAGCCGCAGCGGGACCCGGAGGCTCCTCCCGGCCTGTACTCCTCACCGATCCCCGTGCGCACTCCCGGCCTCGGTGACGCGATCGCCTCCGAGTGGACGAAGATCCGCTCCGTGCGCTCCACGATGTGGACGCTCGGCGTGATGATCGTCCTGCTGCTCGGCATCGGTCTGCTCACCGCGTTCGTCGTGAGCCTCTCGGAGGCTCCCCTGGACGACACCCCGGTGCTCAGCCTGGGCTTCTTCGGCGTACTGCTCGGATCGATCTGCGTGATCACCCTGGGCGTGCTGACCATCGCGTCCGAGTACAGCACCGGGATGATCCGCACGACGCTGACCGCGTGCCCGAGCCGGTCGCGGATACTGATCGCGAAGGCGGTCGTCTTCTTCCTGCTCGCCTTCACGATCACCACGGTGACCACCGGCGTCGTGGGCGTCCTGCAGACGGCCATGCTGGACGGGGCGACCCCCGGCACCGGCTTCTGGGTGCGCTCCACGGTGGGGGTGGGCTTCTACGTCGCGACGCTCGGGCTGCTCTCGCTCGCGGTCGGCGCGATCGTCCGGCACTCGGCGGGCGCCATCACGATCATGATCGCGGTGGTACTGCTCCCGCTGGTTCTGGCGATCTTCATGTTCTCGCCGACGCTGGCGGGTGTGCAGCAGGCCCTCTTCGAGTACTCGATCCCCAACCAGATCGGCTCGCTGTACGAGGCGTCGGTGACCACGTCGGGGCCGACCGGCTGGGAGCCGCTGTGGATCATCGTCGGCGTGACCGCGGTGGCCATGGCAGGCGCCTTCGCGTCGCTGGACCGGCGGGACGTGTGACTCAGTAGCGCGGAGCGTTCCTGGACCGCTGCACCCGTGTGGTGCGGCGGTCCTTCGCGTTCCAGCAGGCCTTGTGCCAGTGCCTGCGGTCGTCGATCCCGCCGAACTCGGGCCAGGCGACGAGGTGCGGGACCCCGGAGGGGATCTCCTGGTCGCAGCCGGGGCAGCGGTAGCGCTTGCCCGCCGCGCTCGCGCCGCTCACCGGGCGCACCGACCACTCCTCGCCCTGCCAGCTCTCCGTGGCACCGCCCCCGCCGTACCGCTCCCCCGCGCCTCCTGGGCTGCCGGTGGGACTCTCGCCGCCTCGAGGGCGGTTGCGGCGCGGGGACACGGGACACCTCACGGGGTGGCGGTTGGGGCAGATTGTTCCGTCCAGCCTAGAGGCATCGGCCGCAGGCCCGTGTCAGGAGTGACGCGTGAGCAGCGACGGGCGGGTGGGTTACCGGAAAATCGCAACAACTTCGCCGTGGACCGTGCCTTTGGCACGTGTCAGACGTTGTTGCCAGTGAGGGGGGACAGCCGCGTCGGCCGCAAGGAGGCAGAAGGCGATGCGCGTAGGAACGTTCGTACTGGCAGCCCAGTTCCCGGGACAGGGGCAGGGCGAGGCCCTGCACCGGGCCGTCAGGTCCGCCGAGGTCGCGGAGGAGTCGGGGCTCGACTCCGTCTGGCTCGCGGAGCACCACTTCGTGCCGTACGGGGTGTGCCCGTCCGCCACGACACTGGCCGCCCTGCTGCTCGGCCGCACCCGCCGGATCCGCGTGGGGACGGCGGTGAGCGTGCTGCCGAACCTGCACCCCGTCGCGCTCGGCGAGCAGGCCGCGCTGCTGCATCTGACCAGCGGAGGCCGCTTCTCCCTCGGGGTGGGGCGTGGCGGTCCGTGGGTCGACCTGGAGGTCTTCGGAGGCGGGCTCGGGGCGTACGAGAGGGGTTTCCCCGAGGCTCTGGAGCTGCTGCTCGCATGGCTGGAAAAGCCCCGGGTGGCGGGGAGCGGCCGGCATTACGACTTCCGCGAGGTGGCCGTCGTTCCGCGCGCCGACGAGCTGCTCGGGGACGGCCCGCCGGGTCCCGAGGTGATCGTCGCCTGCACGTCTGCGAAAAGCGTGAAACTCGCCGCTGAAAAGGGTTTGCCCATGCTCCTCGGGATGCATTGCGGCGACGAGGAGAAGGCCGACATGGTCGCTCTGTGGCGATCGGCCGCCCGGGAGGCCGGCCAGCCGGCGGAGGTCGTGGAGCGAGTAGCACATGTGTCCGCAGGGGTGGCCCAGATCGCCGACAGTCCCGCGGACGCCCTGGAGACGCTCGTGAAGGCGATGCCGGGCTGGCTGCGGCAGGGGCTCGACGCCCATGTGACGGTCGACGGCCGGCACCGGGTCATGCGGGACCCCGTCGCGTACACGGAGTTCCTCTGCGGCCTGCATCCGGTGGGGCCGCCCCGTTTCGCCGCGGACCGGCTGGCGGCCACGGCGGAGCGCACGGGCATCACCCGCTACGCCCTCATGGTGGAGGGATCGGGCGATCTCGCGGCGACGGAGACGAACGTGGAGCGGCTGGGCACGGAAGTGCTGCCGTTGCTGAAGTGATCCGTTCACGCAGGTGGTCCTGATGGTGCGGTGGTGCGGTGGTACGGGAGCTGCCGCCCCGGAGCCAGTTGCACCTCCCGCGGCCCGAAGCGGCAGCAGAAGCGTTCAGCAGTCCCGGAGTTCGGGCGACTGGTTGAGCAACTGGCCTCGCACCGAGGTGAATCGGGCCAGCCGCTCGTCGACCGATGCGTCCAGCGGGAACACCGCGAGGCGGTGGCAGTTCTGGAATGCCAGGCGCACCCCGAAGTGCCGCTGCAGCGCGCCGCGTATCGCATCACTCGCGAGCGCACGCAGCAGCTGACCACGTGCCTGCTCGTCCGGCGGGGGCGTCTGGTTGTCGGCGAACTGCCCGCCGTCGACCTTCAGCTGGGCCACCAGGGAGCTGATCATCTCCCATGCGTAGGGCAGGGAGGTCCGGACGCAGTCGACGAAGTCGGCTTCGTCGACCTCGCCTCGCTCGGCCTGTTCCAACAGCGCCGGTGAGACGTCGAGCGACATGAGTTCTCCTCTCGCGGCCCCGGACAGGTGGCCGGGGCCTTACGGGCAGGGCTGGGCGGCGACGCTGCGTACACAGACGGCGACCTCCTGCTTACACGGTAAGGGTGCAGTCCGGGCCGCACCAGGAGATTGGGAACACAACCGGCCACCAACGAACGGTCGCAAAGAGGGGCAAGCCAGATCGGCGTCCCTCGGGGTACGTGAGTGACGGGTGCGCGAATCGCGTGCACCCGTGGTCGTCGAGTAGCGTTGCCGACCATGCGTCTCGTCATCGCCCGTTGCTCCGTGGACTACGCGGGCCGGCTCACTGCCCACCTGCCCTCCGCCCCCCGTCTGATCCTCGTGAAGGCGGACGGCAGCGTGTCGATCCACGCCGACGACCGGGCGTACAAACCTCTCAACTGGATGTCCCCGCCGTGCACCCTCAAGGAGGGCGCCGACGAAACCGAGGGCGTCTGGACCGTGGTCAACAAAGCGGGCGAGAAACTGATCATCACGATGGAGCAGATCCTCCACGACTCGTCCCATGAGCTGGGTGTCGACCCGGGGCTGATCAAGGACGGCGTGGAGGCGCATCTCCAGGAGCTGCTCGCCGACCGGATCGAGACGATCGGCGAGGGCTACACCCTGATCCGCCGCGAGTATCCGACCGCGATCGGCCCGGTCGACATCCTGTGCCGGGACGCGGACGGCGCCACGGTGGCCGTGGAGCTGAAGCGGCGGGGCGACATCGACGGCGTCGAGCAGCTGACCCGCTACCTGGAGCTGCTCAACCGCGATCCGCACCTGGCCCCGGTGCGGGGCGTGTTCGCCGCGCAGGAGATCAAGCCGCAGGCCCGCGTGCTGGCGACGGACCGCGGGATCGGGTGCCTGGTCCTCGACTACGACGCGATGCGCGGCATCGAGGACGACAAACTGCGACTGTTCTGACCCACGGGGCTGTCGCCCCGGTGACGCCGTGCGGGCCCGGACTCCGGGCCCGCACGGCGTTCTCCGTTCTCAGGCGGTCGTCGGAGTACCGGATCCGTCCTGCGTCGTCGACGCGGTGACGGTCTCGGCCGGCCCGCTCGCGGAGTCGGACGTGGACGGGTCCGTGGTCGTCTCCGACTCCGACGGAGTGGGCGACGGGGGCTCGGGGTCGGTCGGGGACTCGCTGGGGGTCTCGGACTCGCTGGGCGACGTGGTCGGCGTCTTCGTCGGCTTCTTCGTGGGCGACGGACTGCCCTGCGTCGGGGAGTCACTGGGGCTGTCGCTCGACGAGTCGCCCGTTCCCGGGCTCGTGCCGGGGCCGGTGGTGTCCGGGGACGGGGTCGCGCTGGTGGACGGGGTGGCGGCGCCGGACGGGCCGGGGGACGAGGAACCGCCGCCGGCCGTGCCTTCGCCCGTGACGGAGTCGTCGGCCGGTTCGTCCGCGGAGACGCCGCTCTCTCCGTCGTCCTCGTTCGCCGACTGCTCGGTCGTGACGCTCTGCCCCTCCTGGTCCTCGCTCCCCGAGGTGGCACCGAGCGTCACCACGGTGCCGAGCACCGCCGCCAGCAGCGCGCCCGCGCCCACCGCGACGAGATTGCGCCGTGCGCCGAGGAGCACTCCCGCACGCCCGGAGGGTGCGCCGGGGCGGGGCGGGTCCTGACGGGTGATCAGGGTCCCGGACGTATCGGTCACCCGGGGGAAGAGCGGCTTGGCCGCCGGGGCGCCGCCTGAGGGGGAGGCCGACTCGTCGTGACGCGCGTCCGGCACCTCCTCGCCCGCGGAGATGCTGTGCACCGGTTCGCCCGAGCGGTCCGCGACGAGGGCGAGCGCGCGGCGCCCGGCCACCGCACCGGGTTTGTCGGCGAGCGCCCCACGCATGCCGATGGACGCCTCCAGTTCGGCCCTGGCACGGTCCAGCAGCCCGGTGCAGAGCGCGAGGACGCCCAACTCATGGTGGAAGTACGCCTCTTCCGCCACCTCACCGGCGATCCGCGCGGCCTCCTGGCCCGCCCTGAGGGCCTTCTCCCAGGCGCCCCACTGCATCCCGGCAGCGAAGGCCGGGGCGGCGCTGCGGGCCAGCAGGACGGCGACACTGGCCTGTCCCGGCGCCTCTGCGGGGACGAGCCGGGCGATCGAGGCGAGGATGGCGTCCGCCTCGGCGACCGCGCGTTCCGGGGTGACGGACGGGTGCGCCGCCCACCAGGCGAAGTGCTGGGCGGCGCTGCGGGCGTAGTCCTCCGCGCTCTCGCCGTAGCCGCTCGCCTCCAGCTGCGCCAGGACCCCGGCGGCCAGCCGGTAGCGCGGTCCGGCCGGGGAGAGAAGACCGCTGACCGCCAGCTCGCCCAGTGCGGCGTCGGCGTGGGTGTCCCCCACCAGAGCGGGCAGATGGGCCTGGTGCGGCACCTCACCGCCGAGCGCGACGGCGAAGCGCAGGGTCTCCCGGGCGGCCTCGCTCAGCCGGGAGGCGAGCAGGGCGGCCGGTGCCGCACCCTCACCGAGGCTGGGCAGCGGGGGGTGGGCCGGTTCGGCCCGGCCGAAGGGTGCGTCGGCCGGGTCGTCGTCGTAGCCGTCGGACGCGTCCTGGTCGGTGCGCAGGCCGTCGCGGCGTCGCAGGAGGGCTCCGGCCTGGACGAAGCGCAGCGGAAGTCCCTCGGACTCGAACCAGAGGTCTCCCGCCCAGTTCGCCTCCTCGTCGGTGAGCGCGCGCTCCACGACGTGCTCCATGAGCTCGATCGAGGCGCTGCGTCCGAGTCCGGAGAGGACGACCTCTTCGAGGTTCACGTCGGCCGGCGGTACTGCGGCGTCGGGGGCCGTGGCGAAGAGGAACGCGCACTCCGGGGTCGCGTCGAGCAGCTCCTGGAGCGCGGCGCCGCCGAACTCCAGGTCGTCGACGACGACGACGGCACCGATGCCGTGGACGAGCGCGACGAGCCCTTCGCGGTCGGGGCGGTACAGCGGGGCGCTGTACACGGCCTCGAACAGCCCGTGGAGCAGGTCACCGGCGGTCCGCCTGTGCCCGGAGAGCCGTACGACCCCGTCGGGCGCCAGGTCCGCGCAGTCGGCGGCGACGGCGTCCAGGAGCGCCGTGCGGCCGGAACCCGGCGCACCGGTGAGGCAGACGGAGCGGCCGCGGGCGAGCAGCCGCACCAACCGCTCGCGCTCGTCACGGCGTTCGAGGAGAGGCGTCTGAGGCGAGGGCGGGCCCGGCGGGACGGGCGGCGCGGCGGCACGCTCGCGGTCCACACGCTGTGCGGCGGCGCGCCGTACGGGCGCGTCGGGCCGCTCCCCCGGGCGGCAGGGCTCGATCTCGCTGCCGTCGACCGGATTGACCGTGAGCAGGAAGTCGCCCGATACCAGCTGCACCGTGCGCGACTGCTGGGGCGTCTGGTGCCCGAAGTCGGGGGTCAGCGGGTCACGGGACGGACGTCGCGGCGCGCCGTCGCCACCGGAACGGTCGTCGCCGTACTCTTCCGGTCCCCGGTTGGTCGGGTTCATCGTCTCAGTCCCCCAGACGCGCAGCGCGCGGTTGCCCCCTCCGGCCTCGCACGCCCCGCTGTCGCTCCCGGTCCGGTGTCCGCCAGGGGGGTTCTCGTCGATCGGCAGACGGCCGAACCCTAAACCTTCGCACAGTATCTACGATCCAGCGGGGGGCCGCGCCGTCCCTGACATCACGTTCTCGTGAGGATTGTGCGTGTATCACCCGTACCCGCACCTCCCACCGTCGAACATCCCGGTCCTTCCGGGCGGGAGGCCCGGGGGATTCGTGGACACGCTCAGACGCGCGGCAGTGATTCCGCGGCGAGGCCGCCCTCGATCGCGAGGATCCTGTGGAGCCTCGTCGCCACCAGCAGGCGCTGCATCTGCGGCGGCACGCCGCGCAGCACCAGCCGCCGGCCGGCCCGGCCGGCTCTGCGGTGCGCGCCCATGATGACGCCGAGTCCGGTGGCGTCCCACGAGTCGAGCTCGGTCAGGTTCAGCACGAGATCGCCCGCCCCGTCGTCGACGGCCGAATGCAGGACCGTACGGGCGTCCGCCGCGCTTCGGACATCGAGGCGGCCCCCGACGGCCAGCTCGGCGTGGTCGCCCCTGATATGCATATGCGCTCCCCGGAAGTACTCCGCAGCAAGGTCTCTGTCTGAATTTTCTCTTTCTGCCTCTGCCACCACTGACTGCGGTGGCGACAGAGAAGTTGCCGTCTGTAAGCGAACCGATACCGAATTCACCCCGAGGGGTGAAACGGGTCCGGCGTCACCCGCTGGATCCGTGTGCCGGACGGCGCCGGATCCGGGTCTCCCGGGCCTGATTGACGGCACATCAGACAGCCGGGGACCCGGTCGTGATCAGTAGGTGTAGAAGCCCTGCCCGCTCTTGCGCCCGATGTCACCTGCATCGACCATCCGGCGCATCAGCTCCGGAGCGGCGAACTTCTCGTCCTGGGACTCGGTGTAGATGTTGCCCGTGGCGTGCAGGAGGATGTCCACGCCGGTCATGTCGGCCGTGGCGAGGGGCCCCATCGCGTGGCCGAAGCCCAGCTTGCATGCGGTGTCGATGTCCTCGGCCGAGGCGACGCCCGACTCGTACAGCTTGGCCGCCTCGACGACCAGCGCCGAGATCAGCCGGGTGGTGACGAAGCCCGCGACGTCGCGGTTGACGACGATGCAGGTCTTGCCCACGGACTCGGCGAACTCCCTTGCGGTGGCCAGGGTCTCGTCGCTCGTCTTGTGGCCGCGCACCAGCTCGCAGAGCTGCATCATCGGGACCGGCGAGAAGAAGTGGACGCCGACGACCCGCTCCGGGTGCTCCGTCACGGCCGCGATCTTGGTGATCGGGATGGCGGAGGTGTTGGAGGCGAGGACGGCGTCCTCCCGTACGACCTTGTCGAGGGTACGGAAGATCTCGTGCTTGACCTCGAGCTTCTCGAAGACGGCCTCGACGACGACGTCCGCGTCGGCCACGGCGTCGAGGTCGGTGGTCGTGGTGATCCGCGCGAGCGCGGCCTCCGCGTCGGCTGCCTCCAGCTTGCCCTTGGCGACGAACTTGCCGTAACTGGCCTCGATGCCGCCGCGCCCGCGGGCCAGGGCCTCGTCGGTGACATCCCGCAGCACGACGTCCCAGCCCGCCTGGGCGGAGACCTGCGCGATACCGGACCCCATGAGTCCGGCGCCGATGACGGCAAGCTTCCTGGCCACGATTCGCACCCCTATGCATCTCGGTTGTTCACATGCTCTCCGGCGGAGGTTAGTACCCGTGAGGGGCCGTGAGGCCGCGAAGAGATGCGCGTCACGTCTCACATGACGGACATCACACCGGTCGCCGTCACGCGGCGGCGCGCCGCGCGTAGTTGAGGACCTTCTCGCCGAGGAGGTCCTCCATGTCGTCGAGCAGGACGAGCGCGTCGCGCGAGACCTCGGCCGGGGCGCGGCCCGCGACCATCTCCCGGCCGATGTACGCCATGAGGGTGCTGTGAACCCAGGAGAGCTGACCGGCCACCAGGTCCGGCACGGGGTCACCGGGGCCGGCCCCGGACTCCTCCCGCACGGTCGCCTCCAGGTTGAGCTGCACCTCCTGCCCGATGTGCCAGAGACGGGCCTTGAGTCCGTCGGCCCCCTCGATGACCCGCATGAAGCGCGCGTACCCGTCCATGAGGCCGACAGCGGGTGAGACACCCTCCACCTGGATCCGGAGTTCGCGCAGGACGGCGTCAGCGGCGGACTCCCCCGCGTCGCGGCCACGGACGTAGCGCGAGAGCCGGTCGATCACACCCTTGCTGCGGTCCAGGAAGAGGTCCTCCTTGGCCGGAAAGTAGTTGTACACGGTGTTCACCGAGACGTCGGCGGCCCGGGCGATCTCGGCGATGGTCACCGCGTCGAAGCCCCGCTCCACGAAGAGTCCGGTGGCCACGTCGGAGAGGTGCTGCCTCGTCCGGCGCTTCTTCCGCTCCCGCAGTCCCTCGGTCATGGGCCCATCCTACGGACCTCGTGGGGTCCCTGAATTTTTGGAGACATTGCAATTTTTAAGTCGCTCTGTTTTTGTAGTCGCTATGCCAATCATCAGCACGTCCGGGCTCGCCCGGACCTTCACGACGAAGACGGGACCGGTGCACGCCGTGCGCTCGGTCGACCTGACCGTCGCTCCCGCCGAGATCGTCGGCCTGCTCGGCCCCAACGGCGCGGGCAAGACCACCACACTGCGGATGCTCACCACGCTGCTCGCCCCCACCGGCGGCGCGGCGACCGTCGCCGGGCACGACCTGATCTCCGATCCGGCGGGGGTGCGCGAGAAGTGCGGTTACGTCGCCCAGTCCGGTGGGGTGGACCCGCACGTCACCGTGCGGGAGGAACTGGTCACCCAAGGGCGGCTCTACCGGCTGAGCAGGGCCGACGCCATCGCGCGCACGGCCGAACTGGCCGCGCGCCTCGGCCTCGGCGACCTGCTGGACCGCAGGACGTCCGCGCTGTCCGGCGGCCAGCGCCGCCGCCTCGACATCGCGATGGGTCTCACCCACCGCCCGCCCCTGCTCTTCCTCGACGAGCCGACCACCGGGCTCGACCCGGGCAGCCGGGAGGGCCTGTGGGACCTGGTCCGGGGGCTGCGGGACGAATTCGGCACGACGGTCGTGCTCACCACCCACTACCTCGACGAGGCGGACGCCCTCGCGGACCGGCTGGTCGTCATCGACAAGGGCCTGGTCGTCGCCGAGGGCGCTCCCGCCGCGCTCAAGACGGAGCACGCCGGCTCACCCGACGCCTCGCTCCACGACACCTTCCTCGCGATCACCGGCCGCAGCCCGGCCGCCGCCGATGCCTCCCCCGTCGCCGTATAGGACCCCCATGCTTCTCCACGACACCTCACTGATCTTCGGCCGGTACGTCCGGCAGACCCTGCGGTCCCGGTTCCAGATCTTCTTCGGGATCCTGATGCCGCTGCTCTACCTGCTCTTCTTCGGCCCGCTCCTCACGGGCCTCCCACTCGGCTCCACCGGTGACTCCTGGCAGGTCCTGGTGCCCGGACTGCTGCTGCAACTGGGCCTTTTCGGCGCCTCGTTCGCCGGGTTCGCGATCATCATCGAGAAGTCGACGGGGGTCGTGGAGCGCATGCGCGCGACCCCCGTCAGCCGCCTCGCGCTCCTGCTGGGGCGGGTCCTGCGGGACGCCCTGCTGTTCATGTTCCAGGCCGTGCTGCTGGTGCTCGCCGCGCTGGCCATGGGGCTGCGCGCGCCGCTGCCCGGGGTACTCATCGGCTTCGCGTTCGTGGGCCTGCTGGCGGTCTCACTGGCTTCGCTGTCGTACGCCCTGGCCATGAGGGTGCGCACACCGCAGGAGTTCGGACCGGTGATCAACTCGCTCACCATGCCGGCCATGCTGCTCTCCGGCCTGATGCTGCCGATGACGCTCGGCCCGGCATGGCTGGACGTCCTGTCGCACTTCACGCCGTTCCGCTACCTCGTGGACGCGGTGCGGGACGCGTACGTCGGCTCGTACGCGACGGCGCACATGCTGTACGGGGTACTGGTGGCCCTCGGTTTCGCCCTTCTGGCTGTGACGGTCGGCACGCGCGTGTTCCGCCGGGCCGGGGCGTAACTACGCTGGCCCCATGGTCAATCTGACGCGCATCTACACCCGCACCGGCGACAAGGGCACCACCGCCCTCGGCGACATGAGCCGGACCGCCAAGACCGATCTGCGGATCTCCGCCTACGCCGACGCCAACGAGGCCAACGCCGTGATCGGTACGGCCGTCGCTCTCGGGAACCTCTCCGAGGACGTCGTGAAGGTCCTCGTCCGTGTGCAGAACGACCTCTTCGACGTGGGCGCGGACCTGTCCACGCCGGTGGTCGAGGACCCGGAGTACCCGCCGCTGCGGGTGGAGCAGTCCTACGTCGACAAGCTGGAGGCGGACTGCGACACCTTCCTGGAGGAGCTGGAGAAGCTCCGCAGCTTCATCCTTCCGGGCGGTACTCCGGGGGCGGCGCTGCTGCACCAGGCCTGCACGGTCGTCCGCCGTGCGGAGCGGTCCACCTGGGCGGCGCTGGAGGTGCACGGGGAGGTGATGAACGCGCTGACGGCGACGTATCTGAACCGCCTCTCCGACCTCCTGTTCATCCTCGCCAGGACGGCGAACAAGGAGGTCGGCGACGTGCTGTGGGTGCCGGGCGGCGAACGCTGATCAGCGGCCCGCCCCGGCCCGGTCCCTGGGCTCCTGCTTGGGGAAGAGCGTGTAGCCGCCGGCGATGACCAGGTTGATCCCGATCACCCAGAGCATCTTCTGCTGCCACATCTGCAGCGAGCCGGTGTCGCCGTCCCCGCCGACGTACCAGACCGCGGCCTGGAGCAGGGCGATGGCCGTCACCGCGGCCACGATCCAGCGCGCGGCGGTGCGCCACTCGTGGGCGGCCCGGGCCATCCCGTACTTCGGCGGCCTCACCGGCGGCGGGCCGCCCGCGAAGCGGTGGGCGACCCTGGCGTCGACCCACTTGATGGTGGAGTGGCCGAGTCCCACCGTGAAGCCGATGTAGACGGCGGCCAGGCCGTGCCTCACGCCCGGCTCGGCGCCGTTCTTCAGGTCGATGGCCGTCACCACCAGCAGGACGACCTCCAGCAGGGGCTCGCACAGCAGCACGGCCGCACCCAGCCGGGGCTTCCTGGCGACGTAGCGCAGCGCGAGTCCGGCGGCCAGCAGGATCCAGAAGCCGACCTCGCAGAGCACGATCAGTGTGACGATCACGGTCCTTCTCCTTCCGGTCCCCTCCAGGCTCCCCTCCGTCCGGGGCCGGGTCGTCGTCGGCAGTGACGAGACGTGACTGCATCCTTCGATGTAGCCGGGGCTCACCCCGAGTACTGACGTGCCGGCGCACGCCGACGTGTTGGATGGGAGGGTGTTCTCCCCTGTGCGCCCGCATCGCGACGACGTCCTGCTCTCGGTCAGCGGGCTGTCCGGCGGTGTGGTCCTGTGGCTGATCGGCATCCACATCCAGAACGGCCGGCTCTTCGACTCCCCCTGGGTGTCCCTGCTGCCGCTCGTGCTGATGTCGGCCCTCGAACTGCTGCGGCGCAGCTCTCCTCGGACCGCTCTGGTTGTCGGCACGCTCGCCCTGGTGGCGGATCAGTTCACCGTGGGCAGTCTGGCCACCCTGCTGATGTTCACCGACCTCGTGTACGCGGCCGTGCTGTACGGCCCGCCCGCCGCGTCGCGCCGTATCCCGGTCATCACGCTGCTGGTCACGGTCGCCACGACGGTCGGCTTCATCGCCTGGGTCCCGTCCGCGGACGCCGTACTCCTCGGGATCGTCGTCGGCATGGTCTCCTTCGGGCCGGCCCTCACCGGGGCCGCCGTGCGCAACCACCGGGACGCCGCCGAGGCCGCCCGGCTGCGCGCCGATCAGACCGCACTGCTGGCCGAGACGGACCGGGCCCAGGCGGTGACCGCCGAGCGGTCCCGGATGGCCCGCGAGCTGCACGACATGGTCGCCAACCACCTCTCCGCGATCGCCATCCACTCCACCGCCGCGCTCTCCATCGACGAACCGGTCACCTCCCGCAACGCCCTCGGGGTGATCCGGCAGAACAGCGTCGACGGGCTGGCCGAGATGCGCCGGCTGATCGGCCTGCTGCGGGAGAGCGGAGCGGACGGACCTCCTGGCGCGGCACCGACGCTGGCCTCCCTGGACGCTCTCGTCGGACAGGCCGGCGCGAACTCCGCGTCCAGCGGGCTCACCGTCACCCTGGAGGACGGCCGCGAGGAGTCCGTGCCGCTGCCGGCGCCGGTGGAGCTGGCGGCGTACCGCATCGTCCAGGAGTCGCTGACCAACGCGCTGAAGCATGCGGCGCCCGGCCCGGTGACGGTTCGGCTGGAGCGGTCGCGGGGGGTGCTCACGGTGGAGGTGAGCAGTGTGTTCGGCGACCGGCCTGGCCCTCGGGCGCCCGGTTCGGGGGCCGGACTCGTGGGGATGCGGGAACGGGTGGCGCTGCTGGGCGGGATGATCGGCGCGGGGCCGGAGCCCGGGGCCGAAGGCGGGAAGATCTGGCTGGTGCGGGCCGAACTGCCCGTCGAGGAAGGGACATGGCGGGGATGACCATCCGGGTACTGGTCGCGGAGGACCAGTCGGCCGTACGCGCGGGGCTGGTGCTGATTCTGGGGAGCGCCCCGGACATCGAGGTGGTGGGCGAGGCCGCGGACGGTGAGGCCGCCGTGCGTCTGGCCCGTGAACTGCGCCCGGATCTGGTGCTGATGGACGTACAGATGCCCCGGCTCGACGGGGTGTCCGCGACGCGGCAGGTCGTGGGGGAACGGCTGGCGGACGTGCTGGTGCTGACCACCTTCGACCTGGACGAGTACGTCTTCGGCGCCCTGCGCGCGGGTGCCTCGGGCTTCCTCCTGAAGAACACCGACGCGAAGGACCTGCTCGACGCCGTCCGCACGGTGGCGCGCGGCGAGGGTTCGATCGCCCCGGCCGTGACGCGACGGCTGATCCAGGAGTTCGCCGGGGCCACCTCCGCCCGCAGGGCGGCCGGGCCGGCTCCGGACGCGCTCGACGCGCTGACGCGCCGGGAGCGGGAGGTGCTGGGCTGCCTCGGCGAGGGGCTGTCGAACGCGGAGATCGCCGGGCGCCTCTCGATGGCCGAGGCGACGGTGAAGACGCACGTCAGCAGGCTGCTCGGGAAGCTGGAACTGCGCAACCGGGTCCAAGCGGCGGTGCTTGCCCAGGAGTTGGGCATCTGATCACCGGCGGGGAACTTTGGTCTGGACCTCTTGACGATTGGTCCAGACCTTCCTAATCTCACCGGACACGCTGCGGTGAGTACGCCATGACAAGGCGAGCTCAGGGCGACGCAGGGTTCGCAGGTTACGGATCATCCCCGTTTGCCGGACCTCACCCGAGGAGCACCGTTGAGCACTGACAACCCCGTACGCCTCACCCGACTCAGATGGAGACGCGGCGCAGGCACAGCCACCAGGTCCAAGGCGGTCGCGGGCCTCACCGCACTGCTGCTTCCCCTGGCCGCGATGGTCGGCCTGGCCTCCCCCGCCGAGGCCGCCACCTCGGCCACGGCCACCTACGTCAAGAAGTCCGACTGGGGTACCGGCTTCGAGGGCCAGTGGACGGTGAAGAACACCGGCACCACGGCACTCTCCTCCTGGACGATCGAGTGGGACTTCCCCTCCGGCACCGCGGTCGGCTCCGCCTGGGACGCTTCCGTCACCAGCTCCGGAACCCACTGGACCGCCAAGAACCTCGGCTGGAACGGTACGGTCGCCCCCGGCGCCAGCATCAGTTTCGGCTTCAACGGCACCGGCTCCGGCTCCCCCGCCGGCTGCAAGCTGAACGGCGCCTCCTGTGACGGTGGCAGCGTCCCGGGCGACAACCCGCCGTCCAAGCCCGGAACCCCGACCGCGAGCGGCGTGACGGACACCTCGGCGAAGATCAGCTGGTCCGCCGCCACGGACGACAAGGGCGTCAAGAACTACGACGTCCTGCGCGACGGCGCCAAGGTCGCGACGGTCACCACCACGACGTACACCGACACGGGCCTCACCAAGGGCACCGACTACTCGTACACCGTGCGGGCCCGGGACACAGCCGACCAGACCGGTCCGGTCAGCGCCTCGGTGGCGGTCCGCACCACCGGCACCACCGACCCGGGCCCCGGGCCCGGTGGCAAGGTCAACCTCGGATACTTCACCGAGTGGGGCGTCTACGGACGCAACTACCACGTCAAGAACCTGGTGACGTCGGGTTCCGCCGCGAAGATCACGCACATCAACTACGCGTTCGGCAACGTCCAGGGCGGCAAGTGCACCATCGGTGACGCCTACGCCGACTACGACAAGGCCTACACCGCGGACCAGTCGGTCGACGGTGTCGCCGACACCTGGGACCAGCCGCTGCGCGGCAACTTCAACCAGCTGCGCAAGCTCAAGGCGAAGTACCCGAACATCAAGGTCATCTGGTCGTTCGGCGGCTGGACCTGGTCCGGCGGCTTCGGTGCCGCGGCGCGGAACCCCGCCGCGTTCGCCCAGTCCTGCTACGACCTGGTCGAGGACCCCCGCTGGGCCGACGTCTTCGACGGCATCGACATCGACTGGGAGTACCCGAACGCCTGCGGTCTCACCTGTGACACCAGCGGTCCCGCAGCGCTGAAGAACCTCTCCTCGGCGCTGCGCACCAAGTTCGGGACGAACAACCTGGTCACGGCCGCGATCACCGCGGACGGCACCGACGGCGGCAAGATCGACGCCGCGGACTACGCGGGCGCCTCGACGTACTTCGACTGGTACAACGTGATGACGTACGACTTCTTCGGTGCCTGGGACGCCAAGGGCCCGACGGCTCCGCACTCCCCGCTGACCTCGTACAGCGGCGTGCCGAAGGAGGGCTTCAACTCCGCCGCGGCCATCGCCAAGCTGAAGGCCAAGGGCGTCCCGGCGAAGAAGCTGCTGCTCGGCATCGGCTTCTACGGGCGCGGCTGGACCGGCGTCACCCAGGCGGCACCGGGCGGCACCGCGACCGGGGCGGCCCAGGGAACGTACGAGGCGGGCATCGAGGACTACAAGGTCCTCAAGAACAGCTGCCCCGCCACCGGCACGGTCGCCGGCACCGCGTACGCCCACTGCGGCACCAACTGGTGGAGCTACGACACCCCGGCGACGATCAAGTCCAAGATGGCCTGGGCGAACGGCCAGGGGCTGGGCGGTGCGTTCTTCTGGGAGTTCAGCGGAGACACCGCGAACGGTGAGCTCGTGAGCGCGATGGACAGCGGCCTCAACTAACGCCACGAGGCAGTCACACCCCCGCAAAAGCGCCGGGGAGACAGGTCCGCCCCCTGTCTCCCCGGTTTTCGCATGCTCTGCGGGCCTTTCTCAGGCCACGTTGACCCTCTGGCCGGGCGGCGCCGCCTCCAGCCAGGCGAGGAAACCGGTCAGGGCGTCCTCGCTCATCGCCAGCTCCAGGCGCGTCCCCCGGTGGAGACAGCCGAGCACGACGGAATCGGACAGGAGCGCCAGCTCCTCCTCGCCCTCGGGCAGCCGGCGGGCGACGACCTCGATGGCGGAGCGCTCCAGACCGCGACGGGGACGGGGCGAGTAGGAGAAGACCCGGAACCAGTCGACGCGGTCACCGCTGTAGCGGGCGACCCCGTACACCCAGCCCTTGCCGGAAGGATCGGGCTGCTCGGACACGTCCCAGCGCAGGCTGCAGTCGAAGGTTCCGCCGGAACGCTGGATCAGCCGCCTGCGGAGGCCGAAGACGAACAGACCCACCGCGACCAGTACGACGACCAGACCGCCCACCCACAAAGCGAGGACCATCTCCACCGACCTCCTCGCATCGTCGAGTAACGGATACCGAACCGAGCCGAACCGGACTGCACCTGCATCGCCTCAGCCGCGACACGGTCTGGATCTCTCCAGCTCGGGCCGCGGCTGAGTCAAAAACTCCTCGTGGGGACGCTCAGTGCGCCGCCACCGCACGCAGTCGCACGTCCGCGCGGCGCTCCGCACCGGCGTCCGTGTCGGACTTCGCACGCTCCAGCGCGCGCTCGGCACGCTGGACGTCGATCTCGTCAGCAAGCTCGGCGATCTCAGCGAGCAGCGAGAGCTTGTTGTCCGCGAACGAGATGAAACCGCCGTGCACAGCGGCGACAACCGTCCCGCCGTCGCTCGTACGGATCGTCACGGGGCCCGATTCCAGCACACCCAGGAGCGGCTGGTGACCGGGCATGACGCCGATGTCGCCGGACGTGGTACGTGCGACAACGAGGGTGGCCTCGCCGGACCAGACACTGCGGTCCGCGGCGACCAGCTCGACATGCAGCTCAGCAGCCAAGGGTGGCTCCTCGGGTCACCACCCGGCGGTCGTGCCGGGTGTCGGTTCGATTCTACGGGGCGTGGTGAGGGGGGCGGGACACACCCACCCCCCTCGGTGAGCCGGAGGCTCAGGAGACGCCGAGCTCCTTGGCGTTGGCCTTGAGGTCCTCGATGCCACCGCACATGAAGAACGCCTGCTCGGGGAAGTGGTCGTACTCCCCGTCACAGATCGCGTTGAACGCGGCGATCGACTCGTCGAGCGGGACGTCCGAACCGTCCAGGCCGGTGAACTGCTTGGCGGCGTGGGTGTTCTGCGACAGGAAGCGCTCGACGCGACGGGCACGGTGGACAACGAGCTTGTCCTCCTCGCCCAGCTCGTCGATACCGAGGATCGCGATGATGTCCTGGAGGTCCTTGTACTTCTGCAGGATCCCCTTGACACGGCTGGCCGTGTCGTAGTGGTCCTGCGCGATGTAGCGCGGGTCCAGGATGCGGGACGTGGAGTCCAGCGGGTCCACGGCCGGGTAGATGCCCTTCTCGGAGATCGGACGGGAGAGAACCGTCGTCGCGTCGAGGTGGGCGAACGTGGTGGCCGGGGCCGGGTCGGTCAGGTCGTCCGCGGGGACGTAGATCGCCTGCATCGAGGTGATCGAGTGACCACGCGTCGAGGTGATGCGCTCCTGGAGCACACCCATCTCGTCGGCCAGGGTCGGCTGGTAACCCACTGCGGACGGCATACGGCCGAGCAGCGTGGAGACCTCGGAACCGGCCTGCGTGAAGCGGAAGATGTTGTCGATGAAGAGCAGCACGTCCTGCTTCTGCACATCGCGGAAGTACTCCGCCATGGTCAGGGCGGACAGCGCGACCCGCAGACGGGTGCCCGGCGGCTCGTCCATCTGGCCGAAGACCAGCGCGGTCTTCTCCAGGACGCCCGAGTCGGTCATCTCGTCGATGAGGTCGTTGCCCTCACGGGTGCGCTCGCCGACACCGGCGAACACCGACACACCGTCGTGCAGCTTCGCCACACGCATGATCATTTCCTGGATGAGGACCGTCTTGCCGACGCCCGCACCACCGAACAGACCGATCTTGCCGCCCTTGACGTACGGGGTCAGCAGGTCGACGACCTTCAGGCCGGTCTCGAACATCTCGGTCTTGGACTCGAGCTGGTCGAAGGCCGGGGCCTTGCGGTGGATCGGCCAGCGCTCGGTGATCTGCGCCTCGGCCTCCGGCTCGTTCAGGATCTGGCCGAGGGTGTTGAACACCTTGCCCTTGGTGATGTCACCGACCGGGACGGTGATACCCGTGCCCGTGTTGGTCACCGGGGCCTGGCGGACCACACCGTCGGTGGGCTGCATCGAGATCGCGCGGACCATGCCGTCACCCAGGTGCTGGGCGACCTCGAGGGTCAGCGTCTTACGAGCGCCGGCCTCGGCCGGGTCGTCGACCTCGATGTGCAGGGCGTTGTAGATCTCCGGCATCGCGTCGACGGGGAACTCCACGTCGACGACCGGGCCGATGACCCGGGCGACGCGGCCCGTGGCAGCGGCCGTCTCAACTGTCGTCGTCATTACTTGTCACTCCCCGCGGACGCGTCGGCCAGCGCACCTGCACCGCCGACGATCTCGCTGATTTCCTGGGTGATTTCGGCCTGGCGGGCCGCGTTGGCAAGCCGGGAGAGGCTCTTGATCAGGTCCCCGGCGTTGTCGGTCGCCGACTTCATCGCACGGCGGCGGGCGGCGTGCTCGGAAGCGGCGGCCTGCAGCAGTGCGTTGTAGATACGGCTCTCGACGTAGCGCGGCAGAAGAGCGTCGAGGACGTCCTCCGCCGACGGCTCGAAGTCGAACAGCGGAAGGATCTCGCCCTTCTCGGTGCTCTCCTCCGTGACCTCGTCGAGCGACAGCGGCAGCATCCGGCCGTCGACCGCGTTCTGCGTCATCATCGACACGAACTCCGTGAAGACGATGTGCAGTTCGTCGACGCCGCCCTCGGCCGTGTCCTTCTGGATGGACGCGATGAGGGGCTCGGCGATCTTCTTGGCGTCCGAGTACTCGGGGCTGTCGGTGAAGCCGGTCCACGACTCCGCGACCTTGCGCTCGCGGAAGCCGTAGTAAGCGACACCCTTACGGCCGACGATGTACGTGTCGACCTCCTTGCCCTCGGCTGCCAGCCGCTCCCTCAGCCGCTCCGCCGCCTTGATGGCGTTGGAGGAGTAGCCGCCGGCCAGACCGCGGTCGCTCGTGAGGAGCAGGACCGCGGCCCGGGCCGGGGACTCGGCCTCGGTGGTGAGCGGATGGTTGGTGTTCGAGCCGGTCGCCACCGCGGTCACCGCACGGGTGAGCTCGGTCGCGTACGGCATCGACGCCGCCACCTTGCGCTGCGCCTTGACGATGCGCGAGGCGGCGATCATCTCCATCGCCTTGGTGATCTTCTTGGTCGCGGTGACGGCTTGGATGCGGCGCTTGTAAACGCGAAGCTGAGCGCCCATCGATCAGCCCTCGCCCAGGAGCTTGCCGTCCGAGGTCTCGAACTGCTGCTTGAAGGCGGCGATCGCGTCGGCGATCGACTGCAGCGTGTCGTCGGACATCTTCGCGCCCTCGGCGATGCTGGTCAGGAGGTCCTTGCGCTCACGGCGCAGGTACTCCAGCAGCTCGGTCTCGAAGCGGCGGATGTCCTCGACCGGGACGTCGTCCATCTTGCCGGTGGTGCCGGCCCAGACGGAGACGACCTGCTCCTCGACCGGGAACGGGGCGTACTGCGGCTGCTTCAGCAGCTCGACCATGCGCTTACCGCGCTCCAGCGAAGCCTTGGAGGCCGCGTCCAGGTCGGAACCGAAGGCGGCGAACGCCTCCAGCTCGCGGTACTGGGCGAGGTCCACACGGAGGCGGCCGGACACCTGGCGCATGGCCTTGTGCTGGGCGGAACCACCGACTCTGGAGACCGAGATACCGACGTTGAGTGCCGGACGCTGACCCGCGTTGAACAGGTCGGACTCCAGGAAGCACTGGCCGTCGGTGATGGAGATGACGTTGGTCGGGATGAACGCCGACACGTCGTTCGCCTTGGTCTCGACGATCGGGAGACCCGTCATCGAACCCGCGCCCATCTCGTCGGAGAGCTTGGCGCAGCGCTCCAGCAGACGCGAGTGCAGGTAGAAGACGTCGCCCGGGTAGGCCTCGCGGCCCGGCGGACGGCGCAGCAGAAGCGACACGGCGCGGTAGGCGTCGGCCTGCTTCGAGAGGTCGTCGAAGATGATGAGGACGTGCTTGCCGTCGTACATCCAGTGCTGGCCGATGGCCGAACCGGTGTACGGCGCCAGGTACTTGAAGCCGGCCGGGTCGGACGCCGGGGCGGCGACGATGGTCGTGTACTCGAGCGCGCCGGCCTCTTCGAGGGCACCGCGCACGGAGGCGATGGTGGAGCCCTTCTGACCGATGGCGACGTAGATGCAGCGCACCTGCTTGTTCACGTCGCCCGAGCGCCAGTTGTCGCGCTGGTTGATGATCGTGTCGACGGCCAGAGCGGTCTTACCCGTCTGACGGTCGCCGATGATCAGCTGACGCTGGCCGCGGCCGATCGGCACCATGGCGTCGACGGCCTTGTAGCCGGTCTGCATCGGCTCGTGCACCGACTTGCGGACCATGACGCCAGGGGCCTGCAGCTCGAGGGCGCGACGGCCTTCGGTCGCGATCTCGCCGAGACCGTCGATCGGGTTGCCGAGCGGGTCGACGACGCGGCCGAGGTAACCCTCGCCGACGCCGACGGAGAGCACCTCACCGGTGCGCTGCACCGGCTGGCCCTCCTCGATTCCGCTGAACTCGCCGAGGACGATCGCACCGATCTCGCGCTCCTCGAGGTTGAGGGCGAGACCGAGGGTTCCGTCCTCGAACTTCAGCAGCTCGTTCGCCATGGCGGAGGGCAGACCCTCCACCTTCGCGATGCCGTCGCCGGCAACGCTGACCGTTCCGACCTCCTCGCGCGAGGCCGCGTCCGGCTGGTACGACTGGACAAAGTTATCCAGTGCGTCCCGGATCTCCTCCGGCCGGATCGTAAGCTCCGCCATCTGGGGTTCCCTGCTCTCCTTGTTGGGCCCGAAGTTTCTTAAGGGGGTCTGGGGGCGACCCCCAGGAATCTTCTGCAATTTCTGCACGGCCCAACCGGGCCGCAATTCTTGCTCGTTCAGTTGGTGCGGTGTGGGCGCTGCGCGCTGTCAGCCGGCCATCCTGCGGGTGACCTCTTCGAGGCGCTCCGCGATCGTGCCGTTGATGACCTCGTCACCGACGCGCACCGAGATTCCGCCGAGGACCTCGGGGTCCACGTCCAGGTTCAGGTGCATCTGACGGCCGTAGATCTTCGCCAGTGCGGCGCCGAGGCGCTGCTTCTGGTGGTCGGACAGCGGCACCGCCGAGGTGACGACGGCGACCATGCGGTCCCGGCGCTCCGCGGCGAGCCTGGACAGGGAGTCGAGTCCCGCCTCCAGGCTACGTCCTCGGGGCTGCGTCACGAGGCGCGTGATCACGCGCTCGGTGACCGGCTGGGCCTTGCCGCCGAGCAGGCCGCGGAGCAGCCCGCCCTTGGCGGTGGCCGGAGCCGCCTTGTCGGTGAGGGCCGAGCGCAGTGCCACGTCGGAGCCGACGATCCGGCCGAACCGGAACAGCTCGTCCTCGACGTCGTCGAGCACACCCGCGCGCTGGGCCGCGGTGAGGTCTGCGGTGTTCGCCAGCTCCTCCACCGAGTCGACCAGGTCACGCGATTGCGACCAGCGGGACCGGACCATGCCGGAGACCAGGTCCACGGCTTCGCCGCCCACCTGTCCCCTCAGCAGTCGTCCGGCCAGCTCGGCCTTGGCCTCGCCGCCCTGCGACGGATCGGTGAGGACCCGGCGCAGCGACACCTCGCGGTGGAGCAGCGCGGTGACGGCTGCCAGCTCCTCGGCGAGCTTCGCCGCGTCGACCGACGTGGAGTCGGTCAGCGCGTCGAGACGCTCGCGTGCGGAGGCCAGCGCCTCGCGGCTCGCTCCGTTCATCGGACGGCCTCGGCCTTCGCCTCGAGCTCGTCGAGGAACCGGTCGACGGTGCCGCTCTGCCGTGCGTGGTCCTCGAGGGACTCACCGACGAGCTTGCCGGCCAGGGCGGTGGCGAGACTGCCCACGTCCTGACGCAGCGCGGACGCCGCGGCCTTGCGGTCGGCCTCGATCTGGGTGTGGCCGGCCGCGATGATCTCCTCGCGCTGCCGCTGACCTTCCGCCCTCATCTCCTGGATGATGACGGCACCCTGCTCCTGCGCCTCCTGGCGCAGACGGGCGGCCTCGTGGCGGGCCTCGGCGAGCTGAGCCTTGTACTGCTCAAGAACGCTCTGGGCCTCGGTCTGGGCCGCGTCGGCCTTCTCGATACCGCCTTCGATGGCCTCGCGGCGCTCTTCCAGAACCTTCTCGATGTTCGGGAGGAGCTTCTTGGCGAGGAAACCGAAGACGATGGCGAAGGCGATGAGGCCGATGACGATCTCAGGTACCGCCGGGAGCAGCGGGTTCTGAAGCTCTCCCTCGGACGCCAGCTGTAGGGCGTTCACATCAATGCCTTTCGTCGCTTCGGGCGGTCGGAATGCCGCGATTAGTCGACCGGGTAGACGAAGGGCATGACGAGACCGATCAGGGCGAGTGCCTCACAAAGCACGAAGCCGAGGATCTGGTTCGAGCGGATCAGGCCGGCAGCCTCGGGCTGGCGGGCCAGCGCCTGGGTGCCGTTACCGAAGATGATGCCGACGCCGACGCCGGGGCCGATCGCGGCGAGGCCGTAGCCGATGGAACCGAGGTTGCCCGTGATGTTGACGGCGGCGAGGGTCTCAAGAGCGGACATGCCGTTTCTTCCTTCTCTTTCAGAACCGGTGGGGGTTGGCCACCGGACGACTATCGGGGGGTGGTGCTCGGGCGCTCAGTGCTCCTTGGCGAGAGCACCCTGAATGTAGTTGCAGGCCAGAAGGACGAAGACGTAGGCCTGCAGCGCCTGGATGAACAGCTCGAAGGCAGTCATCAGGATGGCCATCAGGAACGAGACACCCGCGTAGGCGATGCCGATGCCGTTCAGCAGGTACCAGCTGGCGATCGTGAAGATCAGCAGCAGCACGTGACCGGCGAACATGTTGGCGAAGAGTCGCACAGCGTGGGTGAACGGCCGGATCAGCAGGTTCGACATGATCTCGATGAGCATGACGAAGGGAAGAGCCGGGCCGATCGACGGGTCGTAGCCGGAGATGTTCTTCCAGCCGCCGACGAAGCCGTGCCGCTTGAAGGTCAGGCTGACCCAGAGGACATACACGATCGCGGCCAGCGCCACCGGGAATCCGATGACCGAGACCACCGGGAACTGGGCGAGCGGAATGATCGCCCAGAGGTTCATGATCCAGATGAAGAAGAACAGCGAGACCATGAGGGGCACGTACTTCTTGCCCTCGCGCTTGCCGAGCGTCTCGTAGACCACGCCGGTGCGGATGAAGTCGTATCCCGCCTCGGCGACCATCTGGAGCTTTCCGGGCACCAGCTTCGGCTTGTTGAAAGCGGCCCAGAAGAAGCCGACGACGACGACGGTGCTCAGGACCGCCAGCAGCATCGGCTTGTTGATCTCGATGCCGCCGACGGTGGCCATCGGCTCGAAGAGAAAGGAGTGCAGGCCAGGAGCCGGGAAGCCGCATCCGTCGAAGATGTGGCAGTCGGTCTCGAAGGCGAGCACCGTCGTCGGGTCAGCACTCACCGCGGGCTCCTTCAGCGTGGCGCATAGGTACGGCAACCTCGTTGTGTCGGCGCGGCAAGGAGCCGCTGGTCGGCACTGGACTGGTGTTACGGATGGGGGGCGGCTCAGGCGTTACGCCTCGCGATGGAGCAGGCGCCGAATTTGATGCCCGCGCCCGCAGTGCCGCAGTTGGCACCGGACGATAGCAGGCTCTCGAACGCGCGCTTATCCCGGCCCTACCCCTCACGTCGAAGACCCCATGTTCTCGGGCGTCTTGCCCGCGGACGAGTCCGGTTCGACGTAAAGGATCTTGGTCTTCATGTGGACACGGATCTGCGCCGCGACCCACACGAGCGTCGCGGCCATCAACGAGGCCGCGAAAGCCCTCGGGTTGAACAGTGTCGTGTTCTGGAACGCGGCGACGAAGACGAAGAGCAACAGCAGTTCGGTCGTGTAGAGCACCAGACCCATGGCCTGGAACAGATGCGGCATGGACTTCGCCGTGCGCTGCAGAACGCCGAGTCCGATCCCCATGAAGAGGATCACCACCAGCGTTCCGACCGCCGCACCGATCGCTCCCTTGCCGCCGGCGAGCGCAGCACTGACGGCGACGGCGACAACACCGGCGGCGGCAGTGGGCACGGCGGTGTGGAGGAGAGTCCGGGCGTCGTTGGACGGCATGGCGGTTACTCCGCGTGGCAGGGGGTGGTCAGTGGTCGTCAGGGACGAGCGTAGGCCCGGTCCGAGTCGTTACTTCCGGCCGGAGGACCGTGCTACTCAGGTCCTTCGGCCTCCTCACCGGGCTTCGTGAACGGTATCACAAACTATTTGATGAGGTCTTTACTCAGAAAGTGTGCCAGCTGTCACACATGAGGGTTAATCCGCGCGTGTGTGCAGATCATCACGGCGGTTTGTCTGCTATAGGGGCATCTGTGTCGGCGCGGCTAACGCGGCGAGTCGGCCCGGTCCCGATCCGTGAAGCGCGAACGGGGGCCGACCGCTGTCGCCCCGTTGACGCCGGAGACGCCCACGGACACCGAGGCCCGTTCGGGCTCCGGAGAGGCCATCTGCGAGCCTCCGTGGTCGTGTTGGCCGTGCGGGGCGTCCTCGCTCTCCGTCGCGCTGCCGACGGCGTCCCCGTGCCGGCGGCGACGGTAGCGCGGCGGCACGAAGGACTCCGCCCAGTGCGGGGCTCGCGGGGTGAAGCGCGGCATCAGCAGCAGGACAAGACCCACGGCGCTGAGCCCCACGATCACCAGCACGATCCAGAGCGAGGCGGAGTGCACGGAGTAGCCGACCGCGCCGAACGCGATCAGCGCGGACCAGAAGTACATGATCAGCACGGACCTGCTGTGGGAGTGCCCGATCTCCAGCAGCCGGTGGTGCAGGTGCCCGCGGTCGGCCGCGAACGGCGACTGGCCGTTCCAGGTGCGCCGCACGATCGCGAGGATCAGGTCGGCGGCCGGGATGGCGATGATCGTCAGCGGGAGCAGCAGCGGGATGAAGACCGGCAGCATCGCGTGGGTCGCCTGCCGCTCGCTGCCCTCGAACAGCTTCATCGCGTCCGGGTCGACCTGGCCGGTGACCGAGATCGCACCGGCGGCCAGCACGAGGCCGATCAGCATGGACCCGGAGTCACCCATGAAGATCCGGGCCGGGTGCATGTTGTGCGGCAGGAAGCCGAGGCACATCCCCATCAGGATCGCGGCGAAGAGCGTCGCGGGGGCGGCAGCCTCGATCCCGTACCCGTACCAGAGCCGGTAGGTGTAGAGGAAGAACGCCGCGGACGCGATGCAGACCATGCCGGCCGCGAGGCCGTCCAGGCCGTCGACGAAGTTCACCGCGTTGATCGTGATCACGACCAGCGCGACCGTGAGCAGCGTGCCCTGCCACTGGGTGAGGGCGACGGTACCCAGTCCCGGGATGGGCAGCCACAGGATCGTCAGGCCCTGGATGACCATGACCGCGGCGGCGATCATCTGCCCGCCGAGCTTGATCAGGGCGTCGAGCTCGAACTTGTCGTCCAGGACGCCGATCAGCCAGATGAGGGCGGCGCCGGAGAGCAGGGCTCTGGGTTCGTTGGAGAGCTCGAACACGCTGTTCAGGTTGAAGAGGTGGTCCGCGACGATCAGTCCCGCACACAGTCCGCCGAACATGGCGATGCCACCGAGCCGAGGTGTCGGTTCCCGGTGTACGTCGCGCGCACGGATCGCGGGCATCGCCCCGATCGCGATGGCGAACTTCCGCACCGGCCCGGTCAGCAGATAGGTAACCGCTGCCGTGACACAGAGCGTCAGCAGGTAATCACGCACGGGCTGCCCCACAGAATTCGCCGGCCATCTCAGCCCCACACCCTAGTCTCCACAGCAAGGACACCGAGCCACGGGTGTTGGTTGCACATACCTCATCCACACCGCCTACCCGGGATACGGCGGATTGCGCTCGGCCAGTCCGCGCACCTCCGCCCGCAGCCGGCCGGCGTCGCCCTCCTCCCGTACGGCGGCGCCGAACAGCGCGGCGATCCGCGCCATGTCGTCCTCGTCCATGCCCTGGGTGGTGACGGCCGCGGTGCCGAGCCGGATCCCACGCGCGTCCCCGTACGGCAGGGCGCAGGTGTCCAGGACCATCCCGGCGGCCATGAGCCGGCCACGGGCGACGCGGCCGTCGACGCCCAGCGGGGCGGGGTCCGCGACGACGATGTGGGTGTCCGTACCGCCCGTGGTGACCTCGAAGCCCTCGGACTCGAGGGCGGCCGCCAGGACCCGGGCGTGTGCGACGACCCGGTGGGCGTAGACCGCGTACCCGGGGGTCGCCGCCTCGCCGAACGCGACGGCCTTCGCCGCGACGGTGTGCATCTGGGCGCCGCCCTGGGTGAACGGGAACACGGCGCGGTCGATGCGCTCCGAGAGCTCGACGCCGCACAGGATCATGCCGCCGCGCGGTCCGCGCAGCACCTTGTGCGTGGTGGCGCAGACCACGTCCGCGTAAGGGACCGGGCTGGGCGCCGCTCCCCCGGCGATCAGCCCCATCGGGTGGGCGGCGTCCGCGATCAGATAGGCGCCCGCCTCGTCGGCGATGTCCCTGAACTGCTCGTAGTCGGGGTGCCGTGGATAGGAGATCGAGCCGCAGACGATCGCCTTGGGGCGCCTGGCCCGGGCCAGAGCGCGTACCTGGGCGTAGTCGATGAGCCCGCTGTCGGGGTCGACTCCGTAGCCGACGAACTCGAACCAGCGTCCGGAGAAGTTCCCGGGGGCTCCGTGGGTGAGGTGCCCGCCGTACGGGAGTCCCATGGCCAGCACCGTGTCGCCGGGGCGCAGCAGCGCGGCGTACGCGGCAAGGACGGCGGAGGAGCCGGAGTGCGGCTGGACGTTGGCGTGCTCGGCGCCGAACAGGGACATGGCCCGCCGGACGGCGGCGCGCTCCACGGCGTCGGCCTGCTCGCAGCCGCCGTGGTGCCGGGCACCGGGGTACCCCTCCGCGTACTTGTTGGCGAGCGGGGAGCCGAGGGCGGCGAGGACCGCGGGCGAGGTGAAGTTCTCGGCGGCGATGAGCTGGAGGGTGCTCGACTGGCGGCCGGCCTCGGCGAGCAGGATGCCGCCGATCTCCGGGTCCTGGCGGAGCAGGGCGCCGAAGTCCTGCGGCACGGCGGTGTCGGACGGGGAGGACGGTGGCGCGGCCGCGCGGGCGGCTGGAGTGGTGACCGGCATCGAGGGCTCCGGGCCTGGAGGAGGGGGGTGCGTGGCGTCAGATCCAATGTAGGCCCGTCCCCGGGCGCCTGCCCGCTGCCGGACGCCCCTCTACGCCGGTCGGCGCACCACGGTGCGGTGCGCTGGGCCGACGGTGGCTCAGTGGGGGGCGCGTACCCCGGTGAGCGCGGTCATGACGGGGTCGAGCGCCTGGCTGATCTCGTCGCCGACGGAGCGGAAGAAGGTGATCGGGGCGCCGTACGGGTCGTAGACCTCGTCGGCCTCCGCGGTGGGGGCCAGGAGCCAGCCGCGCAGGGCCGCCGCGGCGCGCACCAGCGCGCGGGCGCGCTCGACGACACCTTCCTCGCGGGCGTCCGGGAGGGTCGCGGGGTCTATGGCCCGCACCAGCCGGGTGAACTCCTTGAGGGTGAAGGTCCGCAGACCCGCCGAGTGGCCCATGGAGATCACCTGGGCGCGGTGGTCCCGGGTGGCGGTGAGCACGAGATCGGCGCGGATCACGTGCTCGTCGAGGAGTTCGCGGCCGACGAAGCCCGTGGCATCGGCCCCGAAGTCGGCGAGGACGACCTCCGCGTTGGCCTCCATGGGCGCGCCCTCGTGCCCCCAGGTCCCCGCGCTCTCCACGATGAGGCCGCCGCTCAGCGGATCGCCGAGGCGGTCCACGAGGGCATGGCGGGTCAGCCGCTCGGTGATGGGCGAGCGGCAGACGTTGCCGGTGCTGACGTGGAGGATGCGGAAAGTGTCGTGCCGCCCCGCTATGCCACGCCCCTCAGGGGCGGTCAATTGGCCACCTCGAGGTCGGGTACCACCTTGCGGAGCTCCTCGACCGTGAGGGCGCCCGCCCTCAGGAGTACCGGGATCCTGCCGGTGACGTCGACGATCGAGGACGGCACGATGCCGGGGGTCGGGCCCCCGTCGAGGTAGACGGAGACGCTGTCGCCGAGCATCTCCTGGGCGGCGTCGCAGTCCTCGGGAGAGGGGTGTCCGGTGAGGTTGGCGCTGGAGACGGCCATCGGGCCGACCTCCGTGAGGAGTTCGATGGCGACGGGGTGCAGGGGCATCCGGACGGCGACGGTGCCGCGGGTGTCGCCGAGGTCCCACTGCAGCGACGGCTGGTGCTTGGCGACGAGCGTGAGGGCCCCGGGCCAGAACGCGTCGACGAGCTCCCAGGCCTGCTCGGAGAAGTCGGTGACCAGGCCGTGCAGGGTGTTCGGGGAGCCGATCAGGACAGGGGTCGGCATGTTGCGGCCGCGGCCCTTGGCGTCGAGGAGGTCGGCGACGCCCTCCGAACTGAAGGCGTCCGCACCGATCCCGTACACGGTGTCGGTGGGCAGCACGACCAGTTCGCCGCGGCGGACGGCGGACGCGGCCTCACGCAGGCCGGTCGTACGGTCGGTCGCGTCGTTGCAGTCGTATCGCCGTGCCATCAGCCGGCCTCCTCGGACATGTACGGGTAGGGATCGTGCGGTGCCGGTGTCCCGGTGGTCACGGCATGGCCTTGCGTGCCGTCGCGAACCGGGGCCGCCTGTTCAGGTCGGGGTGGTCGGCCGCGTCGGCCCATCCCCGTTCCTCGGTGAAGATCCACGGAACCTGGCCGCCCTGGGTGTCGGCGTGCTCGATGACGACGAGCCCGCCGGGGCGGAGCAGACGGTGAGCGGTGCGTTCTATGCCGCGGATGGTGTCGAGGCCGTCCTCGCCGGAGAAGAGCGCCATCTGCGGGTCGTGGTCGCGGGCCTCGGGCGCCACGTACTCCCACTCCGTGAGCGGGATGTAGGGCGGGTTGGAGATGACCAGGTCGACCTGGCCGTCGAGCTCGGGAAGGGCGCTCAGGGCGTCGCCGCGGTGGACGGTGACCCTGGACCCCTCGGCGTTCTTCCGCGTCCACCTCAGGGCGTCCTCGGACAGCTCCACGGCGTGCACGCGTGAGCGCGGCACCTCCTGCGCCATGGCGAGCGCGATCGCGCCCGACCCGGTGCAGAGGTCGACGATCAGCGGTTCGACCACGTCCATCGCGCGTACGGCGTCTATCGCCCAGCCGACGACCGACTCGGTCTCCGGGCGCGGCACGAAGACGCCGGGGCCGACCTGGAGTTCCAGGTAGCGGAAGAAGGCCCGGCCGGTGATGTGCTGGAGCGGTTCGCGGGCCTCACGGCGGGCGATCGTCTCCCAGTAGCGGGCGTCGAAGTCGGCGTCCGGCACGTGGTGCAGCTCGCCCCGCTTGACCCCGTGCACGAACGCGGCGAGTTCCTCGGCGTCGAATCGCGGTGAGGGGACACCGGCGTCGGCCAGCCGCTGGGTGGCCTGGGCCACCTCGGCGAGCAGCAGGTTCATCGCGGTTCTCCGTACGGGTTCACGGGCGGGGCGGGGCGGCGGGGCTTATGCGGCGGCGAGCTTGGCGGCGGAGTCGGCGTCCACGCAGGCCTGGATGACTGCGTCGAGGTCACCGTCGAGCACCTGGTCCAAGTTGTACGCCTTGAAACCGACGCGGTGGTCCGAGATGCGGTTCTCCGGGAAGTTGTACGTCCGGATCTTCTCGGAGCGGTCCACGGTGCGCACCTGGCTGCGGCGTACGTCGGAGGCCTCCTGCTCGGCCGCCTCCTGGGCTGCGGCCAGCAGCCGGGACCGCAGGATGCGCATGGCCTGCTCCTTGTTCTGGAGCTGGCTCTTCTCGTTCTGGCAGGAGGCGACGACACCCGTCGGCAGGTGCGTGATGCGGACGGCGGAGTCCGTGGTGTTGACGGACTGGCCGCCGGGGCCCGAGGAGCGGTAGACGTCGATGCGCAGGTCGTTGGCGTGGATCTCGACGTCGACCTCCTCCGCCTCGGGCGTGACGAGCACACCGGCGGCGGAGGTGTGGATGCGGCCCTGCGACTCGGTGGAGGGCACACGCTGCACACGGTGCACGCCGCCCTCGTACTTCATCCGGGCCCAGACGCCCTGGCCGGGCTCGGTGGCGCCGTTGCCGCCCTTGGTCTTCACGGCGACCTGGACGTCCTTGTAGCCGCCGAGCTCGGACTCGGTGGAGTCGATGATCTCGGTCTTCCAGCCCACGCGCTCCGCGTAGCGCAGGTACATGCGCAGCAGATCGCCGGCGAAGAGGGCGGACTCGTCGCCGCCCGCGCCCGCCTTGATCTCCAGGAGCACGTCCTTGTCGTCGCTGGGGTCGCGCGGGACCAGGAGCAGCCGGAGCTTCTCGGTGATCTCCTCGCGCTGCTTCTCCAGGACCTTGACCTCGGCAGCGAAGTCCGGGTCGTCAGCGGCGAACTCGCGGGCGGTGCCGATGTCGTCACCGGTCCGCTTCCAGGACCGGTACGTGGAGACGATCGGGGTCAGCTCCGCGTAGCGCTTGTTGAGCTTGCGCGCGTTGGCCTGGTCGGCGTGGACCGACGGGTCGGCGAGCTTCTTCTCGAGATCGGCGTGTTCACCGATCAGTTCCTCGACCGCCTCGAACATCTTCGGGCTCCTGGTTTCTGCGTCATACGTCTGCGGGCCTGCTGATCAGTGTGCTGCCAGTACCGCGCGCGGGGGCGCACCCGGCCGCACAGCCGGAAAAACGCCGGTCCCGGCGCCCCGTTGGAGGGCGTCGGGAACCGGCGCAGTGGCTCGCTACTTGCTGGCGGAGCCGGCGGCCTTGCCGAAGCGGGCCTCGAAGCGGGCCACACGGCCGCCGGTGTCGAGGATCTTCTGCTTGCCCGTGTAGAACGGGTGGCACTCGGAGCAGACGTCGGCGCGGATGGCGCCGCTGTCGAGGGTGCTCCGGGTGGTGAACGACGCACCACAGGTGCAGCTGACCTGCGTCTCGACGTACTGGGGGTGAATCTCGCGCTTCAAGGTGTCTCCTAGGTTCGGGAGGGCTCCGGGTCGTTCGCGCGGATTGCGCGTCCGTGAACCGGGGCCGACGTACCAGTCTGCCAGGACCGGCCGTATCTCCCAAAACGAGGACCCGGCCGTGTGTATTCCCGTGCGTACGGGGAACGTTCCGCGACCGTTCCGTGACGGAAGGTTCGCGGGAGGTGCCCTCAGCGGACGACTTCTCCGGCCCCGCCCTTGTCGCCCGCGGACTTCGCCGTGGCGGACTTCGGGATCGGCTTGTCCTGCTTGAGGGCCGCCCAGACCTGCCCGTCGGCCTTCTCCTGGGGCAGCACCCGGTTCGGGTCCTCGGGGTCGTACTCCACGGGCAGGGTGACCATGTCGACGTTCTTCGACCCGAGACCCTTGAGCCCGTTCGCGAAGCCGGTGAGCTTGTTGACCGAGGCCAGTTCGGAGTCGGTGGTGACGGTCTTTGTCGCGGTGTCCGCGAGCCCGAAGAGGGTCTTCGGGTCCGAGAACACACCGACGCTCTTCGCCTGGTCCATCAGCGCCTTGACGAACGCCTGCTGGAGCTGGATGCGCCCCAGGTCACTGCCGTCGCCGACGCTGTGGCGCGTACGGACGAGGCCGAGTGACTGCTCACCGCTCAGGGTGTGGGTCCCGGGCTTCAGCGCGAGATGGCTGTCGGGGTCGTCGATCGCCTGCGAGGTGGTGATCTTCACGCCGCCCAGCTCGTCGATGAGCTTCTTGAACCCGGTGAAGTCGACCTCGACGTAGTGGTCCATGCGGATGCCGGACATCGATTCCACGGTCTTCACCGCGCAGGCGGGCCCGCCGACCTCGTAGGCGGAGTTGAACATCGTCTGCTGCTCCGCGCCGACCTGTTCACCGGTCGTGTCGCTCGTGCAGGCGGGACGGGTGACGAGGGTGTCGCGCGGGATCGAGACCACGCTCGCGGAGGTGTGGCCCTCGTTGACGTGGACGATCATCGCGGTGTCCGCCCGCGCGGACCCCTGGTCGGCGCCGTACTGCGCGTTGGCGCCGGAGCGGGAGTCCGACCCCAGCACGAGGATGTCCTGCGATCCGTCGTCCACGTCGTCGGGACGCTCGGCTCCGAGAGCGGCGTCGATGTCGACGCCCTTCAGATTGCCGTTGAGCGTGAAGTAGGCGTACCCGAGCCCGGACCCTCCGACGACCACGAGGGCGGCGGCGCCCCAGAGGGCGATCCTCTTCACCCTGCGGGCCCGGGACGGCGTCCTCCGGCGGCTGCCGGTGCCGCGTATTCGGCCGGTGCCCCTGCTCTGCTCGCTCATGCGCTACCTCTCCCGCTTGTCGCTCTCACCCCCTGCCGTGGTGCACGGGCGCGGTCCGGCGTCACTCGGTGGGACGACCGGAGCAGCGAGAAGCGTTGCACAACGGGATGAGGCCGCCGCCGGGCGGGAGGAACGTCGCAGAGAGCAGTTGAGCCGGCCGGTAACCCGGCGCCCACCTGGTGTTTCGGGCGGACGCAGGGTGGCCGCTCCAGGGGGCCGGGACCACGGCGCGTGTGGCGAAGATCGCACCCGGGGGGGGGTTCGTCACTCCCCGTCGCGGCGGGCACGTCCTGAGCGGCCGCCCTCACCTCGGTACCGGAGCCACGTCGCCGCCGGTGCACTGCCGACGGTGGGCGGATGCGCCGGACCGCGCCTGCGTCCGGCGGACCGGAGGCGCGCCCGGTCATGTGGGCCTGCGGGGCAACTCCGCGACACCCGTACTCGGTTGCCACCCCGTCATGACTGATGCCCCGTCACTTTCGTGGCGGGGCATCAGTCATGTGTGCGCGGACGCAGTGACGTCAGTCGTTGTTGCCGCTGCCCGGCGTCGTCTTCTGGATCTGGAGCAGGAACTCCGCGTTGGACTGCGTCTTCTTCATGCGGTCCAGCAGCAGCTCGATGGCCTGCTGCTGGTCGAGGGCGTGAAGCACCCGGCGCAGCTTCCAGACCACGGCCAACTCGTCGGTGCCCAGGAGGATCTCTTCCTTACGGGTGCTGGACGCGTCGACGTCCACCGCCGGGAAGATGCGCTTGTCCGAGAGCTTCCGGTCGAGCTTGAGCTCCATGTTGCCGGTGCCCTTGAACTCCTCGAAGATCACCTCGTCCATGCGCGAGCCGGTCTCGACGAGCGCGGTGGCCAGGATCGTCAGCGAGCCGCCGTCCTCGATGTTCCGCGCGGCACCGAAGAAGCGCTTCGGCGGGTAGAGCGCGGTCGAGTCGACACCACCGGACAGGATGCGGCCGGAGGCCGGCGCCGCCAGGTTGTAGGCACGGCCCAGACGGGTGATCGAGTCCAGCAGGACCACCACGTCGTGTCCCAGCTCCACGAGGCGCTTCGCACGCTCGATGGCGAGCTCGGCGACCGTGGTGTGGTCCTCGGCGGGACGGTCGAAGGTCGAGGAGATGACCTCGCCCTTCACCGACCGCTGCATGTCGGTGACCTCTTCCGGACGCTCGTCGACCAGGACGACCATCAGGTGGCACTCGGGGCTGTTGACCGTGATCGCGTTGGCGATGGCCTGCAGGATCATGGTCTTACCGGTCTTCGGCGGGGCCACGATCAGGCCTCGCTGGCCCTTGCCGATCGGTGCGACCAGGTCGATGATCCGGGTGGTCAGGACGTTGGAGTCGGTCTCCAGACGGAGCCTGTCCTGCGGGTACAGCGGGGTGAGCTTCTGGAACTCCGGGCGGCCGCGGCCGCTCTCCGTGCCGTTGACGGAGTCGAGCCGGACCAGCGCGTTGAACTTCTCACGGCGCTCGCCGTCCTTGGGCTGGCGCACCGCACCGGTGACGTGGTCACCCTTGCGCAGGCCGTTCTTACGGACCTGTGCGAGCGAGACGTACACGTCGTTCGGGCCCGGCAGGTAGCCGGAGGTACGGATGAACGCGTAGTTGTCGAGGATGTCGAGGATGCCCGCGACGGGGATCAGGACGTCGTCGTCGGCGACCTGGACGTCGGTCGCGAAGTCGTCGCGGCCACGACGGCCACGGCGGTCGCGGTAACGGCCGCGCCGGCCGCGCCGGCCGCCCTCGTCGTCGTAACCGTCGTCCTGCTGGCCGCCGCCGCCCTGCTGGCCCTGGCCCTGGTTCTGGCCGCCGCCCTGCTGGCCCTGGCCTTGGCCCTGTCCCTGGCCCTGACGGCGTCCGCCGCCCTGCTGGCCCTGGTCGTCGCCCTTGCCGCGGCGGTCGCGCTGGCGGTCCCGGCGGTCACCGCGGTCACCGCGGTCACGGTCCTGGCGGTCGCCACGACGGCCGTCCTGGCGGTCACCCCGACGGCCCTCGGCGTTGTCCGTGGCGGACTCCGCCTTCGCGTCGGCCTTCGCCTCGCCGCGCTCGTCGGCGCGGTCCTGACGGCCTTCGCCCTTCGACTCGGTCTTCGGCTCGGCGTGCGCCTCAGTCTTGGACTCGGCCTTGGTGTCGGGGCTGCCCGCCTGCGCGGTCGCCCGGCGACGGCGGCGCTCACCCGTGGGCTGCTCGTCGCTGGCCGGCTGCCCGGGGATGTCGATCTGCTGCTGGGCGGCGGCCTTGTCGGCGTCCGGCGCGGCAGCGGTCTCGTCACCCGTGCGCGTCTTGGACGTGGCACGACGCTTCGGCTTGCTCCCGGCGTCCGTACCGGCGGATGCGGCGGCCTTGGGGGCGGGCGCGGAGGATCCTCCGGCCTGCGCCTCCTTGATGACCTCGATCAGCTGGCTCTTGCGCATACGCGCGGTTCCCCTGATACCGAGGCCGGACGCGACCTGCTGCAGCTCGGCCAGGACCATGCCATCGAGGCCGGTGCCGGAGCGGCGGCGCCGTGCGGTGGTGCCAGTGGCAGCACCTTCGGCGGGCACGGAGCTGTCGACGCTCTTGTCGGCAGTCACGCCCATCAGATCGGTGGTGTCGCTCACGAAGGGTCCTTCCCTGGAGCGGACGTCGGCCTTCTGGCTCGGCGACCGGTTGTGCTGTCCGACTGCGGTCTGTTGATCGTGTCGATCGCGGACCTTGCCGGGGCGGTGGTCCGCCGGGTACGGCGGAGAGATGAATGTGCGGGGTTCCGGCGCGAGATCCCCCTGCTCGGCCCACTCCTGGACGAGCAAGAGGGTGTCGTGCCGGTTCCGGAGCGTGCTCGAAAGCTCAGGCAGGCTGCTCTGGCAGTCGGGGAGGCTCACGGAAGAGTGGTGGTCCCGGAGCGGGACACGAAGCAACGCGCCACGAAGACGTCCATTGCTGACTTGAGGTTAACACTACCGGCTCCAACAAACATTCCCCCTCTCTTGCACCGGCAATCACGTGCGATTACGCAGCGAGCGGCAGCACGCTCGCACCCGTGGCGTCGAGGGCAAGCCTGTTCGCGGTCCAGCCCTCACCTGCCAGCCGGGCGACCTTGTCGGCCGAACCCTCGTCGGTCAGCGCGAGCACGGTGGGCCCGGCGCCGGAGATGACGGCGGGGACGCCGTCGGCGCGCAGCCGGTTCACCAGTTCCACGCTCTGCGGCATCGCGGGGGCCCGGTACTCCTGGTGGATCCGGTCCTCCGTGGCGGAGAGCAGCAGTTCGGGTCGCCTGCTGAGGGCCTCGACGAGCAGGGCCGCGCGGCCGGCGTTGGCCGCGGCGTCCACATGGGGGACGGTGCGGGGCAGGAGGCCCCGGGCGGTCTCGGTCAGCACCGGGGTCGCCGGGACGAAGACCACGGGGACGACGGAGTCCGCGGGGTCCATCCGGATCGCCTTGGCGGCACCGCCGTCCATCCAGGCGAGGGTGAATCCGCCCAGGAGGCAGGCGGCGACGTTGTCGGGGTGCCCCTCGATCTCGGTGGCCAGCTCCAGCAGGGCGGCGTCGTCGAGACGGGCCTCGCCGCCGGTCGTCACGGCGCGGGCGGCGACGATCCCGGCGCAGATGGCGGCGGACGAGGATCCGAGGCCACGGCCGTGCGGGATGCGGTTGGCGCAGACGATCTCGAGGCCGCGGGGCTGTCCCCCGAGCAGGTCGAAGGCCGTGCGCAGGGAACGTACGAGCAGGTGGTTCTCGTCGCGGGGCAGCGTCTCGGCGCCCTCACCCGCGATGTCGATGTGCAGCCCGGAATCGGCGACCCGGACGACGACGTCGTCGTAGAGCCCCAGCGAGAGGCCGAGGGCGTCGAAACCCGGGCCCAGATTGGCGCTGGTTGCGGGGACGCGCACCCGGACGGCGGCGGCTCGGAACGCGGGACCGGCCATCGGTTGGACGACTCTTCCTGTACGGCGGCGGGGATGTGGTGCAGGGTGTTTCGAACGGGCGTGGGGTGTCGTTGTGCGGAGGACGGGGCCCGGCGGACACGACGGCCACAGCACCGCGGCGGATGCGGCGGGGCGGGTCGACCACAGCTTATCGAAGGAAGGTTCTGTCGCGACATAGGGCGCACAGGAGGCGCACGATGCGTGTCGCGCACCTCCCATGCGCTCTCCGCCCCGGAAGGGCGGTTGAGCTGCGGCAAGGACCGGTTACGCGAGGCCCAGCCGCTCGGCCGCGGCCGCCGCGTCGACCGGGACCGTGACCGGCTGCGGGGCACCCGCGACGGCCCAGTCGGGGTCCTTCAGCCCGTTGCCCGTGACGGTGCAGACGATCTTCTGGCCGGGGTCGACCTTGCCCTCTTCGGCGGCCTTGAGCAGACCGGCCACGGACGCGGCCGAGGCGGGCTCGACGAAGACGCCCTCCTGGGAGGCCAGCAGGCGGTAGGCCGACAGGATCTGACGGTCCGTCACGGAGTCGATGAAGCCCCCCGACTCGTCCCGGGCGTCCAGCGCGAACTGCCAGGACGCCGGGTTGCCGATGCGGATCGCGGTGGCGATGGTCGCCGGGTCCTTGACGATCTCGCCGCGGACGATCGGCGCGGAACCGGACGCCTGGAAGCCCCACATCCGCGGGGTGTGCGTGGAGACCGCGTCCTTCGCGTACTCCTTGTAGCCCCTCCAGTAGGCCGTGATGTTGCCCGCGTTGCCCACCGGCAGCACATGGATGTCGGGGGCGTCACCGAGCGCGTCGACGATCTCGAACGCGGCGGTCTTCTGGCCTTCGATGCGGACCGGGTTGACCGAATTGACCAGCGCCACCGGGTAGTTGTCCGAGAGGCTGCGGGCGAGGGTCAGGCAGTCGTCGAAGTTGCCGTCGACCTGGAGGATCTTCGCGCCGTGGACGAGTGCCTGCCCCATCTTGCCGAGCGCGATCTTGCCCTGCGGCACGAGCACGGCGCAGACCATGCCCGCGCGAACGGCGTACGCGGCCGCGGAGGCCGAGGTGTTGCCGGTGGAGGCGCAGATGACGGCCTGCGCGCCCTCCTCCTTGGCCCGGGTGATCGCCATGGTCATGCCGCGGTCCTTGAACGACCCGGTGGGGTTGGCGCCCTCGACCTTGAGGTGCACCTCGCAGCCCGTGCGCTCGGAGAGGACCTGAGCCGGAACGAGCGGCGTGCCGCCCTCACGGAGTGTGACGACCGGCGTCGAGCCCGTGACCGGGAGCCGGTCCCGGTACTCCTCGATGATGCCGCGCCACTGGTGGGTGCCCTTGCTGGTCATGGGTCCTTACTCCCCTTCAACACGCATGATGCTGGCGACACCGCGCACGGTGTCCAGCTTGCGCAGCGCTTCGACGGTCCCGGAGAGGGCGGCGTCGGGCGCGCGGTGGGTGACGACGACGAGAGATGCCTCGCCGTCTCCGCCCACCCGTCGCCCGCCGCCGCCCTGCTCGATGGCAACTCCGTCGCCGCTGCCCGATTGTCGGCTCTTCTGTCGGACCGTATCGATGGATACGCCCTGTTCGGCGAAGACCGTCGCGACCTGGGCGAGTACGCCAGGCTTGTCGGCCACGTCGAGACTGATGTGGTACCGCGTGACCACGTCGCCCATGGGGCTGACCGGCAGACGCGTGTACGCGGACTCACCGGGGCCGGTGGCCTGTCCGATGATGTTGCGGCACACGGCGACCAGGTCGCCCAGGACCGCGGACGCGGTCGGGGCGCCACCGGCGCCGGGACCGTAGAACATCAGCTGCCCGGCCGCCTCGGCCTCGACGAAGACCGCGTTGTACGCCTCGCGGACGGAGGCCAGCGGGTGGCTGAGCGGGATCATCGCGGGGTGCACGCGGGCGGTGACGGACCGGCCGTCGGCGGCGCGCTCGCAGATGGCGAGCAGCTTGACGGTGCAGCCCATGCGCCGGGCGGAGGCGATGTCCGCGGCGGTGACCTCCGTGATGCCCTCGCGGTGCACCTCGCCGATCTTGACGCGGGTGTGGAAGGCGATCCCGGCGAGGATGGCGGCCTTGGCGGCGGCGTCGAAGCCCTCGACGTCGGCGGTCGGGTCGGCCTCGGCGTACCCGAGGGCGGTGGCCTCGTCGAGCGCCTCGGAGTATCCGGCGCCGCTCGTGTCCATCCTGTCGAGGATGAAGTTGGTCGTGCCGTTGACGATGCCGAGCACCCGGTTGACCTTGTCCCCCGCGAGGGACTCGCGCAGGGGGCGTACGAGCGGGATCGCGCCGGCCACGGCCGCCTCGTAGTAGAGGTCCCTGCCGTGCTTCTCGGCGGCGGCGTGGAGCGCGGAGCCGTCCTCGGCGAGCAGCGCCTTGTTGGCCGAGACGACGCCCGCGCCGTGCTCGAAGGCGGTGGTGATGAGCGTGCGGGCGGGCTCGATGCCTCCGATGACCTCTATGACGACGTCGATGTCGCCCCGTTCGACCAAGGCGGTCGCATCGGTGGTGATCAGCGCGGGGTCGATGCCCTCGCGCACCTTGGAGGGCCGGCGGACGGCGACACCGGCGAGCTCGACCGGAGCACCGATGCGCGCGGCGAGGTCGTCGGCGTGCGTCGTCATGATGCGCGCCACCTCTGAGCCGACCACTCCACAGCCCAGCAGCGCCACCTTCAGCGGACGCGTACGCATCATCCGACCTCGTTTCTCGTACTTCTGATGTGTGGACCAGTCTCACTCACCGGACGGGGGTTTCTGCCACCCGTCCGGATTTTGAGATGTGAATTTCATCAGCCGACATCGAGACGCAGGAGATCTTCCTCCGTCTCGCGGCGGACGATGACCCGTGCCCGACCGTCGCGCACGGCGACGACGGGGGGGCGCAGTGCGTGGTTGTAGTTGCTCGCCATGGACCGGCAGTACGCGCCGGTGGCGGGCACGGCGATCAGGTCGCCGGGGGCCAGGTCGGACGGCAGGAACGCGTCCTTGACCACGATGTCACCGCTCTCGCAGTGCTTGCCGACGACGCGTACGAGCATGGGCGCGGCGTCGGAGCTGCGTGAGACGAGCGCCACGCTGTACTCGGCGTCGTACAGGGCTGTGCGGATGTTGTCCGACATGCCGCCGTCGACGCTCACGTACGTCCGCAGGCCGTCGAGGGGCTTGATGGTGCCGACCTCGTACAGCGTGAACGCGGTGGGGCCGACGATCGCGCGGCCCGGCTCGACGGAGATGCGCGGGGTGCGCAGGCCTGCCGACTCGCACTCCCGGGTCACGATGTCGCCGAGCGCCTTGGCGATCTCGTGCGGCTCGCGCGGGTCGTCCTCGGAGGTGTACGCGATCCCGAGGCCGCCGCCGAGGTCGATCTCGGGGAGCTCGACGCCGTGCTCGTCGCGGACCTCGGCGAGGAGATGGACGACGCGTCGTGCGGAGACCTCGAAGCCTGCCATGTCGAAGATCTGCGAGCCGATGTGCGAGTGGATGCCGATGAGCTCCAGGCCGTCCATGGTGAGCGCCCTGCGGACCGCCTCGGCCGCCTGCCCGTCCGCCAGCGCGATCCCGAACTTCTGGTCCTCGTGCGCGGTGGCGATGAACTCGTGGGTGTGGGCCTCGACCCCGACCGTCACGCGGATCTGCACCCGCTGGCGCGTGCCGAGCCGCTGGGCGATGTGCGAGACCCGGGCGATCTCCTGGAACGAGTCGAGCACGATCCGGCCGACGCCCGCCTCGACGGCCCGCTCGATCTCGCCGACGGTCTTGTTGTTGCCGTGGAAGGCGATGCGCTCGGCGGGCATCCCCGCGTCCAGCGCGGTGGCGAGCTCACCGCCGGAGCACACGTCCAGGTTCAGCCCCTCCTCCTTGAGCCAGCGCACCACGGCGCGCGACAGGAAGGCCTTCCCCGCGTAGAACACGTCGGCGTCGGCCCCGAAGGCGTCCGCCCAGGCACGGCAGCGCGCCCGGAAGTCGGACTCGTCCAGGAAGTACGCCGGAGTGCCGAACTCCTCGGCCAGCCGGGCGACTTCGATACCCCCGACGGTGAGCGCACCGTCGGCGTCACGGGTGACCGTACGGGACCAGACCTTCGGGTCCAGCTCGTTGAGGTCGGTGGCCGGGGCGGTGTAGTGGCCCTCGGGGAGGACGTCGGCGTGACGGGGTCCTGCGGGGTGGGCGGATCGGCTCATCGTTCTGCTCTGCTCTCTCAGGTCTCTTCAGAGGTGTCGGGGCGCGCTGATGCCGAGCACGAACAGGCCGCCGGCCAGCACCTTCCCGGCGGCTTCGGCGAGGGCCAGCCGGGAGCGGTGGGCGGCCGAGGGTTTCTCGTCGCCGACGGGGAGCGGCGGCGTCGTGGCCTGGAAGGCGAGGAAGGCGTCCGCCACGGCTTCCAGGTGCCGGGCGAGCCGGTCGGGTGCGTGGTGGCGGGCGGCGGTGGCGAGGACGCCGGGGTGGTCGGCGATCGCGGCATGCAGCGCGGGCGCGTCGACGTCGACGTCGTATCCGCAGGTGAAACCGAGCCGCTCCGCCTCACGGGTGAGGGCGCGGGTACGGGCGTGGGCGTAGCGGACCAGGAAGAACGGGTTGGACTCACCCTGTACGAGGAGGTCGTCACCGAGGGGCGCGTGGTCGTGGGCGGCGGGCCGCTGCAGCCCCCAGAGCGCGGCCTCGCACCCGAGCCGGCCCACCAGGGCCTCAGCGGTGGTACCGGCGGGGACGGGACGGATCTCCGAGCTCTCCTCGGCCTCCTCCGACGCGTGGCGCGAGCAGACCCTGACGCGGAGCCGTTCCCAGTGGGGGTCGGGCTCCCCGGTGCAGCCGACGATCACCTGACCTCCCTGGGTACGCAGGAGGCGCGCCACGCTGTCCGCGAGGACGGCGGCCCGGACCTCGCGCGGGTGGTGGAGACGGTGGAGCCGCCCGGCCTCCACGGTGACCCGCCCGTACCGGAGGCCCGCCTCGCGCACCTCGCGCACGCGGGCGGCACGGGTCTCGGCGTCGGCCGAGGCGTCCAGCGTGAAGTTCAGAAAGCCCGGCCCGGTGACCTCGACCCGTCCGATTCCGGGTACACCGACGATCCGGTCCCGCAGCAGCGCCGCGACGTCCCTCGCCGGGAGCGCGGCGGGGCCGGCCAGCTGGAGGGCGACGGCGCAGGCGTAGTCGCCGCTGCCGCCGGGACGTGTCCGCTCGACCCGCACGCCGCCGGGCACCGGCGCGCGCAGGGCGTCCTCGTCGACCGCGCGGCGCACAGCGTGCAGCACGGTCCGGGAGAGATCTGCGGGGGTCACGGGACCAGCGTATGGGAGGAAGGGGGGCACTTCGCCAACCGGTTTCGCCATACGGGCAGCCGCGGCCCGGCCGCACGGTCAGCCGGCGGCGCTCCCGGCCGTCCCCGCGCCGCGCCTGCCGTCGAACCGCGTGCGATCACCCCGGCACGCGAGCCGGTGCACCATGCGCACCATCTCGCTCGGCTCGAAGGGCTTCGCGAGGAACGCGTCGACCCCGGCGGCCACCTCGTGGGGTGTGCACGAACTGATGACGGCGACGGGCAGATGCCCCGTCCTCGGGTCGGCGCGCAACCGGGCCGCGGTCTGTATTCCGTCGAGCCTGGGCATCACCACGTCGAGGGTGATCACATCCGGACAGACCTCGTGCACCAGATCCAGACACTCGACGCCGTCGGCCGCGGTCACGACCTCGAAGCCCTCCAGCTCGAGGTTGACCCTGATCAGCTGCCGGATGACCTTGCTGTCGTCCACAACAAGCACGCGGCCGTACGCCCCTGACACCCTTCGAGGGTAGGTCGAGCGGAAGGGCCGCGTCCGGGTTTTGCCCACTTCCGCCCCGGGAGGGGCGGCCGGGCGCCCCCGCGAAACAGCATTCGGCGCCCCGCCCGCAGGAGTCGGCACACGACCTCCCGCGCCCGTCCCCTGAACAGGCCCGACCGGCGGCGGACCGGCGGGCCGACGCGGAAAAAACCTGTGCCCGGACACCCCGTCGGAGCTGGTAGGGTTTCACTCGTCGCCGCCAAGTGCGGCGACTCGCCCCCGTAGCTCAGGGGATAGAGCATCGGCCTCCGGAGCCGGGTGCGCAGGTTCGAATCCTGCCGGGGGCACTTCGCAGGAAGTGCCGAAAAGACCCTCTCATCAGTGGCGACACTGTGCAGGGGGTCTTTTTTTGTTCCCCGTCGGCGTCCGAACGGAGCCGTGAGCACCCGGGCGCGGCCACGAGCCCGGGCTCGGCGCCGAAGCCGGGCACAGGCGGCATGGCCAATCCCGGGAACAGCGTCCGGCAGGCCGCGACGGCGGACGCGGCCGGCGCACGTTCGCCCGGTGTCGCGCCGGCAGCGTCCCCTCGCCGGCGGAGCAGTGGGCCCGGGACCGGCTGCGCGACCTCTCTCCCTCGCGGGAAACTCGGGGATCGAGCGGTATACGCTGCCCGAAGTTCAGCCGTGGGGGTGCTGCGCAGAAGGTGCAACCGAGCTCGTCCGGTGCGCTGTTGACCCGACGTTCGCCCCGCGGTCGGCATCAGCGCACCTTCGCCTTTCGCTGGAGGGCCCATGTTGCGGGTGTACTTCACGTCCGAGGACCTGGCGCGGGTCCGGGTGGCCCCGGGGCCCGACTTCCTCTGGGAGATCACCAACAGCGTGCAGACCCTCCAACGCCGTGACGGCGAGCGGGTTTTCGGTGCCTGGCGGCACTGGGCCCGGCCCAGACTCTCGGGCGGTCGCACGCTGCTGGCCGGACTGCTGCCGCCCACCGGTTACTCCCCCGACTTCCTCACCCCCACATCCGGCGACCGCACCAGCCTGCAGGCGGCTCTCGACGTCCTCATGAGCACCCCGCGCCCACGGCTGCGCACCGACCTGTCCCAACTGGCTTCCTCCATAAGGCCGCCAGGCTGGGTGCGCTCGCTGGCGGCAGGGGACAGCGATGCCCTGCGCAGGCTCGGCGACGCCCTCCACACCTATCAACTGGAGGCGCTCGCGCCCTACTGGCCACGTGTCCACGCACACATCGACGCCGACCGCGCCGTCCGCCTGCACAGCCTCCTCGACCGGGGCACCGAGGGGCTCCTGGCCGGCCTCGGTCCGCAGATCCGCTGGCGGCCCCCCGTCCTGGAGGTCGCCTACCCCGTCGATCAGCAGCTCCATCTGCGGGGCCGGGGCCTCGTGCTGCAGCCGTCGTTCTTCTGCTGGCCCACGCCGGCCACACTGGCCGACGGCGCGCTGCCACCGGTGCTCGTCTATCCCATCCACCACGCGGCCGACTGGGCCGGGCCCGTCCCCGACGCACGCACCGGTCGGGGAACCGGCCCGCTGGGGCCGCTGCTCGGGCACACGCGTGCCGGCATACTCCGCGCCGCCCTCACCGGCTGCTCCACCGTCGAGGCCGCCCGTCTTCTGCGGGTGACCCACCCGGCCGTCAGCCAGCACGTGAGCGTGCTGCGCGCGGCCGGCCTGATCACCACGGTCCGCACGGCGGGGCGGTCCTTCCACCTCGCCACCGAGGAGGGACGTGCCCTGCTGGCCGTCGAGGGACGGCAGGGGTCACTCTGACGGAACGGGCGCGGAGGGCCCAACCTCCCCCGTAAGCCTGGACTTTCACCGCTTGCGGCTCCACGGACCCGGGAATCACGCTGGTCCTGCTCTCGCACACGACCGGGCACCCCCACCGCGGCCTTCCTCACGGGCCCGTCCCCCCCAGGAGCTCCCATGCGTAAGAGATGTGTGTCCGCCGCGATCGCAGTCGTCGCCCTCGGAGCGCTGCTCCAGCCAGGTGCGGCCTACGCGTCGCCCGCGCCGTCCCTCCCCTCCGTGTCCGTCGGCGCCCACGGCTCCGAGGCGGGCACGGCCGTCCTCAGCGGGTTCGACGAGCCGGGCAGCCGGCTGAGGGTCGACTCCGGGCGTACCAGGAGCGCCCACTGGCTCCAGATCGACTACCAGGTCCAGGAGACCGGGTACTGGTGCGGCCCGGCCGCCACGCGCATCGCCCTCTCGGCCCGGATGGCACCGCCCAGCCAGGGCGACCTCGCCTGGCAGCTGGGCACCACCCAGGCGGGCACCGACCACATCGGCCAGGTGACCGGCGTACTCAACTCGAACCTGGGCGGCGGCTGGTACGAGACCAAGGAGATGCCGAACGATCCGCCCACCCAGGGGCAGCGGGACCTCCTGTGGCACGACATCGTGTTCGACATCGACCGCAACTACCCGCTGGTGGCCAACATCGTGGCCCCGCCGGGGAACCAGCCGCCCGGGTATCCCTCGAACCAGACGATCTACCACTACTTCACCGTCTTCGGCTACGACGAGGTGGACCGGACCGTCCTCATCGCAGACCCGGCTTCCTTCAGCGGCAACCAGATCTACTGGATCTCCTTCGACCAGCTCGCCACGCTGATCCCTCCGAAGGGGTATTCCGCCTGACTCCCCCTGCCCGGCGGGGGCACATCCCCCGCCGGTGCCCGCTGCCGGGCCTTTCCCACTCCAGGAGATCATGTTGAGTACGCACCGCCCCACCCGCAGGAACGTCATCAGGGCCATCGGCTCGGTCACCGCGGCAACGGCCCTCGGCGCGGGAGGCGTCATGGCGTCGGCCTCGTCTGCCGCCGCGGCGGGCGACGGCTTCGGGCTGCGCGTCGTGGGCCATGACGAGCGCGACCCCCGGATGTGGTACTACCGCTTCGCGACCGACGCGATCGGCTGGGATCCGGCGGTCAACGTCCTTCTTCCCGACGGCTATCACAGCAGCGGTCGCAGCTATCCGGTCCTCTATCTCTTCCACGGCGGCGGCGCCGACCAGGACTTCATCACCTTCGACCGGATGGGCATCCGCGCCTGGACCGCCGGGAAGCCGGTCATCGTCGTGATGCCCGACGGGGGCCATGCGGGCTGGTACTCCAACCCGGTCAGTTCCAACACGGGTCCCCGCAACTGGGAGACGTTCCACATCGCCCAGCTGATCCCGTGGATCGACGCCAACTTCCGGACGTTCGCCGAGTACGACGGCCGGGCCGTCTCCGGGTTCTCGATGGGCGGCTTCGGTGCGCTGAAGTACGCGGCCAAGTACTACGGCCACTTCGCCTCGGTGAGCGCTCATTCCGGGCCCGCGAGCCTGCGCCGCGACTTCGGGTTGGTCACCCACTGGGCCAACACCTCGTCCGCGGCCGTGGAGCTGGGCGGCGGCACGGTCTACGGCGCGCCGCTGTGGGACGAGGCCAGGGTCACCGCGGACAACCCCGTGCAGCGCATCGGCAGCTACCGCGACAAGCGGGTCTTCCTGGTCGCGGGAACCAGTCCGGACCCGGTCAACTGGTTCGACACGGTCAACGAGACGCAGGTGCTCGCCGGCCAGCGGGAGTTCCGGGCCGGCCTCGGCGCGGCGGGAATCCCGCACGAGTGGCACGAGGTGCCGGGCGGGCACTTCGTCCGCCCGGATCTGTTCCAGCGGGATCTGGACGGGATCGTCGGCCGGCTCCGCAAGGCTTAGGGGCCCACGGACCGCTGAACCGGGCGCCCCTGAGCGCATGGCGCGACCACGGCGGGACGGAGGGTCAGCCGCACGCGGCCACGGTACGGGCGCCCGGCCGGTGAAGCGGGCCGCGTGCGGCGCCCGGCGGCGCGGGCTCCATCCGGTCCCGGACGTCCTGACCTCCGACGCGTCGGCCGTCGCTCCGTACGAACACCTGAGGTGGACCTGTCCGGCCACCGTCGACCGGCGAGGGGCCCCGGACCGGACCGTGACGGTGCACTGCTGCGCCGTACCCGTCACGCACGGACCGTCGCGGGGCCCGTCCCGGCAGTGAGCGGACCTCCGCCCGTGCGGGTCACTCGAAGGTGAAGGTGAAAGCCGAGCGGACCTGTTCGGCGATCTTGTACAGGTCCGCGATGCTGTCGGCGGCGATCAGGGCCTCGGCGAAGAAGTTCTCCCGGTCCATCGTCACCACGCGGAAGCGCTCGAACAGGTAGCCGTCCACCACCCCGGGAATCCGCATGAGCTCCTCGACGGAGGTGGCGCTCGCCAGGGTTCCGACGCGGTCGGCCTCGAAGGGAAGCATGGCCAGCAGCTCGGTGCCGGTGGTCGCCCCGGCCAGGACGCCGTCCAGGCGCTCGCCCAGCGCCATGCGTACCGACATGTTGATGGAGTCGACCCCACAGGCCCGCAGGGTGGCGTCCCGGTACGAGCGGCCACCGGGCCGCGGATTGATCTCGACCAGTTCGCAGGTGCCGTCCGCGCGCACCCGCCCTTCGACGTGCAGCCAGCTGTCCCCGAGGCCGAGAGAGGAGCACAGCGCCCGAACCCGCTCCGACAGCTCGCCCACGGCAGAGCGCACCCGTGCGGAGACCGGGGGCGAGATGAGAAGTCCCGCGTCGTGGTGCCGCCGGTTGTCGTGCCCCGTCTTCTCGACCTCGAAGAGCGGATGGAACCGGCTGTCCAGCACCGGCCCGTCGACGGAGAACTCGATGCCGTCGATGTACTCCTCCACGATGACGTCCGTCTCCGGACCCGAGGCGGCGGCCAGTTCCTTGAGGCAGGAGACGAGCTCGGCCGGGTTCTCGGCGCGGCGGACGAGCCGTGAAGCGCCGGAGTCCTGGTCGGGCTTGACGATGACGGGGTACGAGGTGACCGCGTCGGTGTCGAGGGAAGTGACGGTTCCGGTCGCGAAGGCCAACGAGGACAGGCCGCGGTCCGCCATGGCCGCCCGTACCCGTGCCTTGCTCAGCAGGACTTCACGGCCCTTCTCTCCGCCCGCCAGTCCGTAGTGCCGCGCCGTGCGCACCTGCCAGGAGAGCAGCGGATCCACGAAGTTGACGACCGCTGTAGGCTCCACGCCCGCCGCCCCGACCGCCGCCACCAGTTCCTCCAGGCTCGCTGTCTCCCAGTCGACCACGATGTGGGCCGCGCAGTGGCCGCGGTGGACGTCCTCCGGCTCGTCGGAGACCAGGACCGGGCGGCGTCCCAGCTCATTGAGCAGGCGCGAGACGAAACGCACCCCGCCCTCGGAGCGCTTGGAGTAGATGAGGACGTCTCGGTTTTCAGCCACGTCGGGTCTCGCCTTCTGTCTCTGGGGAACGCGGTGCGGGGTGGTGAACGGCTCCTCGGAAGGCGGGAGTCTGCTCGTCGACGGCCTCTCCGGGCGCCGCCCTTACCCCCATCGCGCGGGCCTGTTCAAGGGGGGTGGCGGAATGTAGCGGGGAGAGTATCAGCCAGATCGAGACGCACAGTTCGAGACCCGACGGCCCGGACCGCGCGGCCGCCCGAGGCGTCCGGGAGGGCCCCGTCGGCGAACGTGCCGGCCGACGGCGTTCCCAGGGCCACGAGCCGGTGCTCCACGGCCTGGGCGCGTCGACGTCGGCCGTTCCCGGATACGACGGTGGCCCGCACGGGTCCGGAGGTCCTCAGGTCGCACAGCCGGGAGGGGCGGGACGTGACGGAGCCCGGGAGTCGTATCCAGCTCCCGGGCCCCTGGGGTTGCCACCCAATTGCGCTTGCCAGCGCCGTTTAAGAGTGCGGATCAGTCGTCAGACCGTCGCGTTCTTCCCTTGAACTACCGCGCCGTGAAAGAGGCGCAGGCCGGATTCGAACCAGCATTCAACGGTGTTCGTCCGTACTCGGTCGATCTGGCAGTCGGCGGCGATACTGAAGCTGGAGCGAGAGTCTGAGATTGATCGCGGCTGCCTCTGCCATGTTGGGCCACCCCGGCATGTGGTGCCGGGGGGAGGACTCGAACCTCCACCGTTACCGCGTCTTCAGGCTGAACGTCAGTTTCAGCTTGCGCTCGACACACGGGGCGGACCTCAATTCCGCCTCGGGCGTGGTGCGCACCCCCACGACGTGGCGCGGGGGCGTTCTGGGGATGCCGCCTCGTGTCGGGGGCTAGCCGAACAGATAGCCGAACACCGCGTCTCCGACCCGCCGGTCGGTGACCTCGGCGCCGTTGGCCTCCTCGCGGGCGAACTTCACCGCGTGCTGGAGCTTCTCGACGCGTTCCAGCAGCTCGTTCACCCGCCGCGCCGGCAGCGCTCCGGAGAACTTCACGGTCGTCCAGTACCCGATGGGCACGTCCTCGTAGTACACGTCGACCTGCGCCGGGTGCTTGTCGGTCGCCTCGGCCTTGACGTGGTTGCGCGGGACCTTCTTCGTCCGGATGGTGCGGACCGGGTCCGTCTTCCACCAGTCCGTCGACGGGTCGAGCGACCAGGACTCCGAGGCGTCCAGGACCGGAAGCTTCTTCACGAAGGTGTGCAGGTCGGTGAGCTGCTTCTCCAGGAAGAGCAGGTAACTGACCGGTACTTCGCTCACGACCGTACGACCGTCGACGGTGACGTCCGCGCGGGCCGAGCAGTTGGCCCAGTCCTTCGTCGCCGTCACGTCGAACAGCCGGGTCAGCGACGCGGACATCTCGCGCAGGGCTTCCTCGGCCTTGATCTGTACCCGCGCGGACTCGGGCGGAAGCTGCTCGCCCTCTTCGTCCTTCGGCTGGTACGTACGCGAGATGCCGGCCAGCAGTACCGGCTTCTGCACCTTGTGGTGGGCCGCGGTGATGTCCTGGAGCGACTTGCTCTTGACACCCTTCTCCACGGCGATGATCTGGTTGAGCTTCGCCACTTCGCCCCCTTCGAGTGCCAGAAACCTACCGCACTCGTATTCGATCAGCCGCGTGAATTTTCCGCGCCCCGGTTGTCGCGGGCCAGCCTGAGGCCGAGGTCGTCGATCGCGAAGGTGGGGTGGCTGCGACGGCGCACGGTGGCGCCGCAGCCGCGCTCCGACTCTGCCCAGCCGCCGCCGCGGAAGGTGCGGTAGGCGCCGTAGACCTCCTCGTCGTACACGTCCCAGCACCACTCCCAGACGTTGCCCAGCATGTCGTGCAGGCCCCAGGCGTTGGGGATCTTCCCGCCGATCTCGTGTACCCGGCCGCCGGAGTTGCCGTCGTACCAGGCGATGGCGTCGATCTCGCCGTAGCGGTAGCCGGTGGTCCCCGCCTTGCAGGCGTACTGCCACTCGGCCTCGGTGGGCAGCCGGTAGCCGTCGGAGTCCGGGTCGCGGGTCACCTGTCCGGTCCGTACGTCGTGGGAGTAGACCGGTGCCAGCCCGGCATCGGCCGAGAACCGGTTGCACAGGTCGATGGCGTCGAGCCAGCTGACGCCGGTCACGGGCAGGGCGTCGGGCACGTCGAGGTCGGGGGCCGCTCCCGTGACGGCGCGGCGCTGTCCGACGGTGACGGGGTGGCGGGCGAGCAGGAAGGGTTCGATCTCCTCCTGCCAGCGGGCACCGCGGCGGTCGTCGCGGAGGTCCACGGTCCCGGCCGGTATGCGCACCATGCAGGAGACCGTCTCGTCGTCGGTGAGCGTGTGCACGTGGTGGGCCTTCCTGTCCGGAGGGGGGCGAAGTTCCCCCGCGCTCACGCTACTTGGATCTTCAGCCGAGCAGGCGAACAGGCTCGCCGTCGAGGTGGGCCCGGATGTCCTCGACCGCGTCCCCGTAGTACGCCGCGTAGTTGGCCTGCGAGACGTAACCCAGGTGCGGTGTGGCCAGGAGGCGCGGCGCGCTGCGCATCGGGTGGTCCGCCGGGAGGGGCTCGACGTCGAACACGTCGACCCCCGCGCCGGCGATGCCTCCGCGGTGCAGCACGTCGAGCAGCGCGTCCTGGTCGATGATCGCCGCCCGGGAGGTGTTGACCAGATAGCTGCCCGGCCGCATCAGCCCGAGTTCCCTGGCGCCCAGCAGTCCACGGGTGCGCTCGCTCAGCACCAGGTGCACGGAGACGAAGTCGCTGGTCTCCAGCAGTTCCTCCTTGGACGCGGCGAAACCCACCCCGGCCTCCGCGGCCCGCTCAGGGGTCAGGTTCGCACTCCAGGCCACCACGTCCATGCCGAAGGCGCGGCCGACCGCGGAGACCCGGCTGCCGATCTTCCCCAGCCCGAGGATCCCCAGCCTGCGCCCGTGCAGGTCGGCCCCGACGGTGGACTGCCAGGGACCGTTGTTCCGCAGGGCGTCGGCCTCGGTCACCAGCCCGCGCGCCAGTCCGAGCAGCAGCGCCCAGGTGAGCTCGACGGGCGGGGTGGCCGTGCTGGCGGTACCGCAGACCGTGATCCCGTGCCGTTCGGCGGCGGCGTAGTCGATGGAGGTGTTGCGCATGCCGGAGGCGACGAGCAGCCGGAGCCGGGGCAGGCGCGCGATCAGCGTCGCGGGAAAGGGCACGCGCTCCCGGAGGGTCACGACGATGTCGAACTCGGCCAGTCGCGCGGCCAGTTCGTCCTCCGTGGCGCAGTGATCGGCGAAGCTGACCACGTCGATGTCGTCGGCGACGGACGACCAGTCGGCGGCGGTGACCGCCACGGCCTGGTAGTCGTCGAGCACGGCACAGCGGAGCTTCATGATGACTTCCCCTTCGGCGTACGGGTACTGGCACTGCGGCAGCACCCGGGGGAATCTACCGGCCGCGCCCCCGCACTCACGCGTCCAGCCAGGCCTCCCGGTTCCGCGCGACGTCGTAGACCCTCTCCACCTGGGTGGGGGTGAACACACCGGTCAGCGGGGCGAGAACAGATACCTGGCGCTCCCGGCAGACACGGGTACCGGCCGGGGTGGAGGCCACCTCCAGCGCGGTGACGCCGGTGAACACCAGCACGGTCTGCACGGGTACGTCGAAGGCGCAGTACGCCTCCAGCGCGGCCCGGGCCCGCCGTGCGCCGGGGCGCCCGTCGAGCTCGTACGGCTGCGGGGCGCCGTCGTCGATCCGCAGCGTGCCGTCCTCGATCCGTGCCGATGCCCCGGGGTGGTGCTCGGTGCACACGGCGAACACACCGCCGGGTCCGATGAGCAGGTGCCCGATCTCCGTGCCGTCCGGCAGAGGCACGGAGTGCAGCACCCGCCAGCCGTGCCGGGTCAGCCGCTTGAGCTCGGCTCCGACCCGCCGCTCCCCCGCGAGGGCCACCCGCCGCGGGTCCGCGTCCCTGTGCCGCCGCAGCGCCCCGGTGGCCACCCGTACGAGCGCCCCGGTCCCGGATTCGCCGAGCTGCTCCCGGAGTCCGGCCCCCGGCCGCCGCGACGCGAGGTCGCTCGCGGGGGTCAGCGGGGGGAGGGCGCCCGGCCGCCCGCGCCGCTCCGGTCCGTGACCGGCAACCGGGTCCGGCACGGGCGCGCCGGACGCCTCCACCGGGCCGTGCCCGTGCGCGGACTCCGGCACCGGCGCGGGCTCCTGGACGGGCGCGGATTCCCGCACGGGCGCGGAGACCGGCGCAGGCGCGGCCACCGGCTCGTGACCCGTCTCCGGCGCGGGCGCGGACGTCTGCTCCACCGCGGGAGCCGGTTCCTGCACGACGCCCCTCTTCCGTATCCCCCTCATGGGCGGGATCCGCGGGACCTGCGGCGGAGTCCTCGGGGCCGCCGGCCCCGCCGGCACGTCCTCACCGACGAGCGACGGCAGGTCCGGGATCTGGCGCGCGAGCGCGTCGGTCACGGCGTCGCGGTAGCGCGGGTGCAGGACGGTGATCGTGCCGCTCCCCCGGTCCGCCCATCCGATCGCGGTGCCGTCCGGCAGGTTCACATAGAGCCGGTCGTGCCCGAAGAGCTGCCATGACGTGACCTTGAGATCCTGCATCGTGCCCCCTCTGTTCACCCCGTCGGCGTCCTTGCTCCCCAGGCTGTACTCCGGGCCGGCTCCCGCACAGGGCGCAGAGCGGGGCGCGCGGAGTCGGGAGCCCGGCGTTCCGGGGCAGGCCGGGCCCTGTGTGCCCCGGACTGCTCCGGAACCCGGTCAGGCCAGGGGGAGCCGGAGCCGGACAGGCCTCCATCATGGTCCTCGCTTCGTCCCTGGCCTCGGAAACGGTCGCTTCGTCACCTGTACGAGCGGCATCGACCACGAGATCGATCCACCCCGCGGCCTCCCCCGTCCCGGAGGCGGGGGAGGCCCCGGGACGGCAGGGCGGGGGTGCCGACGCGGATGCCGGAGGGGCAGAAGGGCTCACGCGACCGTAGGGACGGTGTGGTGGCACCGTGCCGGGCCGCGCGCCGGTCCTCGGCTCGGCGCGCGTCGCGTCAGGCCGAGGTGCGCTTCCGAGCCCCCTTGGCCTGCTTCCTCGCCGGGGGCTTCTTCCCGGTGTCCTTCTTCGCCGTCGCCTTCTCGGCCGCGGGCTTCCCTGCTGCCGACTTCTTCGCAGGGGGCTTCCCGGAGGTCTTCTTCGCCGCGGTCTTCCTCGCGGCCGCCTTCCTCGGCGCCGCCTTCTTCGACGGGGCCCGCTTCGAGGACGCCCCGGTCCTCTTCGGGGCGGAGCCGATGGAGTGGACCTCCGCGACCTCGCCCTCCTTTCCGCTGTCCTCCCCGTGGGACTCCTTCGCCGCCCGCACACTGCTCTCCAGCGCCGCCATGAGGTCGATCACCTTGCCCTCGGGCTCCTCGGCCCGCTCCTGCGCCACGGGTTCACCCGCCGCCTTCGCCGCGACGAGTTCCTCGACCGCCTCGCGGTACTCGTCGTGGAGCGTGTCCAGGTCGGCGTCGCCGAGGGTGTTCATCAACGCGTCCGCCAGGTCCAGTTCCGCGTCACGGACCTTGACGCCGGACTCCGGAGCGACGCCTTCCGGGGTGCGGATCTCGTCCGGCCACAGCAGGCCGTGCATCGCGATCACGTCGTCGACCACCCGCAGCATCCCGAGCCGTTCCCGCCCGCGCAGCGCGTACTTCGCCACGGCCACCTTGCCGCTGCGCCTGAGGGCCTCGCGCAGCAGCGCGTAGGGCTTGGCGGCCGGGACGCCGTTGGCCGAGAGGTAGTACGCCGAGTCCAGCTGGAGGGGATCGATCGCCGAGGCCGGCACGAACCCCTCGATCTCGATCGTCTTGGCGGTGGGGAGCGGGAGCGAGGCGAGGTCCTCGTCGGTCACGGGGATCACCCTGCCGTCGGCGTCCTCGTACGCCTTGACGGTCTCGGAGGCGGGCACCTCCTCCTCGTCCAGTTCACAGACCTTGCGGTAACGGATCCTGCCGCCGTCGGAGAGGTGGATCTGCCGGAAGGAGATCGCGTGGTTCTCCGTGGCGTTCATGAGCTTGACCGGGATGCTGACCAGGCCGAACGAGACGGAGCCGTTCCAGATGGACCTCACCGTTCACCCCTTGTGCGCGCTATGAGCTCATCCTTACGATTTCATGTGATTCTTATCGTATGACGCCGATCACGGAGGTGGAGGGGCGGCGCCTGGCGCTCAGCAATCTCGACAAGGTGCTGTACCCGGCGACCGGCACCACCAAGGGCGAGGTGCTGCACTACTACGCGGCAACGGCCGCGGCGGCGATGCTGCCGCACCTGCGCGACCGTCCGCTGTCCTTCCTGCGTTACCCGGACGGTCCGGAGGGGTTGCGTTTCTTCACCAAGAATCCGCCGCCCGGAACACCCGACTGGGTGCGTACCGCCCCGGTGCCCCGCAGCGACGACCCCGACGCCCGCCAGGTGCTCGCGCAGGATCTGCCGTCCCTGATGTGGGCGGCGAACCTGGTGGTGGAGTTCCACACCCACCAGTGGCGGCAGGGCTCCCCCGCCGTGGCCGACCGGATGGTGTTCGACCTGGACCCCGGGCCCCCCGCGAGCGTCGTCGAGTGCTGCGCGGTGGCCCTCTGGCTACGGGAACGGCTGGCTTCGGACGGGCTGTCCTCGTACGGCAAGACGTCGGGCTCCAAGGGCCTGCACCTCCTCGTCCCCCTGGCGCCCACCCCCTCCGAGAAGGTGACGGCCTACGCGAAGAAGCTGGCCGTGGAGGCGCAGGCCGCACTGCCCGAGCTGGCCGTGCACCGGATGACGCGCGCGCTGCGCCCGGGGAAGGTCTTCGTGGATTTCAGCCAGAACGCCGCGTCGAAGACCACCGCGGCGCCGTACACCCTGCGCGCGAAAGGCAGTCCGACGGTGTCCGCGCCGGTCGGCTGGGACGAGATCGAGGCATGCGGTGCGCCGGGCGACCTCGTCTTCCTCGCCGGTGACATGACGGCACGGCTGGAGCGGCACGGGGATCTGCTCGGCCCGCTGACCGATCCCGGGCAGGCCAGGCCTCTGCCCGGGGGCTGAGGGGAGTCGGAGGGGCCGGGCGCACACCGCACCTTCACAGCCCGGGCGGGCGCGGTGAGGAAAGGCCGCAAGTGGAGGGTGGAGCATCCTGGCCGTGGTGCACACTCTGCGCAGGCGCTGCTTCGCACGCACGGTTCCCGCCGTGTCCGGGGCGCCGGGACAAGACACGGGGAGGGTGTGGCGTGTTCACGGGGATCGACGAGGTCGACTGGGCCTCGATGGAGCATGCCTACGGCCCGGCCGACGATGTGCCGGGGCTCCTGTACGGACTCGCCTCCGCCGACGCGGCGGAGCGGGAGAGCGCGCTCGACGGGATGTACGGCGCGGTGCACCACCAGGGGGATGTGTACGCGTGCACGCTCGCGTGCATCCCGTTCCTCTTCGAGCTGGCCGTGGATCCCGGCATACGGGACCGGGGCGGCGTCGTCGAACTGCTCACCAGCATCGGCGGCATCGATCTGGACGTGGACGACGAGAGCGAACTGGACGAGCTGGACGAGGACGAGATAGAGGGCGTGGCGAACTACGCCATGGCCGCGGCAGCCGTGTCCGCCGGGTCCGCGGTCTTCTTCGAGCTGGTCGCCGACGACGATCCGGGGGTGCGGCACGCCGCACCGCTGGCCCTGGCCACGCTGCACGACAGGCCGGAGAGGGTGCTCGTCCTCCTGCGCGAGCGGCTCCCGGTCGAGGCGGACGACGAGGTGCGGCTCGCGCTCGTCGAGGCCGCCGGACGGATCGCCCTGCGCCACCGGCCGCTGTCGGGGCAGGCGGCGGACTGGCTGAGCCGGCTCGCCGCCGAGGCGTATCCGCCCGGGCTGCGGCTCGCGGCCCTCGCCCAGCTGGCCAGGTGCGCGCCGGACGCGCTGCCCGGCGACGTCGTGCGGGTGGTGTCGGGGCTGCTGCGGGAGCTGCGCTCCCGGCCCTTCCGGGCGGAGTCCGCCACCGCGAAGGCGCCGGGTGGTGACGAGACCGCGCCGGACCGGGCCACCGCGCCGACCCTGGTGGGTCAGCTGCGGGAGCTGTCGGCCGAGGAGTCCGCCGGCCGCAGTACCCCGTGGGCCGCCGATCTGCTGCGGACGCTGCACAGTGGCCTGGACGACCGGGTGGACGACCGTACGGCACTGCTGACGGACCAGCTGAGCAGCCCGGACCCCTGGCAGCGCCTGGACGCCGTACGGATGAGCGGCGGGCTGATGCGCGCCTGGCGTGGTTCGTACGACGGTCTGGTGCGGCTGGTCGGCGCGCAGCTCGCGGCCCGGGAGCCGCGGCTCGCCGAGGCCGCCTCGCACGTGCTGGAGGAGCTGTTCGGCCTGGCCGTGCCCGCGGCCGATGCCCTGGCCGGCCGGGTGGCGGCGGATCCCGGTGCGTGGGTGAAGGAGTGGGCGAGCGGGCCGCCGGGCCTGGGCTCGGCGGTGAAGGCGCTGTCCAGGCTGGGCGACGCCCGGGCGCTGCCGGCCCTGGCGGCCGCCCTGGAGCGGCCCGAGGTGCCGCACGACGTGGGGTTCGCGATCCGGTGCCTCGGCGGGGCGGCGGCCCCGCTCGCCGGGGCGCTGCGGCGCCGGCTCGGCGAGGTCGGCCTGGACGAGGGCGCGTACGACCGGGCGAGCCCTCTTCTCGCCGGGCTGACGGCGCTGCGCGCGGGCGAGGCAGCCCCGGAGGTGCTGCGGGTGCTGCGGGGTGCGCCCGAGTACCGGGGCGAGTGGCTGCGCACGGCGGCCCTGCGGGCGCTGGGGTCGTTCGGGCCGGCCGCCGACTGCGCCGCTCCGGAGCTCCGCAGGCTGATCCGGCGGCCCGGGTCGGCGGCGGCGACGGAGGCGGCGGAGGCCCTGTGGGCGGTCACGGGCGACGCCGAAGAGGTGCTGCCGGTGCTGGCCGAGGGGCTGCGGGCGCAGCAGGTCCACGACTGCCGGGCGGCCGCGAACGCGTTGGGCGGGCTGGGGCGGCGGGCCGAGACGGTCGCGCCGAGGCTGCTGGCCCTGTTGGCGCACGAGGAGCTGTGGCTCCGGGTCGACGCCGCGATCGCCCTGTGGGAGGTGTCGGGGCGGGCCGCGGAGGCGGTGCCGGTGCTCCTCTCCGCGTGGGAGAGGAACCGTCACGTCAGAGTCCGGGTCGCGGAATGTCTGGCGCGGATGGGGCTGACTGCGGCAGGGTCGGACGCGGCACAGGTGCTGCGTGCCGAGCTCCTCGCCGTGCGCCGTCACAACGCGATGGACGGCGGCTACGGCAGTCACGACACTTATGAGGACGAGAAGCTGCTGGCGCTCTGCCGGCGGACACTTCTGGAAGACACGGGGAAAGGAACCACATCATGATCATTTTCGGTACGCGGGGCTATCTCTACCAACTGGCGGTCCTGACGATGGTGTGCGGCTGGTGCGGCAACCCCGCGGCGCACACGCTGCGCAAGCGGGTCACCAAGTTCACGCTGTTCTTCGTGCCGCTGTTCCCCTTCTCCACGAAGTACGCGACGCAGTGCACCTTCTGCGGCGGGGAGCGGCAGATACCGAAGGAGGAGGCGGAGCAACTGCTGGCGCAGGCCCAGGGCGGACAGGACGGCAATCCGTTCGGCGCGGCCCAGCAGCAGCAGCCCGGCTACGCGCCTCCCGGCGGCCAGAACCCGTACCAGAGCTGAGCCGCCCCGGGAGCGTCCGCCGGGTAATGCCACGAAGCTGACATAAGGGAAATAACACCCGCCTCTTGCTACGTTGCGGGGCATGACCGCAACGACGGCGGACGCACGCCCTCCCGAGCTACGCCTGCCGAAGCGGCGCGGGGTCGAGCTCTCGCTCCTGATCGGGGCCGTGATCGTCTCCGTCTACGGCTACGCCGCCGTCGGCCTCGCCCGGAACGACGCCGTACCCCCCGACGTCGCCGGGTACGGCGCCGGTCTCGGCCTCCTCGCCCTGCTCGCCCATCTCGCGGTCCGCTTCCGCGCCCCGTTCGCCGACCCGCTGCTGCTGCCCATCGCCGTCCTGCTCAACGGGCTGGGCCTGGTGCTGATCTACCGGCTCGACCTGGAGACGCCGAGCGACCGGGCGGCGACGACGCAGCTGATCTGGTCCACGCTCGGGGTGGCCTTCTTCATCGCCGTCGTCGTACTGCTGCGGGACCACCGGGTGCTCCAGCGTTATGCGTACATGTCGGTCGCGGCGGCGCTGGTGCTGATGCTCGTCCCGATCTTCTTCCCCGCGGTGAACGGGGCGAAGATCTGGATCCGGATCGGCGGACTCTCCTTCCAGCCGGGCGAGTTCGCGAAGATCCTGCTCGCGGTCTTCTTCGCCGCGTACCTGGCCGCCAACCGCAACGCACTCGCGTACACCGGCCGCAGGATCTGGAAGCTCCAGTTCCCCACCGGCCGCGTCCTGGGCCCCATCGTCGCGATCTGGCTGCTCAGCGTCGGCGTCCTCATCCTCGAACGGGACCTCGGCACCTCACTGCTCTTCTTCGGCCTCTTCGTGATCATGCTCTACGTGGCCACCGGGAGGACCGGGTGGATCGCCGTCGGGCTGCTCCTCGCCGCCGCCGGCGCCTTCGCCGTCGGCTCGTTCGAACCCCATGTGCACAGCAGGGTGGAGGACTGGCTGGACCCGTACGCCACGATCAACGCGGGCCAGGGGCCGAGCCAGCTCGCCCAGTCCCTCTTCGCGTTCGCCGCAGGCGGCATGCTCGGCACCGGTCTCGGGCTCGGCCACTCCATCCTCATCGGCTTCGCCGCCAAGTCCGACTTCATCCTGGCCACCGCGGGCGAGGAACTCGGCCTGGCCGGGCTCACCGCGATCTTCCTGCTGTACGCCCTGCTGGTGGCCCGCGGCTTCCGGGCCGGCCTGGCGCTGCGGGACCCCTTCGGGCGGCTCCTGTCGATCGGCCTCGCCTCGATCCTGGCGCTCCAGGTCTTCGTGATCGCGGGCGGGGTGATGGGCCTGATCCCGCTGACCGGGATGGCGATGCCCTTCCTGGCCCAGGGCGGTTCGTCCGTGGTCACCAACTGGATCATCGTGGCGCTGCTCATCCGGGTCAGCGACGTGGCCCGCACCCCTGAGCCCGATACCGGCACCGGCACCGGCACCGGCACCGGCACCGCACCGGCCGCGGAGGAGAAATGATCCCCTACATCCGGCGCGCCGCCGGATTCTGCCTCTTCCTGCTCCTCGCCCTGCTGGCGAACGCCGCCCGTGTCCAGCTCTTCGAGGCCGACGAACTGAACACCAACGCGGCCAACCGCCGTACCACCATCGATCGTTACGACCAGCCGCGCGGCAACATCCTGGTCGGCGACGAACCCGTCACCGGTTCGAAGGACACCGGCGAACAGCTGGCGTACGAGCGCACCTACCGCCACGGCCCGCTGTACGCGCCCGTGACGGGCTACGCCTCGCAGACGTACGGCACCACGCTGCTGGAGAACGCCGAGGACGGCGTCCTCTCGGGCACCGACCCGCTCCTGGCACCCCTCCCCCTCTGGGGTGACATCACCCGCAGCCGGCAGCCCGGCGGCGACGTCGTCACCACCGTCGAGGCCCCGGTGCAACGCGCGGCGTACGAGGGCCTGGACGGCCGGCGCGGCGCGGTGGCCGCCCTCGACCCCGCCACCGGCCGGATCCTGGCGCTGGTCTCGTCACCGTCGTACGACCCCGAGGTCCTCTCGGGCACCGGCTCCTCGGTCACCGACGCGTGGGCGCGGCTCAACCGGGCGCAGAGCCGCCCGATGCTCAACCGGGCCATCCGGCAGACCTATCCGCCAGGTTCGGCCTTCAAGATCGTGACGGCGGCGGCCGCGCTGGACGCCGGTGTGGTCACCGACCCGGACGCGGCGACGGACACTCCGTCCCCGTACGTCCTGCCGGGCACCTCGACCGTGCTGCCCGACGAGGCGCGCGGCTGCGAGAAGGCGTCCCTGGCGGAGGCGATCCGGGTCTCCTGCAACACCGTGATGGCCCGTCTCGGCGTCGAGGTGGGGCTGGACGGGATGCTGGAGGCGGTGGGCAGGTTCGGCTTCAACGACGACGGCCTCACGATTCCCTCACGGGTGGCCCGCAGCAACTTCGACTCGGAGATGAGCGACGACCAGCTGGCGCAGTCCTCCATCGGCCAGTTCGACACGACGGCGACGCCGCTCCAGATGGCGATGGTGGCCTCGGCGGTCGCGAACGGCGGCGACCTCAGGCGCCCCCACCTGGTCGACCGGGTGACCAAGGACGGCGGTGCCACGGTCAGGCAGCAGGGCTCGGACTCCTACCGCCGGGCGATGAACCCGGCGACGGCACAGCAGCTGCAGCGGATGATGACCGACGTGGTGGAGGACGGTACCGGCACGAACGCGGCGATCGACGGCGTGACGGTCGGCGGGAAGACGGGCACCGCCCAGCACGGGGTCGACAACTCCGGCACGCCGTACGCCTGGTTCATCGCGTGGGCGCAGGCCCCGGACTCCGGCCGCCCGGCGGTCGCCGTCGCGGTGGTCGTGGAGGACGCGGAGGCCGACCGCGCTGACGTCAGCGGGGGCGGCGACGCCGCCCCGATCGCCCGGGCGGTGATGGAGGCGGCGCTGGAGGGCTGAGGCGGGCGCCGGGGCCTCCCCGCGCACGAGGGCCGAGACTGGTGCCATGACAGCGGCACTCGAGGCATCGCTCGCCCGCATCGACCGGCTCGACCCGGAACTGTGCGCGTTCACCGAGGTGTGGCACGAGGAGGCGCGGGCCCGGGCGGAGGCAGCGTCCCGGCTGCCGCTCGCGGGGCTGCCGTTCGCGGTCAAGGGCCGCTCGGGGATCCGCTCGTACGCCGCGCGCCGTCTGATCGCCGCGGGCGGCATCCCGGTCGGCGCGACCTCCGTCCCCGGCCCCGGTACGCCGTGGCAGACCTGGGGGCAGGGGGCGCACGGCCGTACGGTCAACCCCTGGCGCCACGACCGGACTCCGGGCGGGTCCTCCGCGGGATCGGCGGTGGCGGTCGCCGCGGGCATGGTGGAGCTGGCGACCGGGAGTGACGGCGCGGGGTCGGTGCGGATCCCGGCGGCGTGGTGCGGGGTGTTCGGCCTGCGGACGAGCGCGGGTCTGCTCCCCTCCCCCGACCGCACGGGCCTGGCGACCGCCGGGGTACTCGCGAGCTCGGCGGAGCGCGCGGACGCGTATCTGCGCCACGTGGCCGACGCATACGTGCCGCGGCCGGCGCGGCTCCCCGTGCCGGCCGTCTACAGCCCCGACCTGGGTTTCGCCGCCGTCGCCCCGGAGGTCGCGGACGTGACGCGGCGAGCCGTCGGCCGGCTGGTGGCGGCGGGAACGGTACGCCTGGTGCCGGGCTCCTGCGAACTGCTCGACCCGGCCCGGGCGTGGTTCGCGGCGCGCGCGGGACGCCCGACCGCATCCACGGAGCGGCTCCGTGCCGCCAACGACCGCGCCCTGGACGCCCTGTTCGCCCGTACGCCCCTGCTGCTCACCCCGGTCGCGCCCACCCCGCCGCACGGCCACGACGGACCGGGCGACATCTACTCCACCGCGCTGACCTGGGCGTTCAACCTCAGCGGTCATCCGGCGGCGAGTGTGCCCGCCGGCTTCACGGGGGACGGCTGCCCGGCCGGACTCCAACTGGTGACGGGGCGGGGAACGGACGCGGCGCTGCTCGGCATGGCGTGCGCGGTGGAGGGGGCGCTCGGCCGGTCGCCTATCGGCCGACCGGCCGGCGGATCTCCGCCCTGACCTTCGCCGTGTCCTCGGCGGCCGACGTCAGGTCGACCGACTGTGCGTCCTCCGCGATCTCGCCGGGCCGGATCACGGCGACCATGGCCGCCGTGTTGGCGTCACCCCAGGCGCACATCGGCGCGTAGGTCGTCGTGCCGAGGTCCGTCCAGCGCACGACCTGGCACTCCACCGTGATGCCGTAGCCGTCGGGCCGGAACTCCTCGGGCGGCACGACCGCCTCCGCGCCCTCGGCCCCGGCCGCGCCCTCCAGGATCTCTGCCCGCATGGCCCCCGGGCTCGCCAGACGTCCGTACATCCCCGAAAGGACCAGGACACCGCCCTCGTCCGTCCCGTACCGGGCGACAGCGGCCTTACCGTCCCGGACCCTCGGGTCGGGGGCCTCCTCGATCTCCTTGCCCTCGGTTTCCGACAGGTCCTCGGCCAGGGCGAACTCCCCGTCCAGCACCTCCTCCGGCACCACGAGTTCGTGCGTAGCCGCGGGGAACGCCGCGTCCGCGCCCCTGTCGATCAGCGTGAACGCGCCGAAGCCGATCCCCAGCACGAGCACGGACACCCCCACCACGATCCCGACGACGAGCCCCGCCCGCGTCCTGCGCGGCGGTCGGGGCTGCCAACCGGGCATCCCCGGCTGCCCCCACGGTCCGGGAGGACCGGGCACCCCCTGGGGCGGGTAGGCGTAGGCCGCCGGCGGCGGGTAGGGGCCGGGCGGGAGCTGCTGCCCGTACGAACCGGGCGGGGGCTGCTGCCCGTAGGCACCGGGCTGCTGTGCCTGCTGCCCGTACGGACCGTGCGGGGGCGGAGGCGGCCCGTACGGACCCTGCGGTGGCATGCTCATGCGCTCACGTTACGTCACCGGCACGAACAGGAGTTCGCCGTACGGGGCTTCGGCAACCGAGGGATCCACCCCGTCAGCTCAGCGGTTCCCGTCGCAGGCGCCACTCCGCGGGGACCCCCTCGGTCCCGGTCGCCGCCCCGACCACGCCCCCGGTGATGGCGCAGGTCGTGTCCACGTCGCCGAATCCCTCGGCGGTCGCCCACAGCGCCTGCTCCAGGTCGTCCGGGTGCCGGGCCGCCGTCCACAGCGCGAAGGGCACCGTGTCGTCGGCCCGGATCCGCTGCCCGTTGCCCAGGAGGTCGGCGGCCTTCCAGGGCTCCGTGACGAACGGCACCCCCGCGGCGCGGAGCACGCCTTCCCGCACCGGCCCCTCGGGGGTGTGCGCGGCGACCGCCTCCAGGGTGAGCCCGCCGCGCACCGAGAGCGCCGCGGCGACCGCGACCGCCACCGCGCCGGCGACACCCTGCGGATGGGCGTGGGTGACGACCGCCGAGAGGGCCGCCTGTTCCACGGTCCGGCCGAGGTCGGCGTGGAAGCGGGCTCCGAGCGGCGCCACCCGCATCGCCGCCCCGTTTCCGAGGCTGCCGCCCTCGAAGAGCCCGGGCGCCAGGGTGCGCCAGTCCCCCGGAGAGGTCAGGAGTTCCGGGAGGAGCATGTGCATCCCGTGCCCGTACCCACGGGCCCGGTCCGCGTCGAAGGCCAGGGCGTAGTACAGGGCCAGGCGGTCCTGATCCACCTGCCCGCACTCGTCGAGGACCCGTTGCAGGGCCAGCGCCAGCGCGGTGTCGTCCGTCCAGTGCCACACGGGCTCGTGCGGGGTGCGGCGCGCCCGGACCTCGGCGTACGCCTGCCGGGGCGGCCGGAAGAGCGGGAACCAGCGCTCTCCGAAGGCGTCACCGAGCGCGAGCGCTTCGAGACTGCGGCGGGCTGCTGCTGAATCACCAAGGGCCGAAGCGGAGTTCATGCCCCCATCCTCCGCCGGTGTACGCGGTACGTACACCCGATATGAGTACGCGTGCTCAAGATCAGCTCCGCCGGTGAGGGCAGGCTGAATCCCGTCAGCAACACATCAGAGGGAGCCCGACCATGCGCACGGCCAACAGACTCCGCCCCACGTTCCGCACCACGATCGGGCTCGCCCTGGCCACCGCCACGGTCGCCCTGCTCACCAGCGCCTGCTCCATGCAGCAGGCGACCTGCGGGGGCGACGAGTACCCGGTCCTGTCCGTGGGCGGTCCCGGAAAAGCATGTGTGCCCGACGACGAGGAGCCGCCGAAGGGCTACGCCCGCTACCCGGAGGGCAAGGTTCCCGAGCACGAGGGCGACAAGTGGTCGACCTACTGGAGCACCCGGACGCTCGACGAGAACGGGAGGACGATCGAGCTCCCCGACGAGAACTAGCGGCCGGGCGGGCGCGGGTCTGCCGGGCGGCAGGCGGTCGCGCGGGCCTGCCGGCGGCAGGGGGCGGGTCAGCCGTCGGCTCCGCCCGCCGTGATCGCGTCCGCGACCTCCGCGACCCGCGCCCGCTCCTCCACCGCGAAGCGGTCCCGGTCCAACTGCTCGGCGATCTCCTCGTCCTGGGCCATCAGCAGGTCCAGGTTCGAGTCGCCCAGCTCGAACACACCCATGTCGACGTAGGCCTTCTGGAGCCGTTCGCCCCAGAGTCCGATGTCCTTGACGCAGGGGACGATCCGGCTGAACAGCAGCTTGCGGAAGAGCTGCAGGTACTCCGAGTGCTCGGAGAGCTCCTTGGCCTCCTGCCGGCCGATACCGAAGTTCTCCAGGACCTCGACGCCGCTGAGGCGGTCACGCATCAGGTAGCAGCCCTCGATGACGAACTCCTCGCGCTCGCGGAGTTCGGCGTCACTCAGCTGCTTGTAGTAGTCCCGCAGTGCCATCCGCCCGAAGGCCACGTGGCGGGCCTCGTCCTGCATGACGTAGGCGAGGATCTGCTTGGGCAGCGGCTTGGTCGTGGTGTCGCGGATCATGCCGAACGCCGCGAGTGCCAGCCCTTCGATGAGGACCTGCATGCCGAGGTAGGGCATGTCCCAGCGGGAGTCGCGCAGGGTGTCGCCGAGCAACCCCTGGAGGTTGTCGTTGACCGGGTAGAGCATCCCGATCTTCTCGTGCAGGAAGCGTCCGTAGATCTCCGCGTGCCGCGCCTCGTCCATCGTCTGCGTGGCGGAGTAGAACTTCGCGTCCAGGTCCGGGACGGACTCGACGATGCGGGCGGCGCAGACCATGGCGCCCTGCTCACCGTGCAGGAACTGGCTGAACTGCCAGGAGGTGTAGTGCTTGCGCAGTTCGCCGCGGTCCCGCTCGGTCATCTTCGCCCAGTGCGGCGTCCCGTGGAGCGTGAGGGCCTCGTCCGGGGTGCCGAGGGGATCCGCGGGATCGACCTCCAGGCTCCAGTCGATGCGCTTGTTGCCGTCCCACTGCTTGTCCTTGCCCTTCTGGTAGAGGGCGAGGAGGCGTTCACGGCCGTCGTCGTAGTCCCAGCTGAAACGGGCGGCACCTGTGGCTGGCACCTGCCACGTCGGAGCCGGGGGCGGGGTGATGTAGAGGTCGTGTGTCGACACGGAGAGCTCCTTCGCGCGGCGAGGATCGTATGTTCCGTGGTGCTGACGTCAGTTGGCAGGTTCACACGTTGGTAGACGCGGGGTCAACAAGTAGCGCACAAGGGATTGACTGCCTTGCTGACAGGCAGTCTCATAATCGGTGAGCAGAGAAATGACCGCCGGTAACCCATGTGCGAGGTGCCCACAGCCATGACGACAGTGACCGACGAGGACATCCAGGCGCTGCGCGACGCCCTCGGCCCGCTCAAGGACCGGGAGCAGGTCGCGGCCCGTCTGCTCGAGGCCTCGGCGAAGCACTCCTTCGACCCGGACACGGAGCTCGACTGGGCCTCCCCCGCCGAGGACGGCAAGTGGTTCTGGCCGCCCGAGCTGGTCTCCCTCTACGACACCCCCCTCTGGCGGACGATGTCGGAGGACCGGCGGATGGAGCTGGCACGCCACGAGGCGGCGTCGCTGGCCTCGCTCGGTATCTGGTTCGAGATCATCCTCATGCAGCTGCTCGTCCGCCACATCTACGACAAGTCCGTGACCAGCAAGCACGTCCGCTACGCCCTCACCGAGATCGCCGACGAGTGCCGGCACTCCATGATGTTCGCCCGCATGATCGAGTGGGGCGGGGCCCCTGCCTATCCGGTGCCGCCCCGCTACCACAACCTGGCGCGGGTACTGAAGACCATCTCGACCACGCCCGGTTCGTTCGCCGCGACCCTGCTCGGCGAGGAGATCCTGGACTGGATGCAGCGACTCACCTTCCCCGACGAGCGCGTCCAGTCGCTCGTACGCGGAGTGACCCGCATCCACGTCGTCGAGGAGGCCCGTCATGTGCGTTACGCGCGGGAGGAGTTGCGCCGCCAGATGGTGACCGCCCCCGCGTGGGAGCGGCGCATGACCAGGCTGAGCTGCGGGGAGGCGGCACGCGTCTTCTCCGTGTGCTTCGTCAACCCGCAGGTGTACGACAACGTCGGACTGGACCGCCACGAGGCCGTCGCCCAGGTGAAGGCGAGCGGCCACCGGGCCGAGGTCATGCAGACGGGGGCGAAGAGGCTCACGGACTTCTTCGACGACATCGGGGTGCTCAACGGAGTGGGGCGCAGGCTGTGGAAGAGCTCGGGTCTGCTGGCCTGAGGCCGGTCCCCTTCCGGAGGGAGCGCTTAGGCTTCGGAGTATGACCTCCGCACCCGCAGTACCGCCGGCCCGCGCGTACCGACGGCTCGGTGTCGAGGAGCGCCGCGCCCAACTGCTGGTCGCGGCGCTCTCCCTCTTCGCCCACCGGGCGCCGGACGACGTGTCGATCGACGAGGTGGCAGCGGCGGCCGGGGTCTCCCGTCCGCTGGTCTACCGCTACTTCCCGGGCGGCAGGCAGCAGTTGTACGAGGCCGCCCTAGGATCGGCCGCCGACCAGCTCACGCTCTGCTTCGCGGAACCCGCCGCGGGCCCGCCCACCGAGCGGGTCAGCCGCGTCCTGGACCGCTATCTCGGCTTCGTCGACCAGCACGACGCCGGCTTCAGTGCGTTGCTGCGCGGCGGCAGCGTGGCCGAGACGTCGCGCACGACGACGATCGTGGACGGCGTGCGGCGGTCCGCGGCCGAGCAGATCCTGCTCCACCTGGGCCGTGGGACCGGCCCGGGCCAGGAGCCGGCGGGGCCCCGGCTGCGGATGATGGTCCGCACCTGGATCGCCGCCGTGGAGGCGGCGTCCCTGATCTGGCTGGACGAGGACAAGCAGCCTCCGGCCGCCGGTCTGCGCTCCTGGCTGGTCGACCATCTGATGGCCCTGCTCGCCGCGACCGCGGCCTCGGACGAGGAGACGGCGGAGGTGGTGGCGGAGCTGCTGAGCCAGGAGACCACGGACGGCCCCGCCGGACGGCTCACGGCGCTGATCATCCCGGTGGCGGGGCACGCGGCACACCTGCTGCCTCCTGAGTGACACTGGCCGGGTGAAAAGCGAGAACACGCCCTTCCGCGGCGGCCCCCTGGACGGCCGGGTGCTGCCCGTCCTGCTCGGGCCGACCGGCCATCCGCCCAAGTGGTACGAGGTCCCGGTACCGGACGCCGGCGGCGGCCCCGACACCGTCCACGCCTACCGGCGCGCCCCGGCGGGCCATACGAAGCGACTCGGACTGCAGCGCGGCTGGGTGTACGAGTACGCTCCCGACGGCCGCGAACGCTTCACCCCCAAGTGGCCCTGGAACAGCCCCCGAAGCGGCTCCTGAGCCTCCCGCGTGCCCGCGCCCGTAAGATCGGCCCGGTGCCGAGGGCACGGTCACAAGGGGGGTGCGCCATGGAGGCGCTGCGTCAGGACGATCCACGCCGCTTCGGCCCGTACACCGTGCTCGCGCGCCTCCGTGAAAGCGCGAGCGCCGTGCACTACCTGGCCCGGGGCGCGGACGGCGACGGGCCCGCCGTGGTGACGGCCGCCCGGCCCTCCCTCGCCTCCTTGCCCGCCTTCGGGCGCCGCTTCCGCTCCGAGGCCCGCACCGCGGAGCGGCTGGCCGGTGGCTGGGTGCAGCCGCCGCTGGCCTCTCCGCAGGACGACGGGCTCTGGACGGCCACGGCCTACGTGCCCGCGGTGACGCTCGCCGAGGCGATCGGCCTCGCCGGTCCGCTGCCCGAGCGCGCCGTGCGGATACTGGGCGCGGGCCTGGCCGAGACGCTCTGCCGGGTGCACGCCACCGGGGCCGTACTCCAGGGGCTGGCGCCGGACACGGTGCTGCTGGCCGAGGACGGCCCACGGCTGACCGCGTTCGGGCCTCTGGGGGCCGCCGCCTCCGCCGAGGCCCGCGAGGGCGGGCAGTTGTCGGTGCGGCTCGGCTACCTCACCCCCGAGCAGGTCGAAGGCGGGGAGGCCGGCCCGGCGTCCGACCTGTTCGTCCTCGGCCTGCTGCTGGCGTACGCGGCGACCGGGACGACCCCGCTCGCCGACGGGCCCGCGGCGGAGGCGGCCGAGCGGATCGCGCACGGACCGGCCGAACTCGGCGGCGTGCCGGACGGATTGCGCGCGCTGATCGCGAGCTGTCTGGCGAAGGACCCCGGGGAGCGGCCCGGCGCGGGATCGGTCGCCGCGGAGCTGGCGCTGGAGGGCGCGGCAGGCCTCGCCAGGGGCGGCTGGCTGCCCGGGCCCCTGTCGGCCGCGGTGACGGACCAGGCGGCACGGGTACGGGCCCTGGAGACGCCGGTGACCCCGGTCCAGGACGAGGTACCCACGGGTGGTGCTCCCGCGAGCGGCACGCCGGGGATCGGCATCGGCCAGGGCAGCCGGACCACCCGCGTCCTGGGGGCCGGGTCGCGCGGGCCCCGGTCCGACCGGGCGACGACCCGGCTCGCCGCCGTGCCCCCGCACCTCCCGGCGGCCGCCCCGCCGCGGACACCCGCGCCTGCAGCCGCACCGCCGTATCCGTACGCCTCCCCGGCTGCCGCCGCACCCCTGGGCGTAGCCGCCGCACCCGCGCTCCCCCGGGCCCTGCCCTCCGCAGCACCCACCGCAGCGCCGCGTGGCGCGTCAGCCCCGGCCACCGGCCGGCGGGCGCTGCTCACCGCCGTCGCCGCCGGCGCGGCGGGGCTGGTCCTGGGCGGGGCGGCCGTGTCCGCCTTCGGGTCCGGCGAACCCGGCGCAGCCGCCGGCGAACCGGAGGCGGCGCCCGGGCCCGCCCTGCCCGGCCTGGCGCCCGATCCCCTGTGGATGTACACCCGACCGGCCGCCGCCCCGGCCCCGTCGACCGCGGGTGTCTGGCAGGACGAGCTGCTGGTGCTGACGGACACGGCCGGGGCGACGGCCGTCGACCTCCGCACGGGGCGGCAGGTCTGGGAGTGCCCCGAAGCCGCGGGCGCGCAGGAGGTCCTGGCCGCCGGGGACGGCCTCTGCCTCCTGGCGGCCCCGACCGAATTTCTCTGGCTGTCGCCGGAGGACGGGCGGATCGAGCACCGGGTGCGCTTCGCGGACGGGTTCACCGGCGTACCGGACATGAAGGTGGCCCCGCTCACGGGCCTGTCCGGTTCCGTCCTCTGGTTCACCGGTTCCCACACCGTCACGGTGAAGGCGCCGAAGCCGAAGAAGGGCAAGAAGCGCGGCAAGGACACGAAGGCCGCCAAGGCCTACTTCTTCGCCTACGACGTCGTGCGGCGCAAGGAACTCTGGCGCGTGGCCGTGCCCGCGGGCCGGGCACCCGGCACCCCTGCCTACGACGTCACCGCTGTCCGGGACGCCGACCTCGTCGTACGCCAGGACGCGGGCACGCTCACCCCCTCCGACGCCGCGGCAGGCAAGGGCAAGGCCGTCTTCCGCTGCTTCGGCCGCGACAGCGGGAAGCTGCTGTGGAGCCGGCGGTTCGGCGCGGTCGCCCCGGCCGGCGCGGCGGCCGGGGACGGGGAAGGGCGGCTGTACGGCGCGGTGGGCGACGCTCTGCAGGCCTTCGAGACGGACACGGGGAAGCCGGTCTGGACACTGAACGGTACCGAGTCGTCCGTCTTCGGCCCGCCGCTCCCGGCCGGGATGGTACTCCACACCACGAACAGCAACCAGGAGGTCGGCTCGGTCGAACGGGCGACCGGAAAGCCGCTCTGGCGGCGGTCCACCGAGGTTCCGCCCGGTGACGGCGCTCCGGCGCTCACGCTGAGCGGGGGCGGGAACACGCTGCTCGCCGCGGACGCCTCCCAGGTGACCGCGTTCGCCGCCGCGGACGGGCGCCGGCTGTGGAAGTTCCAGGACATCGGGGCCCAGGACCCGAAGGGCGCGACGGTCAGCGCTCCGTACCGGGTGCTGGCCGCCGGGAAGACCACCGTCGTCCAGCGGGAACGGGCCTTCTACGCCTTCCCCGTGAAGTGACGCGCAGGCGGGCGGAGGCCCGCCCGCACCACCGGGTCCGCCGTTCGGGGCACACCCCCGGGCGGCACGCCACGCGGTCCTTGCATCACCCCGCACCGAATGACCGGATGGGTGCGATCCGACCATTTGTGGGGTAGTCCGACTAATCGGCATCGCCCCTGACACCGGAGGTGATGCCGTGCCCCGCGGAGTCGCACGCGGCCTCTGTACGGCGGCGCTGGCCGCGGTCGTCGCCGCCTCCCCCGCCGTCGCCGAGCCCGCAGGACCTGACCCGACGCCGGGCGCCTCACCTGCCCCCGCGCCCGCTGCCGGCCCGGCTCCGCAGAGCGTGGCCGGGCTGCTGAAGCAGTTGCAGACGCTCTACCGGAAGGCCGAGGAGGCGGGCGAGCTCTTCAACGGCACCGAGGAGGAGCTGAAGAAGCGGACCGCCGAGGCCGCGAAGCTGCGCGCCGAACTCACCGGGGCCCGGGCCGCGCTGGACTCCGGGCGCCGGGACGCCGGGCGGCTGGCGCGGGACCAGTACCAGGGGCGCACGGACTTCTCCGCGTACCTGACGCTGCTGCTGGCCGACGACCCGGCCCGCGCCCTCGAACAGAGCCATGTCATCGAGCGTGCCCAGGCAGGCCGTTCGGCCGTCGTCGACCGGCTGACCGGCGCGGAGCGGCACGCCGAGGTCCTGGCCGCCAGATCCCGTACGGCGCAGGCCCGGCAGCGGATGCTGGCGGCCCGGCAGAAGAAACAGCGCGACGTCGTGCAGTCACGTCTGAAGGGCATCGAGGCGATGCTGGCCTCGTTGTCGGCAGAGCAGCTGGCCGCGCTGTCGGCACTGGAGGAGAAGAACATCGGCGAGGCGCAGGACGCGCTCGCCGCATCGGGGGCGCTCAGCTCGGTGCGCACGCCGTCCGCGGCGGGCGGAGAGGCGGTCCGCTACGCCGTCGAACAGATCGGCAAGCCGTACGTGTGGGGCGCGGAGGGGCCGGAGTCGTACGACTGCTCCGGGCTCACCTCGCAGGCCTGGTCGTCCGCGGGCCTGACGATCCCCCGCACCTCGCAGGAACAGTGGCGCCGGCTGCCGAAGGTACCGGTCGGCTCGCTGCGCCCCGGCGACCTGGTGGTCTACTTCCCGAAGGCGACGCACGTCGCGCTCTACATCGGCGACGGTCTCGTGGTGCAGGCCCCCAGGCCCGGCGCCACGGTGAAGGTCTCACCCCTGGCCTCGAACCCGCTGCTCGGGGCCGTACGCCCCGACCCGGGGAGCGAGCCGCTGAGCACCTACGCGCCGCCGGAACTGCCCGAGGGCGCCACCGCGGGTGCGGACTCGGGCTACGACGCCCCGGACGCATGAGAGCCGGGCCGCCCCACCCGTCCGCACCAGTGTGACGGAAGGGGGCGGGCCGGCCTCTCCGAGCGCTCGTGTCAGCCCTGCGCGCCGGTGAGCGAGGCGAGGTAGGCGTTCGTCTTCTCCGGCTCGAAGAAGAAGTTGTCGAAGTCCGCCGGGTCGTTGAACCCGTTGGCGAACCGGTCCGCGGCCGGCTGGAGCTGACCGGACGCGCCGATCAGGTTCAGGACGTGCTCCGGCGGCGGGCCGAGCATCGCGTTCGTCCACTTCACGACGTGCTGGGTGTTCTCCCAGTGCCGTTCGAACGTGGCTTCCATCCACTCCTCGTCGAACGGCCGGTCGCCGTGCTCCAGGATCGAGTGCAGGTAGGAGTGCGCACACTTGGACGCGGTGTTGGAACCCTGGCCGGTGATCGGGTCGTTGGCGACGACCACATCGCCCACCCCGAGTACCAGACCGCCGCCGGGCAGCCGCCCGACGGGCTTGCGCACGGTCGGGGCGTAACGGCCCGCCAGCGTGGCGTTGGCGTCGGTCAGCTCGACCTTCGTGGCGCGTGCGTACTCCCACGGCGTGTACGTCTCCATGAGTTCCAGCGTCTTGGCCAGGTGCTCCGAGGGGTCCTTGATGCCCTGGAACGCGTCGAGCGGACCGCCGGGGACGCCCTCCCAGAACAGGATGTCCGCACGGCCCGACGTCGTCAGGGTCGGCATGACGAAGAGCTCACCGACACCCGGGACCAGGTTGCACCGCACCGCGTCGAACTCCGGGTGCTCGGGCCGGGGGCCCAGACCGTGGACGTACGCGACGGCCAGCGCCCGCTGCGGGGCGTCGTAGGGCGAACGGGAGGCGTCCCGGCCGAACATGGAGACGAGCTCGCCCTTGCCGGCCGAGACCATCACGAGGTCGTACGTCCGGGAGAAGTAGTCCAGGTCGGAGACCGCGGCACCGTGGATGACGAGCTGCCCCCCGCGCTGGGCGAAGGTCTCCATCCAGCCGGCCATCTTCACGCGCTGGTCGACGGACTGGGCGTAACCGTCCAGCTTGCCCACCCAGTCGATGACTCGCGAGGAGTCGGGACCGGCGACCGAGACGCCGACACCCTCGATCTGCGGGGCCTGCGACTCCCAGAAGTTGAGCTGGAGGTCACGCTCGTGCTGGAGAGCCGTGTGGAACATGCACTGCGTCGACATGACCCGGCCGGACCGGATCTCGTCCGCGGTGCGGTTGGACATCAGGGTGACTTCGTACCCGTTGGACTGCAGTCCGAGGGCGAGCTGGAGGCCGGACTGGCCGGCTCCGACTATGAGTATCTTCCGCATCGCGGTTCTCCGTTACGTGTGCTGGGTGCGTCTGTCGTTACTCGGGGGCGACGTCGAGTGCGTGACCCACCAGGGCGAGGAGCGACTCGACGACGCTGATCCTGTTACGCGCATCCATGATCACAACAGGCACGTGCGGAGGCACTGTCAGGGCGTCCCTGACGTCGCCCTCGGCGAAATCGGTCGTCCCCTCGAAGTGGTTGACGGCCACGACGTAGGGGAGACCACAGCTCTCGAAGTAGTCGAGCGCCGCGAAGCAGTCGGCGAGGCGCCGGGTGTCGGCCAGGACCACGGCGCCGATCGCACCACGCACCAGGTCGTCCCACATGAACCAGAAGCGCTGCTGGCCGGGGGTTCCGAAGACGTACAGGACGAGGTCGTCGTCCAGTGTGAGGCGGCCGAAGTCCATCGCGACGGTCGTGGTGACCTTGTCGGGCGTGGCCGTGAGGTCGTCGGTCTCCTCACTGGCCTGCGTCATCAGCGCTTCGGTCTGGAGCGGGGTTATCTCGGAGGCCGAGCCGACGAAGGTCGTCTTGCCGACGCCGAACCCGCCCGCCACGACGATCTTGGTGGCGATCGGCGCGCGCGTGTGGTCGAGCTGCCAGGACTGCACCGGCTCGTCGGTCCGGTCCTGCGGGTTCCGCTGACGCGGAGTGAAGAGCGGCGCCTCAGAGACGGCGGAGTCCATTGAGCACCCTTTCGAGAAGTGCGCGGTCGGGCTGGCCGGTGCCGTGACCGGTGCCGTAGACGCGGATCTTTCCCTGGTCGGCCAAGTCGCTGAGCAGTACCCGGACCACGCCGAGCGGCATCTTCAGCAGGGCGGAGATCTCCGCGACCGTACGCATCCGGCGGCAGAGCTCGACGATGGCGTGGAGCTCCGGCATGACGCGCGAGGCGAGGTTGCCGTTCGTGAGTTCCCGGCGCTCCTCGGGGGCCTCCAGCGCGGCGACGAACGTCTCGACGAGCAGGACGTGGCCGAAGCGGGTGCGGCCACCGGTGAGGGAGTACGGACGGACCCGTGCGGCCTTGCGGTCGGAGCCCCTGACGGGGAGTTTTCGTACGGGTTCAGCAGCTGACGTCACTGGGTGCTCTCCATCGATTTGCGCAGCTCACTGCGGAGTTCGGGGGTGAGTACGTGTCCGGCACGGCCGACGAAGAGCGCCATGTGGTAGGCGACGACGCTCATGTCGCAGTCGGGGGTGGCGTGTACCCCGAGGAGGGAACCGTCACTGATCGACATGACGAAGACGCTGCCCTCCTCCATCGCGACCATCGTCTGCTTGACGCCGCCGCCGTCCATCAGCTTGGCGGCACCGATCGTGAGGGATCCGATGCCGGAGACGATGGTGGCGAGGTCGGCGCTGGAGCCCCGGGGGCCATCCTTCCGTCCTGACGCCGTGGCCGTCGCGAGACCGGGGTCCGAGGAGAGCAGCATGAGTCCGTCGGACGAGACGACGGTGACCGAGTGGACCCCTGGCACCTCCTCCACGAGATTGCTCAGCAACCAGTGAAGGTTCCGGGCCTCGGTGCTCAGCCCGAATGTGCTGGGCGCAGTCAACTGCGTGCCTCCTCGACTGTGTCCCCCGTCTCATCGATTCGACCGTCGGTACGGTCTTGGTCGGTCTGTGGGCCGCTCTCGCCGATCTCCGCCTCGACATCGCGGCGGCCGTCCTTCGCCCCCTGGTGGAATCCGCCGAGCCGACGGCGCAGGGCGTCCTTGTCCAGGCTGCCCTTGCGCTCGGTGGCCGGGGCCGACGACTGCGCGGCGATCCTGGGGGTGCGCTTGGGCAGCCCCTTGTCCGTGAGGCGCTCGGGCAGGGGTGCCGGGTCGGGCACCTCCTCGCCCAGTCCGGTGAGCGGCTGCCGGGGGCCGGGGACGACGTCGGCGGCCGGAGTGGGCGCGGGCGCGGCTGCGGATGCCGTCGTGGGGCTCGTGTCGGCGGTGCGCTCGTGGCTGTCGGGTCCGACGGCGTACGGGCTCGACGCGTCCTGCTGCACCGGCAGCCGGACCTGCATCGTGGTCTCGGCCTCGGCCTCGGCCTCCTCGTGGAGCCCGGCCCCGGGATGGGAAGCCCGAGGGGTCTGCGGAGCCTCAGGGGCTTGGGGGGCCTGTGGGGCCTGTGAGGCCTCGGGAGCCTGCGGGGCCGCCTCGGAGACCGGCTCGGCGGGCGCAGGCGTCGCGGGCTGCGGGGAAGCCGCCTGCAGGGTCCGCTCCGCGGCCGCGATCAGCGGGTCGTCGGCGGAAGGGGCGGGGCGGGGCGGGAGTGCGTTGGAGTTGGCCTCGGCCACGGAACCCGGCAGGTTCAGCGTGGGCGCGTCCCCGGGCAGCGGTACGGGCGGCGGAGAGGCCGCGGGCGGCGACTTGGGCAGCAGCGCCTGCGGAAGGACGACGACCGCGGTCACCCCGCTCCCCTTCTGTTCGCGCAGCTGTACCCGGATGCCGTGGCGGGCGGCCAGCAGCGAGGTCACCTGAAGACCCAGCCCGGCCCCGTCCGCGGTCTGTTCGCCCGCTTCGAAGGACGCCGGGTCGGCCAGCCTCGCATTGAGCTCGCTCATCCGGACCACCGACATGCCGATGCCCGCGTCCTGGACGGAGAGCATCACCTCGCCGGTCTCCAGCAGCCAGCCGGAGAGCTCGACATGGGAGTCGGGCGGGGAGAAGGAGGTCGCGTTCTCCAGGAGTTCGGCGACCAGGTGACTCAGGTCGTCGGCTGCGAAGCCCGCGACCTGGGCGTGCGACGGCAGCGACTGGATGGTGACCCGCTCGTACCGCTCGATCTCGCTGACCGCGGCGCGCAGTACGTTGACCAGCGGGATCGGGCCGGCGTGCCCCTGGCTGTGATCGGTACCCGCGAGAACCAGCATGTTCTCGCTGTGGCGCCGCATGACGGTGGCCATGTGGTCGAGCTTGAAGAGGGTCGCGAGGCGCTCCGGGTCCTGCTCGCGCTCCTCCATGCCCTCGATGACGCCGAGCTGGCGCTCGACGAGGCCGAGCGTGCGCAGCGACAGATTGACGAAGGTGTGGTGGACCGTGTTCCTCAGCCGTTCGAGCTGGGAGCCGAGTTCCGCCACCCGGACCTGGAGTTCGGCCCGCTGGAGTGTGAGGGCCTCGCGGCCCGCGATCAGCTCGCCGTGCTCCGCCTGCATGCTCTCGTGCCGGCCTGTGACGTCGTGGTGCAGCTCCTGCAGCTTGCCGTGCAGGGTGTTGATGGACCGCACGACCTGGGCGAACTCGTCGTTGCGCCCGGTGTAGCGGACGGGTTCGGCGCTCTCGGGCTCGGCTGCGATGCGGCCGGCCCCGAGCCGCAGGACGGCGAGCGGCTGCGTGAGGGTGCGGGCGACGGCGGTGGAGACGCCGACGGCGATCAGCAGACAGCCGCCGAGCAGGGCGAGGTGGAGTTCCAGCGCGGTGACGTCGTCGTCGCGCAGCGCCTCCAGACGCTTGACCTGTGCGGTGCCCAGCGCGGACTCGACACCGCGCATGCGGTCGATCCTGGCGGAGAGCGCGGCCTCGACCTTCCCGGGGTCGGCCTGCCGGTCCGCGTCGGACAGCTCGGGGCGGTCGGTGAAACGTGTGAGGTACTTCTCCGCGACGGCGACCTCGGAGCCGGTGACCGTGGAGGCGAGCCTGTCCCGGGCGGAGGTACCGGCGGACTGGTCGAACTCCGCGAGCGAGGCGAGCTCGTGCACCCGCGCCTGCTGGGCGGCCGCGCTCAACTCGTCGCGGCTGCGGTCGTCCTCGTCGGTGCCTCCGTCCTGGCTCTGGACGGGCAGACCGGTGAGCGGGTCGATCTCCGGCTGCTGCGGCTCGGTACCGGGCACCGCGAGCGCGGCCAGGAGCAACCCCCTGGTGGCGGAGGCCCGCTCCACGGCGCCGCCGAGGGCGAGCGGGGCGCGGGTCGCGTCGGCGGCCCGCGGCGGAGTCTTCTCGGCGAGCTCGTCGGCGAGGTCCTGGAGCTTGGCGATGACCTCGGAGTACGCCTGGTACGCCTCCATCGCCGAGCCCTCGCCCGTGAGGGCGGTCCGGCGCAGCGAGGGGATGTCGGCGAGGTCGCGGCGCAGCGCCGCCGGGGCGGCCTCCCGGATCTCGTCCACCTGCTGGTCGACACGGGCCGCGGGGCTCGTCGTGCCGTCCTTGCCGTCGCCCTCACGGCCGCCCGCGATGTGGGCGGTGACCTCGTCGCGCTCGTCCGCGAGGGAGTGCGCGAGGGTGATCGCCTGCTGGTTCAGCTCTGCGAGCGTGACCAGCCGCTGGGACTCGTTGAGATCGGAGGACGCGCCGAGCGCCGCCGGGGCGCCCGCGGCGATGACGGTGATCCCTACGACGGCAACGCCGGCGACGAGCCGGCTGCGTACCCGCACGGTCCGTTTGGAGGCCACAGCCGCCTGAGGCGTCGCCCCGGACTCCTCGCGCGCGCTGTTCTTGCTCCGAGGCCGCTTCTTCTGCACCGGTGCTCGCAATCTTGATCGTCCGCCCTTGAAGCAGAGGTGACGCACGGTCACGTGTATGGGCTCCCCGCCCTGGTACGGCTTCTGACCATTCCAGCGCTTTTGAGAGGGGGCCGCGCATCAACCGCTCCGCCACTCAAAGGAGTGAACAGCAATCCGGAGTTGGCGAACAAGTCTCCCCACGGGCGCCGCTGGGCATGCACGGGCCACCGGGTGGAACTTCGGGCCGGGCTTTGGGATTATGCCCGCCCGCATATGCATGGAGGTATGGATTCCATCCTGCGGAGCCATCTGACCTGCTGGTACGGGCCAACCACGGGGTCGTGCAGGCTCCGTGAAGACGTCGTGCAGACTGTCCCGATGCGTATCGAACTCGCCACCGAGCCGGGCAGCCCCGAACGCCCCAACGAGGACTGGGCATCGACCACCGTCCCGGCGTCGGGCCAGGGTGGCGTCCTCGTCCTGCTCGACGGCGTGACCCCACCTCCGGGCGACGACGGCTGTGTGCACACGGTTCCGTGGTTCACCGCGCGGATCGGGAGCGCCCTGGCCGAACTGTCCGCTTCGAGGCGGGATCTGACGCTGACCGAGGTCCTCGCACGGTCCATCCGGCGCACCGCCGACGCCCACCGCGCCACGTGTGACCTTTCTCACGTGCGTACGCCTCAGGCGACGGTGGTCCTGGCGCGTTGGGACGACGAGCGGGTCGAGCATCTCGTGCTCTCCGACTCGGTCCTGCTCGTCGAGGCGCCGGACGGCACCGTCCGGCCCCTGCTCGACGACCGCCTCGACCGGCTGCCACCTGGCTCGCTGGCATCGGAGGCGATCGCGGACGCGCACGCACGGAACAAGGAGGGCGGCTTCTTCACCGCGGCCGCGGACCCCCTGGTGTCGTCACGCGCGGTGACGGGCGAGACCCCCCGGGCCGAGGTCCGGGCACTGGCGGCGCTGACCGACGGGGCGAGCCGCTGGACGGAGAAGTTCCAGGAGGGCGACTGGAGTGCCTCTCTGGAGGTTCTGCGGAAGGAGGGGCCGCAGGGGCTGATCGACCGGGTGAGGGAACTGGAGCGGACCGATTCCGGCCGGGCCCGCCTGGGCCGCGGCAAGACCCACGACGACGCGACAGCGGTCCTCGTGGAGCTGTAGGGCCCCGCGGTGAAGCCGTCCCTCGCGCCGGCGCCGGCGCCGTCCAGCCGGGCACCTCAGCTCTCGGCGCGCTCGTTCAAATGGTGCAGCAGCCGGGCCAGTTCCGCGACCTCGGTGCGGTCCCAGTCCGCGAGCTTGCGGGCATAGCGTCCCCGGCGGGCGTCGCGGACGCTGCGGAAACGCGCGAGCCCCTCCTCCGTGAGGTGGACGAGCGAGGCGCGGCCGTCCGCCGGGTCGGTCTCCCTGGCCACCAGTCCGAGGCCCTCCAGGGCCCGCAGCTGGCGGCTCATGGTCGCCTTGCCCACCCCGATGTAGGCGGCGAGATCCGTGGCACGCTGCCGCCCCGCCGACTCCAGCCGTACGAGCAGCCCGTAGGCAGCCGCCTCCAGATCCGGATGGACCTCGCGGGACATCTCCCCCGAACTGGCCCGTGCCCGGCGCAGGAAGACCGCCAACTCCCTCTCCAGGGCGAGGAACTCATGGTCCACACCATTTCCGGCCATCGCGCCGGGTTCACCATCGCTTCCGCTCCCGTGCACGTCAGCACCCCTCATGCGCTTTCCCGCCGATGAAACTTTCTTTCAGCCCCGGCCATCACCGCAGCTCCGCCAGTATTTCGCAGGCGTAGACCTACGGCAGTCGCCAGGCCCCCTTCCGGAGCACGGGTCTACGTGCGTAGCTTCATGAGCGCCCTGGTTGGCATGTCCACACCACGGCACGCACCGCAGGAGTGTCCCGCACCCACTCCTGGGCCATGAGCTCCCCCCACCGAGCCCTCGGAGGCACGCAATGCCCGTGCACAGATCCGGAACCACGGCACCCCGCCGGCGCCACCTTCTCGCGGCGGGGACATTCCTCGCCGCCCTCACCCTCCTGCTCACCCTGCCCGGCGCGGCGTCCGCGGCCGACACGGCCGCCGTCCCCGAGCGGGGCACGGCGAGAATGGGCCAGGGCGTCATCGCCCACGACGGTCAGGCGGGAGGCTCCTCGACCGGCACGAAAGCCGTCCAGACCGAAGGCGTGGACGTCAGCGGCCACCAGGGCAACGTCGCCTGGTCGACCCTGTGGAACAGCGGCGTGAGGTGGGCCTACGTCAAGGCCACCGAGGGGACGTACTACAAGAACACGTACTTCACGCAGCAGTACAACGGCTCGTACAACGTCGGGATGATCCGGGGCACTTACCACTTCGCCACCCCGGACACGACGAGCGGCGCGGCCCAGGCGAACTACTTCGTGGACAACGGCGGCGGGTGGTCCAGGGACGGCAGGACACTGCCCGGCGTGCTGGACATCGAGTGGAATCCGTACGGCGCACAGTGCTACGGCAAGACCCAGGCCGGCATGGTCGCCTGGATCCGGGACTTCGTGAACACCTACAAGGCGCGCACCGGCCGTGACCCGGTGATCTACACCGCGACCAGCTGGTGGAAGGACTGCACGGGCAACAACGGCGGCTTCGGCGCCACCAACCCGCTCTGGGTGGCCCGCTACAACACCACGGTCGGCGAACTCCCGGCCGGCTGGAGCTACTACACGATGTGGCAGTACACGTCGTCAGGTCCGACGGTCGGCGACCACAACCACTTCAACGGCGCCCTTGACCGCGTGGTGGCACTCGCGAACGGCTGATCCCCGCACGACGCAGAACCCGGGCCCCGGTGACCAGCTCCAGGTCGCCGGGGTCCGGCGTTGCCCCGGACCCTACTATGCACACCACGTATACACGCTGTGTATAGTCACGCCGTGCCGCACCGCCGGTGTGTGGCCGAGCCATGGGGAAGTGACGCGCTGTGTCTGTTGTGCCCGGAAAGACGACGCCGTTCGGTTCGGGGTTGGCCGCCGCTCTGGTGACGGTGCTCACTCTGGCGCTCGGCGGATGCGCGATGGAGACGACAGCTCCCGGATCCGCCCGCGCCGAGGCGGCCTCCGACGCCAAGGGGGTGTTCGGCCAGGTGGACTGCCGCAAGGCAAAGTGCATCGCGCTGACGTTCGACGCGGGGCCGGCGAAGGACACCCCGCGCCTCCTGGACGTACTCAAGGAGAAGAAGGTGCCTGCCACGTTCTTCCTGCTGGGCGAGAACCACGTCCTGAAGCACCCGGAGACCGTGCGGCGCATCGCGGCCGAGGGACACGAGGTCGCCAATCACACCTGGTCCCACCAGATCCTGACGGAGAAGAAGCCCGCGGAGATACGGGCGGAGCTGGAGAGGACCCAGCTCGCGATCGAGGAGATCACCGGGAAGAGGCCCCGGTTGATGCGTCCCCCTCAGGGCCGCACCGACGACACCGTCTCCGGCGTCTGCGAGGAGCTCGGGCTCGCACAGGTCCTGTGGAGCGCGACCGCCAAGGACTACTCCACGAACGACTCCGCACTGATCAGGAAGCGGATACTCGACCAGGCCGGCAAGGACGGAGTCATCCTGCTGCACGACATCTACAAGGGGACGGTCCCCGCGGTCCCGGGCATCATCGACACGCTGAAGGAGCGCGGCTACACCTTCGTGACCGTCCCTCAGCTGATGGCCCCTGCGGAGCCCGTACCCGGCACGGTCTACCGCCCTTGACCTGGCCCGCGCACGGAAAGGGCCGCCCTCCGGAAGGAGGACGGCCCGTCCGTACCGGCCGTCGGCGTGGTGCCGCGCCCGTCACGACGTGGCGCCTACGCGGCGGCCGGGATCCTGTCCCGCACTCCGGCCGAGGCCGGGGCGAGCGCGATCTCCAGCACCTGGCGGACGTCGGTCACCGGGTGGACCTCCAGGGTTTCGAGGACCTCGGCCGGGACGTCGTCCAGGTCCGCCTCGTTGCGCTGGGGGATCACCACGGTGGTGATGCCCGCGCGATGGGCGGCCAGCAGCTTCTGCTTCAGGCCTCCGATCGGCAGCACCCGTCCGGTCAGTGACACCTCGCCGGTCATCGCCACATCCGTACGGACCAGCCGTCCGGAGAGCAGCGAGGCCAGCGCGGTCGTCAGGGTGATGCCGGCGCTGGGGCCGTCCTTGGGGACCGCGCCCGCCGGGAAGTGGATGTGCACGCCCCGGTCCTTGAGGTCGGCGACCGGAAGCTCCAGCTCCGCCCCGTGCGAGCGCAGGAAGCTCAGGGCGATCTGCGCGGACTCCTTCATGACGTCGCCGAGCTGACCGGTCAGCGTGAGTCCGGACGCCCCCGTCTCCGGGTCGGCCAACGACGCCTCGACGTACAGCACGTCGCCGCCCGCTCCGGTCACCGCGAGTCCGGTGGCCACACCCGGCACCGCGGTACGGCGCTCGGCCGGGTCCTGGGCCGACTCCGGTACGTGGTGCGGCCGGCCGATCAGACCGCGCAGGTCCTGTGCGGACACCGTGAACGGGAGTTCCCGCTCACCCAGTTCGTGCTGGGCCGCGACCTTGCGGAGCAGCCGCGCGACGGCCCGCTCCAGGTTCCGCACCCCGGCCTCCCTGGTGTACTCGCCCGCCAGCTTGCGCAGCGCGGACTCGTCCAGGCCGACCTCGTCGGTCTTCAGACCGGCCCGCTCCAACTGGCGCGGGAGCAGGTGGTCACGGGCGATGACGACCTTCTCGTCCTCGGTGTAACCGTCCAGCGTGACCAGTTCCATGCGGTCGAGCAGGGCCTCGGGAATGGAGTCGAGGACGTTGGCCGTGGCCAGGAACACGACGTCGCTGAGATCGAGTTCGACCTCCAGGTAGTGGTCACGGAAGGTGTGGTTCTGCGCCGGGTCGAGTACTTCGAGCAGCGCCGCCGCCGGATCCCCCCGGTAGTCGGACCCGACCTTGTCGATCTCGTCGAGCAGCACGACCGGGTTCATCGAACCGGCCTCCTTGATGGCGCGGACGATGCGCCCCGGAAGCGCGCCGACGTACGTACGCCGGTGGCCGCGGATCTCCGCCTCGTCCCGGACACCGCCGAGGGCGACCCGGACGAACTTGCGCCCCATGGCGTGTGCCACGGACTCGCCGAGCGAGGTCTTTCCCACACCGGGAGGGCCTACCAGTGCCAGCACGGCGCCGCCGCGCCTGCCGCCCACGACACCGAGCCCGCGGTCGGCACGCCGCTTGCGCACGGCGAGGTACTCGGTGATGCGCTCCTTCACGTCCTGCAGACCCGCGTGTTCGGCGTCGAGGGTCTCCTGGGCGCCCTTGATGTCGTAGGCGTCCTCGGTCCGCTCGGTCCACGGCAGTTCCAGGACCGTGTCCAGCCAGGTGCGGATCCAGGAGCCCTCGGGGCTCTGGTCGGAGGAGCGCTCCAGCTTCTCGACCTCCTTGAGGGCGGCCTCCCGGACGTTCTCCGGAAGATCGGCGGCTTCGACACGGGCCCGGTAGTCGTCGGACTCGTCCGCGCCGGAACCGGGTCCGCCGTTGAGCTCGGAGAGCTCCTTGCGCACCGCGTCGAGCTGGCGCCTCAGCAGGAACTCACGCTGCTGCTTGTCGACGCCCTCCTGGACGTCCTTGGCGATGGACTCGGCGACGTCCTGTTCGGCCAAGTGCTCGCCGAGCCACTGGATGGCCAGCTTCAGACGGGCGACCGCGTCGACGGTCTCCAGCAGCTGGACCTTCTGGGCGATGGTGAGGAAGGGCGAGTAGCCGGAGTTGTCGGCGAGGGCGGAGACGTCATCGATCTGCTGGACCCGGTCCACGACCTGCCAGGCACCGCGCTTCTTCAGCCAGCTGGTGGCGAGGGCCTTGTACTCCTTGGCGAGCTCGGCCGCCGAGCCGGGCAGGGGGTCGGGCAGCGACACGTCGATCCGGGTGCCCTCCACCCACAGCGCGTTACCGGGCCCACTGGTCCCGGCGCCGATCCGCACCCGGTCACGGGCCCGGATGAGGGCGCCCGGATCCCCGTCCGACAGCCGTCCGACCTGCTCGACGGTGCCCAGGACGCCGGTCCCGGTGTAGTTCCCGTCGATGCGCGGCACGAGCAGCACCTCGGGCTTGCCGCCCCCGGACCGCGCGACGGCCTGGGCGGCCTCCACGGCGGCGCGCACCTCCGCGTCCGACAGGTCGAGCGGCACCACCATTCCGGGCAGTACGACCTCGTCGTCGAGCGGCAGCACGGGCAGGTCGATCGGCTTGGACGACGTGGACGCGTTGGATCCTGCAGTCATGATCTCCCCTTAGGCAGGCAAGTTGAGCTATGTCGGCTCAATGCTTGTGAGCCGGGGAATGTTCCCCGTGTCGTGTTCGCTCTCAGCGATCACCTGCCCGCTCCTGCCGCCACCTGCGAAGCTGCGCGCATGGGCGAAGCGATCGGCACCGAGGACAGAGGGCTCGCGGCGGACGGGACGATCCGCCGCGAGGGCGCCGCGGAACGCGTACCCGAGGAGTTCGCCCCGGTGGTCGAGGCGGCCCGCGCCGCCATCACCGACGCGTACGGCCCCGACCGGCTGCACAGCGCCTACCTCTACGGCAGCATTCCGAGGGGCACGGCCATTCCCGGCGTGTCCGACCTGGATCTGCTGGTCGCCGTCCGCGACGGGCCCACCGACTCGGACCGGACGGCGGCCGAGGAGATCTCCGCCGCCCTGGATGCCGCCTTCCCCGTGATCGACGGCGTCGGCCTGCTGCTGTACCCCGTCCGGACCCTGCTGAGCGAACTGGAACGCGACGACGCGGGTTTCTTCATCGCCTGTCTCTGCACACCGCTGCTCGGCGAGGACCTGGCCGCACGCCTCCCGCGCTACCGCCCCACCTCGCTGCTCGCCCGCGAGACGAACGGCGATCTGGGGCTCGCGCTCCCCCGCTGGCGCGTCCGTGCGGCCGATGCCACGACCGACGAGGCCCGCCGGAAGCTGAGCCGGGGCGTCTCCCGCCGCCTCGTCCGGTCGGCGTTCACCCTGGTGATGCCGCGCTGGGGCGGCTGGACGAGCGACCTGCACCGGTCCGCCGAACTCTTCGCGCGCTACTACCCGGATCACCCGGAACGCGCCGCTCAGGTCCGCGCGGCCGCGGCCACGGCACGGACCCCTTCGGCCGACCCGGCCGTACTGGCGATGCTCGTCGAGGACCTGACTCCCTGGCTGGCCGCCGAGTACACCGCGGTCCATGGCACGAAGGCACCCCGCCCTGAAGAGTGAGCCCACGGGAATCCGCTGGTCCGGGCCCTGTTCGCACGGAAGGATGGGCGACCGGAGACAGAACCGTGCCGAGACCGGAGACCTCGCCCATGCCCGCCACAGATGCCCACCGCCCCGTCGTCCTCGACCGGCGCGAGGGCCCGTTCGGCGAAGTCGTCCTGCGCGAGCGCGGCGACGTCTTCGAGATCATCGCCAACGGGTGCTTCCTGATGGACACATCCGACGGGCGTTCCGAACGTCTGCTGGTCGACGCCGCGCTCGCCGCCCTGCCGGCCTCGCGGCCAACCCCGTCGGTGCTGATCGGAGGGCTCGGCGTCGGCTTCTCGCTGGTGCGCGCGGCCACCGAGCCGCGCTGGGGCCGGATCGCGGTCGTCGAGCGGGAGCAGGCCGTCGTGGACTGGCACCTCACCGGACCGCTCGGCCGGATCTCCGCCGCGGCGCTCGCCGATCCGCGGACCGAGATCCTCCGCACCGACCTCGTAGCGCTTCTCCGTACGACCACGGAGCGTTACGACGCGCTGTGCCTGGACATCGACAACGGCCCCGACTGGACCGTCACGCAGGACAACGAAAGCCTCTACTCACCCTCGGGCCTCGCTGCCTGCCTCGCGCGCCTGACACCTGGCGGAGTCCTCGCGGTCTGGTCCGCGCAGCCGTCCGCGGCCTTCGGGAACGCTATGCGGAATGCCGGATTCCACGCAGTAAGGACCGAAGAAGTAGCCGTTGCCCGAGGTGTGCCGGACGTGGTCCATCTCGCACTTCGGAACCACTGAACCCCCACGATGCACCCACATCCCTGCCCCATCATGGATGAGGCGGCACAAGTCCGTCCGTCCGTCCCCTTCCCGCGGGTAACACCTTCACGACGGTCAACACCCTGCGTAGCCGAGAGGCGTCCTCTGCCTCTACGCTGCTGACCGGCACAAGGGATCACCGACGAAAATCCACAAGCGATAACCGTGCCTCCGGGGGAATGGCCTCCGCGAGAACGGGCAGGGGCGGGGCGATGGAACAGACACACACCACCCACAACGGCGTCGCGGCCACCCCCGGGGCTCAGCGCCGGGTGCTGGTGGTCGAGGACGACGCAACGATCGTCGACGCCATTTCCGCCCGGCTGCGGGCCGAGGGCTTCCTGGTGCAGACGGCACTGGACGGCCCCGCGGCCGTGGACGCGGCCGAGGCCTGGCAACCCGACCTGATGGTGCTCGACATCATGCTTCCCGGCTTCGACGGGCTCGAGGTCTGCCGTCGTGTGCAGGCCCAGCGCCCCGTACCGGTGCTGATGCTCACCGCACGCGACGACGAGACCGACATGCTGGTCGGGCTCGGGGTCGGCGCCGACGACTACATGACCAAGCCGTTCTCCATGCGCGAGCTGGCGGCGCGGGTGCACGTCCTGCTGCGCCGGGTCGAGCGGGCGGCGCTGGCCGCGGTGACGCCGCGCAGCGGCATCCTGCGCCTCGGCGAGCTGGAGATCGACCACGCGCAGCGCCGGGTCCGGGTGCGCGCCGACGACGTCCACCTCACCCCGACCGAGTTCGACCTGCTGGTCTGCCTCGCCAACACACCCCGGGCGGTGCTCTCGCGTGAGCAGCTGCTGGCCGAGGTGTGGGACTGGGCGGACGCCTCCGGGACCCGCACGGTCGACAGCCACATCAAGGCCCTGCGCCGGAAGATCGGCGCCGAGCGGATCCGCACCGTGCACGGCGTCGGCTACGCCCTGGAGACCCCCGCGCCATGACCCGGCCCGGCTCCGGACTGCGGCCCTTCTCGATCAAGGCCAAGCTGGGCGCGCTCGTGGTGATCTCCGTGTTCATCACGACCGGGCTGCTCATCGTCGCCCTGCGGACCAGGACCGAGTTCCGGTTCATCACGGTCTTCTCGGTGATCGCCACCCTGCTGATCACCCAGTTCGTGGCGCACGGTCTGACAGCCCCGCTGGACGAGATGCGCGCCGTCGCACGGTCGATCTCGCACGGCGACTACACGCGACGGGTGAGCGGCGCCGGGCGGCGCGACGAACTCGGTGACCTTGCGCAGACGATCAACCGCATGGCGGACGATCTGGAGGCGGAGGACCGGCACCGCAAGGAGCTGGTGGCCAACGTCTCCCATGAGCTGCGCACTCCGATCGCGGCGCTCAGAGCCGTCCTGGAGAACGTGGTGGACGGGGTGTCCGCGGCGGATCCCGAGACCATGCGTACGGCGCTGAAACAGACCGAACGCCTCGGCAGACTCGTGGAGACCCTCCTGGACCTGTCCCGGCTGGACCACGGTGTGCTGGCGCTCAAGGCGCGCCGCTTCGAGGTCTGGCCGTATCTGTCGGGTGTGCTGAAGGAGGCGAATCTCGCCGCCTCCCAGCGCCGGCTCTCCTCCGGTTCGGGCAACCACTCCCGTACCGACGTCCATCTTCACCTCGACGTGTCGCCGCCCGAGCTGACGGCGCACGCGGACGCGGAACGCCTGCACCAGGTGGTCGCCAATCTCATCGACAACGCCGTCAAGCACAGCCCGCCGCATGGCAGGGTCACGGTGCTGGCGCGGCGCGGGGAGTATCCCGAGTCGCTGGAGCTGGAGGTCATCGACGAGGGGCCCGGCATCCCGGAGGCGGAGCGCCACCGGGTCTTCGAGCGCTTCAACCGAGGTCAGGCGCCGTCCCCGCACGGGCCGGGCAGCGACGGCGGGACGGGGCTGGGACTCGCGATCGCCCGCTGGGCGGTGGACCTGCACGGCGGGCGCATCGGTGTGGCCGAATCAGCCAAAGGCTGCCGCATACAGGTCACTCTTCCGGGGAACCCTCCGATGCGGAGTTGACCTCGCGTTCGAAGCGGAGGGCCCCGTTTCTCCTTCCCGTCCGGGAAAGAGATACGGTCCAGGGGGCCGTAGCACCGGCCTCGCGTACCCGAAGGACAGCGGAACCCTGCTTGTTTCCCGCCATTTCATGCGCCGAAACCCGACTTCCGATGTGATGTGCACGACGAAGACCGGCCCGGCCTGCACGTAACGGCTCGGGGGGCGTAGCCTTGATTTCCGCTGTCCATCACCTTGTGAAGCGGAAGAGGGCGGTTGCCGCCGTGTCGTCTCAGTCCCCCAGTAACTCGAGCATCTCGACCGATCAAGAAGCGGGCACCGGGTCCAACCCGGCCGCCGCCTTCGGCCCCAATGAGTGGCTCGTCGACGAGATCTACCAGCAGTACCTCCAGGATCCCAATTCGGTCGACCGTGCCTGGTGGGACTTCTTCGCCGACTACAAGCCGGGTACGTCCGGCACGGCGGACAAGCCCGTCACCGCACCCGCGGGAGCGGGGACCCCGGCTCCGGCTCCGGCTACGGCCGCGAACACCGTGAACAACGCGGCTCCGGCGCAGGCCCCGGCGGCACCCCCCGCCGCTCCGGCCAAGCCCGCGGCCGCTGCTCCGGCAGCTCCCGCTAAGGCTCCCGCCGCCCCTGCGAAGGCGGCGCCCGCGAAGGCGGCGCCGGCCCCCGCGAAGGCGGAGGCCCCGGCCGAGGCACCGGGCGGCCCGGAGTTCGTGACGCTGCGCGGCCCGTCGGCCGCCGTGGCGAAGAACATGAACGCCTCGCTGGAGCTGCCGACGGCCACGTCCGTCCGCGCGGTTCCGGTGAAGCTGCTCTTCGACAACCGCATCGTCATCAACAACCACCTGAAGCGCGCCCGCGGCGGGAAGATCTCCTTCACGCACCTCATCGGGTACGCGATGGTGCAGGCCCTCAAGGCCATGCCGTCGATGAACTACTCCTTCGCGGTGAAGGACGGCAAGCCGACCCTGGTCAAGCCGGAGCACGTCAACCTCGGCCTGGCCATCGACCTGGTGAAGCCGAACGGCGACCGCCAGCTCGTCGTCGCGGCCATCAAGAAGGCCGAGACGCTCAACTTCTTCGAGTTCTGGCAGGCCTACGAGGACATCGTCCGCCGTGCCCGCGTCGGCAAGCTCGGCATGGACGACTTCTCCGGTGTCACCGCCTCGCTGACCAACCCCGGCGGCATCGGCACCGTCCACTCGGTGCCGCGCCTGATGCCCGGACAGGGCCTCATCATGGGCGTCGGCGCGATGGACTACCCGGCGGAGTTCCAGGGCACCTCTCAGGACACCCTGAACAAGCTGGGCATCTCGAAGGTCATGACGCTGACCTCGACGTACGACCACCGGGTCATCCAGGGTGCCGCGTCCGGCGAGTTCCTGCGCGTCCTGTCCCAGCTCCTGCTCGGCGAGAACGAGTTCTACGACGAGATCTTCAAGGCGCTGCGGATCCCCTACGAGCCGGTCCGCTGGCTCAAGGACATCGACGCCTCGCACGACGACGACGTCACCAAGGCCGCACGGGTCTTCGAGCTGATCCACTCCTACCGGGTCCGCGGCCACGTCATGGCCGACACCGACCCGCTGGAGTACCGCCAGCGCAAGCACCCCGACCTGGACATCACCGAGCACGGCCTCACCCTGTGGGACCTGGAGCGCGACTTCGCGGTCGGCGGTTTCGCCGGCAAGACGATGATGAAGCTCCGCGACATCCTCGGTGTCCTGCGTGAGTCGTACTGCCGCACCACCGGCATCGAGTTCATGCACATCCAGGAGCCGAAGGAGCGCAAGTGGCTCCAGGACCGGGTGGAGCGTCCGCGTCCGGCCCCGGAGCGCGAGGAGCAGCTGCGGATCCTGCGCAGGCTCAACGCCGCCGAGGCGTTCGAGACGTTCCTGCAGACCAAGTACGTCGGCCAGAAGCGGTTCTCGCTGGAGGGCGGCGAGTCCGTCATCCCGCTGCTCGACGCGGTCATCGACTCCGCCGCCGAGGCCCGCCTCGACGAGGTCGTCATCGGCATGGCCCACCGCGGCCGGCTGAACGTCCTGGCGAACATCGTCGGCAAGTCGTACGCGCAGATCTTCCGGGAGTTCGAGGGCAACCTCGACCCGCGGTCGATGCACGGCTCAGGCGACGTCAAGTACCACCTGGGCGCCGAGGGCACCTTCACCGGTCTGGACGGCGAGCAGATCAAGGTCTCGCTGGCCGCCAACCCCTCGCACCTGGAGGCGGTCGACCCGGTCCTGGAGGGCATCGCCCGCGCCAAGCAGGACATCATCAACAAGGGCGGCACGGACTTCACGGTCCTGCCCGTCGCGCTCCACGGCGACGCGGCCTTCGCGGGCCAGGGTGTCGTCGCCGAGACGCTCAACATGTCGCAGCTGCGCGGCTACCGCACCGGCGGCACCGTGCACGTGGTGATCAACAACCAGGTCGGCTTCACCGCCGCACCGGAGTCCTCGCGCTCCTCGATGTACGCCACCGACGTGGCGCGCATGATCGAGGCGCCGATCATCCACGTCAACGGCGACGACCCGGAGGCCGTGGTCCGCGTCGCGCGGCTCGCCTTCGAGTACCGGCAGACGTTCAACAAGGACGTCGTCATCGACCTCATCTGCTACCGCCGCCGCGGTCACAACGAGGGCGACAACCCGGAGTTCACCAACCCGCAGATGTACACCCTGATCGACAAGAAGCGCTCGGTGCGCAAGCTCTACACCGAGTCCCTCATCGGTCGCGGCGACATCACGCTGGAAGAGGCCGAGCAGGCCCTCCAGGACTTCCAGGGCCAGCTGGAGAAGGTCTTCGCGGAGGTCCGCGAGGCCACCTCGGCACCGTCCCAGCCGCATGTCCCGGACGTCCAGGCGGAGTTCCCGGTCTCGGTCGGCACCGCGGTGTCCTCGGAGGTCGTGAAGCTGATCGCCGAGTCGCAGGTCAACATCCCCGACGGCATCACGGTGCACCCGCGTCTGCTCCCGCAGATGCAGCGCCGCGCGGCCTCCGTGGAGAACGGCACGATCGACTGGGGCATGGGCGAGACCCTGGCCATCGGTTCGCTGCTGATGGAGGGCACCCCGGTCCGGCTCGCCGGCCAGGACACCCGCCGCGGCACGTTCGGCCAGCGCCACGCCGTGCTCGTCGACCAGAAGACCGGCGAGGACTACACCCCGCTGCTCTACCTCTCCGACGACCAGGCCCGTTACAACGTCTACGACTCGCTGCTCAGCGAGTACGCGGCGATGGGCTTCGAGTACGGCTACTCGCTGGCCCGCCCGGAGTCTCTGGTGATCTGGGAGGCCCAGTTCGGTGACTTCGTCAACGGCGCCCAGACCGTCGTCGACGAGTTCATCTCCTCGGCCGAGCAGAAGTGGGGCCAGACGTCCGGCGTCACCCTGCTGCTCCCGCACGGCTACGAGGGCCAGGGCCCGGACCACTCGTCCGCCCGCCCGGAGCGTTTCCTGCAGATGTGCGCGCAGGACAACATGACGGTCGCGATGCCGACCCTGCCGTCGAACTACTTCCACCTTCTGCGCTGGCAGGTGCACAACCCGCACCACAAGCCGCTGATCGTCTTCACACCGAAGTCGATGCTCCGGCTCAAGTCGGCGGCCTCGAAGGTCGAGGAGTTCACCACCGGCGGCTTCCGCCCGGTGATCGGCGACGAGACGGTCAGCGCCGAGGCGGTCCGCAAGGTCGTCTTCGTGTCGGGGAAGCTCTACTACGACCTGGACGCCGAGCGCGAGAAGCGTGGCGACACGGAGACGGCGATCATCCGTCTGGAGCGCCTGTACCCGCTGCCGGGTGCGGAGATCCAGGCCGAGATCGCCAAGTACCCGAACGCCGAGAAGTACCTCTGGGCCCAGGAGGAGCCGGCGAACCAGGGTGCGTGGCCGTTCATCGCGCTCAACCTGATCGACCACCTGGACCTGGCCGTCGGCGCCGACGTGCCGCACGGTGAGCGCCTGCGGCGCATCTCGCGCCCGCGCGGTTCGTCCCCGGCGGTCGGTTCGGCCAAGCGTCACCAGGCCGAGCAGGCTCAGCTGCTCGCCGAGGTCTTCGAGGCCTGATCAGCGGCTGTACGTCATCGGAGGGCCCGGCCCCGCGAGCATCTCGCGGGGCCGGGTCCTCCGGCGTTCCGGCCTCGTTATTCTGGTCGCATGTACTTCACGGACCGTGGCATCGAGGAACTGGAGAAGCGGCGCGGCGAGGAGGAGGTCACCTTCGAGTGGCTCGCCGAGCAGCTCCGTACGTTCGTCGACCTCAACCCCGACTTCGAGGTCCCCGTCGAGCGGCTCGCGACCTGGCTGGCACGGCTGGACGACGAGGACGAGGACGACTAGTCACCGCCCGGCGGCGCCGCCCGCGTTCCTGCAGCGGTCGTACGCGAAGCCCAGCAGACCCTGCAGGAGAAGGACCAGCCCTGCGGCGATCCATCCGCCGCTGCGCCTACGGGCTCCCCACAGGGCCAGCGGCAGGCCCGTGGCGACCTGAGCCGTGGCCACCGCACGGGCCCTCGGGCCGATCACCCAGGGGCCGAGGCTGCCGCTCTCGACGGCGTCGAGTTCCTCACGCACGGCGTCGCGCCAGCCGGCCCATTCGATCTGCTCCGCCTCCGGATGGATCCCGGCGACCGAGCGCAGCCGGTCGGCCGGCTCGCCGGGCGACAGCCCGGGCGGCAGCTTCACCCCGGCCCGGGTGAGCACGGCGAGCAGGCCCTGGAGCCGGGCGTCGGCATCGGTCTCCGGATCCGCGCGGGTGAGGGCCTCCAGCGCCTGGACGTCGGTGACGGGGTCCAGGCCGAGCCGGAGGGCGGACGTCCGCATGGCTTCGTCCTCGGCGGCCGGGGTGCCGTCGGCCAGCCAGATGTAGCCGACCGGACGGCGGAAGCCCGAGGCGAGGGTGTAGCCGGCACGGTCGCCGTCCCACCACAGGGCGAGCACAGGCCAGGTGGAACCCACCGCGAGGGCGGTGGCCCATCCGCCGACGACGCGGTCGACGGGCTCCGGACCGCTGCCGTCCGCCGGTGTGCCGCCAACGCCGCCGTCAGCCGGTGTTCTGCCGCCCACGCGTCCGTCCCTCCTCCAGGGCTTGCCCTCGGGGACGAGCACGCTCCAGCCCTCTCCGGCGGGCAGGAGCAGCATGCTCTCCCGCAGGAGACGGGCCACGGGCCGTACGGTCTCGGGGTCGGCCCGGCACAGCAGTAGGGCGCCCACGGATGTCGCGGTCATGCCCTCACGCTAGGGCAATTTGGCAGCACATGAACCATTCATCTTGCTTTCGTCGCCCTCCTGGCGCCTTCGTGGCGCCACCCGCGCCCCTACCGCCCTCCTTCCACCCTCCGCCTCCGACCTCCGACCTCCGCCCTCCGCGAGCGCCCGTTCGACTCACCCTTGACTTTACCGATTCGCGATATATCGTGTTCTCAGGTTGACGCGATATGTTGCGTCTTGCCACCCAGCGGAAGGGTCAGATTCATGCCTGAGTCGACATGGAGCGTCGCCGAGCCCCGGAAGCTCACCTTCGACGCCCCCGTGACAGCACTCAACGTGCGCATCGTCGACGGCATGGTCAATGTCGTCGGCACGGACGAACCGACCGCCCGGCTGGAGGTGACCGCGATCGAAGGGCCTCCCTTGATGGTGACCCTGGAGGGCGGCACCCTCACCGTCGCCTACGAAGATCTGCCCTGGCAGGGCCTTCTCACCTGGCTCGACCGCCGGAGCCCGCGCCGAAGCGCCGCGGTCTCGCTCGCCGTCCCGGCCGGCGCGGCGGTGGAGGTGGGCGCGGTCGGCGCCGAGGCTGTCGTCTCGGGCATCGGAGGACGCACCGAGCTGCGGGGCATCTCGGGCGACAACACCCTGGTCGACCTCTCCGGAGCCGTCCGGGCCGAGACCGTGTCCGGCAACCTGGAGGCCCAGGCCGTCACCGGTGACCTCCGCTTCCAGTCCGTGTCCGGAGACCTCACGGTCGTCGAGGGCGCCGGCACCTCGGTCCGGGCGGAGTCCGTCACGGGCCACCTGGTGCTCGATCTCGACACCTCGCCGAATCCGACCGACATCAGACTCACCTCGGTGTCCGGGGAGATCGCCATCCGGCTGCCTCACCCCGCGGACGCGAGGGTCGAGGCGAACACCGCGAGCGGCACCGTGTCCAACGCTTTCGAGGACCTGCGCGTGGGCGGCCAATGGGGCGCGAAGAAGATCACCGGCACGCTGGGAGCGGGCAGGGGGAAGCTGAAGGCGACCACCGTCTCGGGCTCGATCGCCCTGCTGCGCCGCCCACCCTCCCAGGACAGCGCGCATGATGCCGAGCCGACCGGAAAGGTGCTCTGACATGGCTCCCGTATTCGCCCACGGCCGTCTGCGGCTGTACCTCCTCAAGCTGCTGGACGAGGCCCCCCGCCATGGATACGAGGTGATCCGGCTCCTGGAAGAGCGCTTCCAGGGGCTGTACGCACCGTCGGCGGGCACCGTGTATCCGCGGCTGGCCAAGCTGGAGGCCGAAGGCCTGGTCACCCACGCCACCGAAGGCGGTCGCAAGGTCTACTCCATCACCGACGCCGGACGGGCCGAGCTGGCGGGCCGCAGCGGCGAGCTGGCCGATCTGGAGCTGGAGATCCGCGAGTCCGTGTCCGAGCTGGCCGCCGAGATCCGCGACGACGTGCGGGGCGCGGCCGGCCGCCTTCGCAGCGAGATGCGCGCCGCGGCCTCCGAGTCCCGGCACACCACCGGCGGCGACCGGAGCGGCTGGGATTCCGGTCCAGGGGACAAGGAGGCGTGGCACACGGCGAAGGAGGAGCTGCGCAAGGCCAAGCAGGAGTGGAAGGAGCAGGCCCGCAGGGCGAAGGACGAGTCCCGCAGGGCCCGTGAGGACGCGGACCGGGCCCGCCGCCAGGCCCAGGAAGCGCACGAGAAGGCGCGGGAGCAGATGCAGAACGCCGCGCGCCAGGTCCAGGAGCACTTCTCGCGGGGCGACTGGCCCGCGGGCGTGCGGGACGGACTGGCTGAGATCACCGGCCAGTTCGGCAACTTCGCGAGAACCGGCACCTGGCCTTCCTACAGCCGCCCCGCGCCCGAGGAGCCGGACATCGAGTGGGCCGCCGACGCCGCGACCACCGGCGATCCGGCCCGCGACCTGGACCGCCTGCTGGACCGCTTCCGCGACGACATCCGTGACGCTGCCCGGGACCACGGCGTCACCGGGGCCCAGCTCTCCGAGGCCCGCGGTCATCTGGCCACCGCCGCGACGCACATCGACTCGCTGCTGCGGGGAACGGCCGACGAGGCGAAGGGCTCCAAGGGCGCGTCGTGAATTCCGCCCGCCGCCCGGCCGTGGACCCACGACCGGGCGGCGGGGGCCTGTCAGCTCGCCGCGCGGCTCTCCCCGCCGTCTCCGTACAGTGCCCGCTCCACCGTGGCGTAGGTCGCACCGTTCTCGGCCAGTACATCGGCGACGACGCCGGGGCAGGCGGTCAGGGCCAGCAGCAGGTGCTCCTCGCCGATGAAGCGGTCACGCCGGCCGAGCGCGATGCGCAGGGACTTTTCCAGAATGCCCTTGGCGCCGCCCGTGAAAGGGCGCCGACCGGACCACCGGCGCCGGCTCCCGCGAGCGCCCGCCAGGGCTCCCTCACCGTGGATGCCTTCAACCCGGGTCAGGATCTCGGTGACGTCGATCCCGATACCGGCGAGCGCCTCGGTGTCGGCCCTGGTGAGCCCGCCCCGGCGGCGGGCCTCCGCGAGCGCCGCCTCCATCGAGGCCCGCCGGTCGACGAGCCCGAGAGCGGCGACGGCGAAGGAGGCGCGGCTGCTCTTCCGGTCCAGGAGGGAGAGCAGCAGGTGCTCCTCGGTGACGGAGTCGGCCCCTGCCCGCTCGGCATGGGTCACGGCGCCGGTCACGGTCGCCCGCGCTCCCTCGGTGAATCGCTCGAACATCAATGCCTCCCGTACTTCTTGTGCACGGCCTGCCTGCTGACACCCAGCTCGGCAGCGATCTCCTGCCACGACCATCCCTGGACACGGGCGCTTCTCACCTGGACGGCTTCGAGTTGCTCGAGCAGCCTCCGCAGCGCGGCGACGGCCCGCAGCCCGACGCGCGGGTCGCGGTCACCGGCACGTGCGGCGAGATCCGTTGCTTCGGTCATGATGTCAACCTACATTGACGCCCGCCCCTTGTCAATCAAAGTTGACATCGTCGGTGGCGAGGCGTGCGTGGCGTTCCACGTCGTACCGGACGTCCCCGTAGCGGAGCTTGTTCCGCTCGATTCCCTCCACGGCGAAACCGGCCCGCACGGCGACGGTGCAGGAAGCAGGATTGTTCGTCCTGTGCCCGAGCTCCAGCCGGTGGAGCCCCAGGCCGCCGAAGGCCCAGCGGGCCAGGACGCGCAGGCCCGCGGCGGCGACACCGGTACCGCGGGCGGTTTCGGTGGTCCAGTACGAGACCCACCCGGTGTTGTGCACATGATCCACCGAGGTCACGGCGACAGACCCGAGTGCGGCTCCCCCACGGACGACGGCCCAGGTGTATCCGCTGCCGGCCTTCCGCTCGTCCTCCCGGTCAGCGATCCATTCCGATGCCTCGGCCGTGGTCGTGACGGGCCGGCCCACCTGCCGCGCCATCTCCGCGGGCGCGAAGGCGCGGCGCACCGCCGGAGCGTCGTCCGGCCGCCAGGGCCGGAGCGACAGCCCCTCCGTGGTCAGCAGTTCCGCCGCGTCCCTCACGAGGTGGTGAGGACGATCTTCCCGAAGAGATCACCGGCGGCCAGCCGCTCGAAGCCCTCGCGGGCCCGGTCCAGCGGCAGGGTCTCGTCGATGACGGGCCGCACCCCGGTGGCCGCGCAGAACGACAGCAGGTCCTCCAGTTCGTCCTTGGAGCCCATCGTGGAGCCGACAATCCTGAGCTCCAGGAAGAAGATCCGGGTCAGCTCGGCGTGCGAGGGCCGGTCGCCGCTGGTGGCACCGGAGATGACCAGGGTGCCGCCGGGCCGCAGCGATTTCACCGAGTGCGACCAGGTCGCCGCTCCGACGGTCTCGATGACGGCGTCGACGCGCTTCGGCAGCCGGGCGCCGGGCTCGTAGGCCTCCACGGCCCCCAGCTCGACGGCCCGCTTGCGCTTGGCCTCGTCACGGCTGGTGGCGAACATCCGGAGGCCGGCGGCCTTGCCGAGCACGATCGCGGCGGTGGCGACACCACCGCCCGCCCCCTGCACCAGAACCGAGTCACCGGGCCGCACACCGGCATTGGTGAACAGCATCCGGTACGCAGTGAGCCATGCGGTCGGCAGGCAGGCCGCCTGCTCGAAGGTGAGCTCCTTCGGCTTCGGCAGGACGTTCCAGCTGGGGACGGTGACCTGCTCGGCGAACGTGCCCTGGTAGCGCTCGGTGAGGATGGAGCGCGGCTCGTCCGGGCCGACGCCGTGTCCCGTCTGGCCGATGACGGAGTGCAGGACGACCTCGTTGCCGTCCTGGTCCACGCCCGCGGCGTCGCAGCCGAGGATCATGGGCAGCTTGTCCTCGGCGAGGCCCACACCGCGCAGGGACCAGAGGTCGTGATGGTTGAGAGATGCGGCCCGGACCTGGACGGTGGTCCACCCGGGCCGCGCCTCGGGCGCCGGGCGTTCACCCAGCTCGAGGCCGTCCAGGGGCCGGTCACGGTCGATGCGGGCTGCGTAGGCGGCGAACATGGCCACGACGATAGGCCGTGACGCGCCGTGACGTAACTGTTCGGCGGTGTGACACACGCCCCAGCCCGCCCCCGCGTACGGAGGCGCCCTCCGGGGACGGACGGCGCCCGCACCCGGAAGGCCGCGGCGGACTGCGCAAAGGGGCGGGGCGGGGTGCGGCCCGCGCACCCCGCCCCGCCCCTTTCTGCGTCAGCGCCTCGCGACACCCTCGGCGCGGGCGGCCGCGGCCACCGCGGCCGTGACGGCGGGAGCGACCCGCTCGTCGAAGGGCGACGGGATCACGTACTCCGCGGCCAGCTCGTCGCCGACCACGTCCGCCAGCGCGTTCGCCGCGGCGATCTTCATTCCCTCGGTGATCCGGGAGGCCCGCACCTGCAGCGCGCCCGCGAAGATGCCCGGGAACGCCAGCACGTTGTTGATCTGGTTCGGGTAGTCGGACCGCCCTGTCGCCACCACGGCCGCGTACTTGTGCGCGACGTCGGGGTGGACCTCGGGGTTCGGGTTGGCCATGGCGAACACGAACGCGCCGGGCGCCATCGAGGCCACAGCCGGCTCGGGGACCGTACCGCCGGAGACACCGATGAAGACGTCGGCGCCGGCCAGGGCCGTCTCCAGGGAGCCGGTGATGCCCGCCCGGTTGGTGATCTCCGCCAGCTCGCGCTTGACGTCCGTGAGGTCGTGGCGGTCGCCGCTGACGATGCCCTTGCGGTCGGCGACGGCGACATCGCCGATGCCGGCCTCCAGCAGGAACTTCGCGATGGCCACACCCGCCGCGCCGGCGCCGGAGATGACGGCACGCAGGTCACCGAGCGTCCGGCCGGACAGCTTCGCCGCGTTGCGCAGGGCCGCGAGGGTCACCACGGCCGTGCCGTGCTGGTCGTCGTGGAAGACCGGGATGTCGAGACGCTCCTGGAGCTTGCGCTCGATCTCGAAGCACCGGGGGGCCGAGATGTCCTCCAGGTTCACCCCGCCGAAGGACGGCGCGAGGCGCACGACGGTCTCCACGATCTCGTCCGCGTCGGTCGTGGCGAGCGCGATGGGCACCGCGTCGACACCGCCGAACTGCTTGAAGAGGATCGCCTTGCCCTCCATCACGGGGAGGGACGCCTCGGGCCCGATGTCGCCCAGACCGAGGACGGCGGTACCGTCCGTCACGACGGCCACGACCTGCGACTTCCAGGTGTAGTCGTGGACGAGCTCGGGATTCTCGGCGATGGCGCTGCACACCTTGGCCACGCCGGGCGTGTACGCGAGGGACAGGTCGTCCTTGTCGCGGATCGGAACGGTGGCCTGCACGGCCATCTTCCCGCCGCGGTGCAGGGCGAAAGCCGGGTCGAAGGGCTCGTCCGCACTGCTGAGCCCTTCCGCACCGGCAGTGCCGTGCGTCTTGCTGTCGCTGCGAGGATTGACGATCTCCGCTGCCATTGTGTTGACCCCTTAAGTCTTCATCATTTGAGGGTGGCCACTCCTGGTTGAGGAGGGGTGGGCGGGCACCGCGTACGTTCCCGGCACTGAGCGGTCGGACCGCTCCGGCAGGGGGAACAGATACGCGCGGGCGCGCCGCACACGCGCCCTGAGCCCCGGATGAGGGGTGTAAAGGTCTTTCTTACCGGACGGACCGGGCCTCTTACGAGTCGGTATCGACTCGGTGACATGACTCATAGCCGAATATCTGGACAAGTCCACTAAGGGCTACAAAGGCCGTCCGTAGGTCGAGACGCACCGGAGATTCTCCGGAGGAGCACGCACTTTCCAGCAGATGGTCCGGCCCTGCGGCACCGGCCCATTGATGTTCGGGGGTCGCCCGTTACCCGATTTTGACATGCCCGGCCCCCTGATCGGGTGAGTCCGAATGGCAAGATGCCGTAATCACACAAGGTGGCGTCACTCGAAGGTGCGTGCGTGACCACCTGACCAGCGCTCCCTCACCGCCGGAGGATTCCGATCATGACCGCAAGCACCCTCTGCCGTACGGCCGCGAAGTCCCGGATTGCCGCGGTCTGCGCAGTCGCGGTCGCCGGCACCCTGCTGCTGACCGCCTGTGGCGACCAGACCGACAGCGGTTCGACGAAGGCCGGGAACGACACGTCCGAGAACAGCGCCCCGCTCTTCGACAAGCTCCCGCAGAAGTACCAGAAGTCCGGCGTCATCAAGGTCGGCACGAATGCCGAGTACGCGCCGATGGAGTCCGTCGAGAACGGCAAGATCGTCGGTGTGGACCCCGACCTCGCCGAGGCGCTCGGCAAGCAGCTCGGTGTGAAGTTGGAGTTCACCTCCGGTTCCTTCGAAGGCCTGATCACCTCTCTGTACAGCGGCCGACACGACGTCATCATGTCCTCGATCACGGACACGAAGGACCGCCAGGAGGGTCTGGAAGACGGCAAGAAGCTCGGGAAGGGCATGGACTTCGTCGACTACTTCCTGGCCGGCACCGCCGTCTACACCAAGAAGGGCAACCCCGAGGGCATCAAGTCCATCAAGGACCTGTGCGGCAAGGGCGCGGCGGTCCAGCGCGGCACCACGTACGAGAAGGCCCTGCAGAAGCAGTCGAAGGCCTGCACGGACGGCGGCAAGAAGGCCGTCGACATCCAGTCCTTCGAGAACGACACCGAGGCCCAGACCCGCGTGAAGTCGGGCGGCGCCGTCGCCGGTGTCAACGACTACCCGGTCGCCCTCGACCTGGCCCGCAAGGCCAACGGCGGCAAGGACTACGAAGTTGTCGGTGAGCAGGTGGACGCCGGCCCGTTCGGCATCGGCGTCAACAAGGACAACACCGATCTGCGTGACGCCCTCAAGGAGGCCGTGGACGCGATCATCGCCGACGGTTCCTACCAGAAGGTCCTCGACAAGTGGGGTGCCGGCACCGGCGCGATCGACAAGGCCGCCATCAACGGCGGCAAGTGACCGGCGCACCACCGAAGGGCAGTCACCGTGACTGACAAGTTCGACAAGGTGCCCGGCGGCCCATCGGTCGCCGACGCACCCGTCTCCAAGGCCACCACCGTCGCACCGGAGACCATCAAGGCCATCCCCGTCCGGCACGTCGGCCGCTGGATCAGCGGCGTGGTCGTGCTCGCGCTGCTGGCGGCCCTGGTCTACGCCTTCTCGCAGGGCGACATCCAGTGGCAGGCGGTCCAGGACAAGCTGTTCGACGACACCGTCATGGCCGGGGCGGGCCGCACGCTGATGATCAGTGTGTTCGCCATGATCCTCGGTGTGATCCTGGGCGTGGTGCTCGCCGTCATGCGGCTCTCCAAGAACCCCGTGACCAGCTGGGTCGCGTGGCTGTACATCTGGTTCTTCCGCGGCACCCCGGTCTACGTGCAGCTGCTCCTCTGGTTCAACCTGGCCCTGATCTTCCCGGTCCTCAACATCCCGTTCATCTACAAGGACGAGATGACCGATGTGATGTCGCCGTTCATGTGCGCCCTGCTGGGTCTGGCCCTCAACGAGGCCGCGTACATGGCGGAGATCGTCCGGGCGGGCATCCAGTCGGTGGACGAGGGCCAGACCGAGGCCTCGCACGCGCTCGGCATGACCCAGGCGAAGACGATGCGCCGCGTGGTGCTCCCGCAGGCCCTGCGGGTGATCATCCCGCCGACCGGCAACGAGTTCATCAACATGCTGAAGACCTCGTCCCTGGTCTACGCGGTCACCTACAACGAGCTGCTGCGCTCCACGTCGCAGATCGGCTCGACCAGCTACGCGGTGATGGAGATGCTGTTCGTCGCCTCCATCTGGTACATCGCGATGACCAGCGTGTTCAGCGTCGGCCAGTACTACCTGGAGCGCCGCTTCGCCCGAGGCACCCTGCGCAGCCTGCCGCTGACCCCGTGGCAGCGGGTCAAGGTCAACCTCGCCTCCTTCAGCAACCGTCCTTCGGAGGGTGTCTCCGCATGACCGCCATGGTGAAGGCCGAGGGCGTCCACAAGTCCTTCGGCCCCGCGCACATCCTCAAGGGCATCGACCTGGAGGTCGCCCCGCGTGAGGTGTTCTGCCTGATCGGCCCGTCCGGTTCCGGCAAGTCGACGTTCCTGCGGTGCATCAACCACCTGGAGCAGATCAACGCCGGACGGCTGTACGTCGACGGCGACCTGGTCGGCTACCGCCAGAAGGGCGACAAGCTCTACGAGCTCAAGGACAGCGAAGTCGCTCTCCAGCGCCGTGACATCGGCATGGTCTTCCAGCGCTTCAACCTGTTCCCTCACATGACGGCCCTCGAGAACGTCATGGAGGCCCCGGTCCAGGTCAAGGGCGAGACCAGGGCCGTCGCCTGGGCCCGCGCGGGACAACTGCTGGACCGGGTCGGCCTGTCCGACAAGGCGAACAACTACCCGTCCCAGCTCTCCGGCGGACAGCAGCAGCGCGTGGCGATCGCCCGCGCGCTGGCCATGGAACCGAAGCTGATGCTCTTCGACGAGCCGACGTCGGCGCTCGACCCGGAACTGGTCGGCGACGTCCTGGACGTCATGCGCGGCCTCGCGGAGGAGGGCATGACAATGATCGTCGTCACCCACGAGATGGGCTTCGCCCGTGAGGTCGGTGACGCGCTGGTCTTCATGGACGACGGCGTCGTGGTCGAGTCCGGCCACCCGCGTGACGTCCTGACGAACCCTCAGCACGACCGGACGAAGTCCTTCCTGTCGAAGGTGCTGTAACACCTCTGCCGGCAGCACGAGGAGGGCGGTACGGACCCGGTCCGTACCGCCCTCCTCGCCGTTTCCCGCTACTTCCGGGGCAGCAGCCCGGGACGCGTGAGCAGGGTGCCCAGTTCCTCCTGGCCGACCGGCGGGGTCCTGAGCAGCTGGCCCTGGGACCGTTCGCCGAGGTAGCCCGTGCTGGAGCGCGCGGCCAGGATCGACCCGTCCTTCAGCACCAGCCTGCCGACGACCTCACGGCCCCACTCGGGTGTGCCGCCGTCGCCGTGGTCCATCGAGTCGCTCCATGTCGTCAGGACGCTGCCGTCCGGCCGCTCCTCACGGACGCAGTCGGTGAGGGACGGCTCGTTGCCCCGGGTCTCGCAGAGGTTGTCCGGTCCGGCCCCGGCACCGAACTTCTTGCTCACCGCGGTGCGGTCCATGAAGGACAGGACGAGGTAGCCGGTACCGCCGTCCTTGCGGACCATGTACTCCCCGTCCAGCGGCCCGGTGTACGTCGTCCGCGCCTGCTCAGGCGTCGCACCCTTGACCAGGACGGCCAGCGAGACCCGTTCGACGCTGCCCACGTCCGGCGGCAGCAGCGCGGCGAGGCGGTCCGCCTTCCCGCTCCCGTCGGCCCGGGCCACCGGTGACGCGGCCACCGAGGCCTGCTCATGCTGCTCGCCGCCGACGATGCCCGGCAGGGTGACGGCCCCGGTGGCGACCACCGCGAGCGCGGCGGTGGACACCGCGGCCCGGCGCCTGAACCGGACCCTGGCCGCCCGGGCGTGGACCGCCTCCGTCGAGACCGCGGGGCTCCCTGCGGACTCGACGGCCCGCTCCAGCAGTTGGTGCACGGTGTTCATACGAGTTCCTCCGCCAGGTCCGCCGTCATGCCGGCGCGCAGCGCCGCCAGGCCCCGAGCCGTGTGGCTCTTGACCGTGTTCTCCCGCATCCCGAGCGCTTCGGCCGTGGCCTCCACGCTCAGGTCCTCCCAGTAGCGCAGCACCAGCACCGCCCGCTGCCTGGCCGTGAGCCGGGCGAGCGCCGCCCGGACCAGCAGACCGGTGTCCGAGTCGGCCTGTTCGCCCGCGTTGTCGGGCAGTTCGCCGTACGGCCGCTCACGCCGCCAGAACCGGCGGCGGGCGGCGATGTGGGTGTTGACCAGGGTCTTGCGTGCGTACGCCTCGATGTTGTCGAGGCGTCCGTGGCGCTTCCCGCCGAGCACGACCTTGACCAGGGTCGTCTGGACCAGGTCCTCCGCCTCGTGCCGGTCACCGCACAGCAGGTAGGCGCTGCGGAACAGCGCGGTGCGTCTGCTCTCCACGAACGCGTGCAGTGCGGCGTCGTCGTCGCTCCGCGTCATCGGCGCCCCTCTCCGGGCCCGCGGGTGCGGACCGTCTCACCCTTCCAGTGCGCCGGCGGGGGCGGCAGGTTGCAGCGGGGGCCGGAACGGATCGAGGGGCGGCCGCAGCCGCCCCTCGGTCTTCGTACCGCCGCCCTACTTCACTGCGAGGACCAGGCTGTCCGACGGCGAGGCCCAGACCGCCCGCGCCTCCGCGAAGCCGGCCTCGCGCAGCGTGCGGGCGTGCCAGTGGACGGACGGCATGTCACCGTCCGCGTGCTCGCCGTAGATCGCGAACCGCTCGGCCGTGGGCTCCGCGAGGACCGGGTCCTTCGCCGCCAGGGCCCACCAGTCCGCCCAGTCCACGGCACCCCGGTCCCTGGCCCGGTCCATGACCGCGTGCCGCTGGGCGCGTTCGGCGGCGTTGATGCGGGGGGTGTCGGTGTCGATCATGTGGTCCGCGTTCATGAAGACCCCGCCGTCCCTGACCAGTCCGCCGATCTGCCCGTAGAGGGTGGCGAGCGGCTCGCTGTGCAGCCAGTGCAGTGCGGTTGCGGTGAGCACGGCGTCGTACGCGGGGTACGGAAGCCGCTGGGTCCAGGCTGCGTCCTTCAGGTCGGCGGTGACGAAGGTGACCCGGTCGTCCCCCTCGAAGGTGCCACGCGCGATGGCGAGCAGCGCGGGGTCGAGATCGACGCCCGTGCTGGTGGCTCGGGGGAACCTCCTGAGGAGCCGGTCCGTGATACTGCCCGTACCGCACGCCAGGTCGAGCACTCTCGGTTCGGGCCCCACCACGGCCTCGACCATGTCCAGCATCACCCGGAACCGCTCCTCGCGGTCCGGCATGTACCACTCCTGCTGCCGGTCCCAGCTCTCCTGCCAGGACTGCCAGTCGGTGCCTGTCGCCGTCACCCGGACCTCCACCTCGTCACGCACACTTGTAATACCCATTGAGGACGACCACCCATTACACTGGTCGACACATCGACCATAGACCCACACCGTAAGGACTACAAGTGGAATTGGCCTATTACTCGGACTACGCCGTGCGTCTGGTCAACACCGAGGAGCCGGCCCGGGGCACGGACTCCCTCACCACGGTCGAGTCCGTCCGCGACCTGTTCGGCGCCAACGCGCAGGCGGCCCGCCGTGCGGCCGACGGGGACGTGACCCGCTTCCGGTCCGTGCGGGCCCGGCTCCGCGCGGTCTTCGAGGCGGCGGACGGCGGCGACGAGACCCTCGCGGTCGATCTGCTCAACTCACTGCTGCTGGAGTTCCCGGTGAGTCCGCAGATCTCGGGCCACGACACCCGGGCCGAGGACGGCACGCCGGACTGGCACATGCACCTCGCCGACCACCCGTCGAACGCGACGGCGGGCTACGCCTCGATCGCGGCGATGGGCCTCGCCTTCCACCTCACCTCGCACGGCGTGGACCGGCTCGGCCTGTGCGAGGCCGCACCGTGCCGCAACGCCTATCTCGACACCTCGACGAACCGCTCCCGGCGCTACTGCTCGGACCGCTGCGCGACCCGGGCCAACGTCGCCGCCTACCGCGCCCGCAAGCGCCAGGTGTCGGAGGGCTCCGCCGGGACGCGGCGCACCGCCGACACCGCCCAGCCCAGCAGCCCGAACACCGACCGCTGATCCCTTCCCAGCGGCCGGTAGCGGAATCACAGCGACCACGTCGACCTCCAGAGGGCCCGAAATGACGCCTTGACCATCCACCCTGAAGCCACAGCACGCGACTCGCGATCACAGTTACCCGCCCAACCGACCCGCCCTGAACCGACTTTATGGGTCCGCCAGCTGAAAGGTTCCGCGCAGTAGAAGAACATCGGAAACCACTTCTGCCGAACCGAAGCATGGACGGAATCTTTGCCCCCCAACTCGAAGCTCGACGCCAAACCTTCCAGCGCGCCCAAACTTACGCAATGCAACCAAACGAACCACAATCGGATAAAATTCCAGCCACACGGAGGCCGAAAAAATAATTGCCCACATCCGCGGAAATCACATATAAAGACTAGGCAGGGCAGCGCAAATTGCGGCCCATCAGATTTTCTGGCGTTTAGAAGCAAAACGTTCACAACTTGGGGGGACCTTGATCAAGAAGCTGGCATCCGCAATCGGTGCAGCCGCGCTTGTCGCCGGAGGCGTCCTTGCCCTTGGAGGCACCGCTGCCGCTGACCCCAGCTGCGGTTATCTGGTCACACCGGTATCAACGAGTAACGGCTCGAAGGTCTACACGGAAGCACCTAAATGCGGGCAGAAGGTGCGCGCGGTCGCCAACTGCCTCGCCCTCGGTGGCGCGGCCAAGGTGTATGGCGGCGCTCTGTCCACCGCGGGCTACAGCACTGCTACCTGCGGTTCCACAACCGAGGTAACCCAGCGCGGATATCAGAAATACGTCAGCGGATCTTGGGGTGGTATTACCTGGTACCCCAAGCCTTGATTGACCGGACGAAAAGCTAAGCCATAGATGCGGTACGGGGGCGAGTACCCGTACCGCATCTATTTTCCCCGACATGCGAAACCCGCCTATCCGGTGCGTACCAAGTGCGCTGTATTGAGAGGCAGAGATCGCATACATCGACGCATTCCCTCCACACTGATAACTCCCCATAAGCCGCCCTGTCTTGGCGGCGGTTGCCTTCTGCGGCACGGCGGGTACACCTGGCGTAGCAGATTCTGTCGTATCACCGCCTACCGGGCCCGCAAGCGCCTGGAGTCCGAGCGCTCCGACGAGACCCGGCGCACCGCCGACACCGCCCAGCCCACCAGCCCGGCCACCGACCGCTGATCCTTCCTCAGCGGGCGGTAGCGGGCCCGCACCCGGGCCAGCACGAGCTCTTCGGGCACCGTCCCGTAGTCCGTGCTGTCCCCGCCCGCGAACGAGTTGTCCCCGAGCACCCACCAGCCGCCGCCGCGTCGCTCGGATGCCCGCTTCACGACCAGCAGGTCCTGCTGGAGCGGATGACGCAGGATCACCACGTCCCCCGGGCGCACCGGCGCCCCGCGCTGCACGAGCAGCAGGTCCCCGTGGTAGAGCGTGGGCACCATCGACGGCCCCGTCACCTCCACCACCTGGAACGGCCTGCGCGCCGCCCGCCCGCTCCACGGCTCCTCCGCCGGTTCCGGCATCTGTGGCACCTCCCCGTCCATCCTCCGGTACACGGCTGCGCGCACCACTGCGTATTTTCGGCCGACGGTCCCATCCTCACCCCGGACTTTTGGCCTAAGCCCCAGGGGGCAGCCGCTGAAAGGGGCCTCCCACGGAGTAATGTCCCACCTGAGAAGACGATCACGAGGAAGGACAGCTCCATGCTTTCCCGCCTGTTTGCCCCCAAGGTGAAGGTCAGCGCCCACTGCGACCTGCCCTGCGGCGTGTACGACCCGGCCCAGGCCCGCATCGAGGCGGAGTCCGTCAAGGCCGTCCAGGAGAAGTACCAGGCCAATGAGGACGCGGACTTCCGCACGCGCGCCGTTCTGATCAAGGAGCAGCGCGCCGAGCTCGCGAAGCACCACGTCTCGGTGCTCTGGAGCGACTACTTCAAGCCCCCGCACTTCGAGAAGTACCCGGAGCTGCACCAGCTGGTCAACGACACCCTGAAGGCGCTCTCCGCGGCCAAGGGTTCGAACGACCCGGCCACGGGCCAGAAGGCTCTGGACCTGATCGCCCAGATCGACACGATCTTCTGGGAGACCAAGAAGGCTTGATCTCCGGCTAGGCCGTCTGACCCGCGATCTCGCTGGTCATATGACCTACCGGTCCGCACCCGGTCCGCAGGCCGCCGAGAACGGCGTCCGTCGAGGACCGGGTGCGGTCTGCTTTCACGGCTGAGCCGGGTTCACCGGACCGGTGTCAGCCGACCAGCGCCTGCCAGGTCACCGGGCCCGCCTCGCCGTCGACGACCAGCCGGTTGACGCCCTGGTAGGTGCGCACGGCGGTCGTCGTGACCGTTCCGAACGTGCCGTCGACAACCAGGCCCGCGCTGCGCCTGTTCAAAGCGGTCTGCAGCGCCCGGACATGAGAGCCGCTGCTTCCCTGCCGCAGTGTGTGAACGAGGTGCGGCCAGGTCGCCGGGCCCACCTGACCGTCGGCCACCAGCCCCTTGGCGCTCTGGAAGTGCTTGACGGCGTTGGAAGACACCGTGCCGTACTGCCCGTCGGCGACCAGCCCGTAGCCGCGCTGCGTCATGAGGTGCTGGATGACGACGACCGTCGCGCCGCTCGCGCCGGGGTCGATCCTGGGCCAGCCGCCGCCCAGGTCCACACCCCGGGCAGCCAGGAAGGTGACCGGGTTGACCGTGACGCCGAGCCCACCCGAATGCGTCTCGAAGTGCAGGTGAGGTCCCGTCACATTGCCGGTGGCCCCCATGTCGGCGATGCGCTGACCGGCGGCGACCGTGGCGTTGAGCGCGACCCGGTAGGCGTTGAGGTGACCGTAGTAGGTGTACTGGCCGCCGCCGTGCGAGATGACCAGCGCGTTACCGGTCCGGCCGGTGAGGCCGCCTCCCCACGAGCGGCGGACGACCGTTCCGGCCGCTGCCGCGTAGACCCCGGTGCCTGTCGGGTTCGATACGTCCTGACCGGCGTGCGCGGCACCGCCCCGGGGAGCGCCGTAGTGGCCGCCGCCGGGGAAACGGCCCAAAGCAGGATTGGACCATCTGCCGTTCTTCGCCGAAGCCGCCGCAGCCGTCGGCGTGGCGCCCCCGGAAGCCGACTGGGCCGCGGAAGCCGTCGCGGCTCCGGCGGCCGGACCCGCTGCGGAGATGCCCAGGCCGAGTCCCAGCCCGGCAAGCAGGCCGCGACGGGAAAGTCCGCCGTGCGGCTCAGCCCCTTCCGGCGTGGTCGCCTCGGCCGCCGTCGCACAGGAATCGCACATGTTCTCTCCCTCAGGGCTGCTGATCGGGCACGTGTCGTCGGAGTCGGGCATGCCCCAGGACGTGCATTTGTAATGGGCACGCCACTATCTACCCGCATAGACACTAGGGAAGAGGCGCCGATCCGGCCATAGGTCCAGGGGCCCGCGAATGGGCCCAAACGCAGGCCCCGTCAGGGCCCTGTGTATGGGCCCGTGTGGGCCCGGGCGCGTCGGCCGGGGCCGGTACGGGCCGGTCCGGTCAGGCCCGGTCAGGATCCCGGAAGAAGGTGGCGGTAGCTGTCCGGGTTCTCCCGCAGGTAGTCGGCCAGGCTCTTGGCCGGGTGACCCGTGAGGGCGGGTACGGCGTTCGAGACCACTGCCAGCTCCCCCGCCGCGATGGCCTCGTACGACGTGACCCAGCCAGCCACCTCCCAGTCCTGGGCGCCGTGGTGGGCGCGGGACGCGTAGGCCTGCTCCCGGGTCTCGGGGACGTAGCGGATGGTGCGGCCGGTGCGGCGGCTCAGCTCCTCGGCCGCCTCCGCGAGGGTGAACGCCTCGGGCCCCGTGAGGTCGTACGTCATACCGTCGTGACCGCTCCCCTCCTCCAGCAGGACGGCTGACGCCGCGTCGGCGATGTCCTCGTGCGCCACGGCGGAGACCCGCCCGTCGCCGCCCGGCCCGCGCAGCACGCCGTCGGCGCCCGTCATCGCGGGAAGTCCCGCCAGGTACCAGCTGTCGCGCAGGAAGGTGTGGCGCACGTCCACCATCCGCAGGTGCGCCTCGGTGTGCCAGTGGTCGCGTGCGAAGGTGAACGTCGCTTCCGGGGCGGCGCCGAGGAAGGACACGTACACGATCCGTTCGACGCCCGCCGCGACGGCCGCGTCCACCGCCGTGATGTGCTCGCGCACCCGGTCGGGGCTCTCGTGCGCCGAGACGAGGAACATGGTGTGCGCCCCGTCGAGCGCGCGTCGCATCGCCTCACCGTCGCCGTACGGGGCGGGGGGCCCGACGGTCGCGCCCGGCAGTTCGGGCAGCCGGGAAGGGTTCCGGCCCAGAAGTCGCACGGGCACGCCGGTCCGGGCCAGCCGTGCGGCCACCCGGCCGCCGACCGCCCCGCCGGCGCCCGTCACCGCTACAAGAGGGCTGATCATCCCGCCTCACCGTCCTCCTGTGCCATGTGCCCGTCCCAGGGGCGCACTTCGACGACCGCGCTCGTCGGCAGCGGCCCGTAGATGTGAGGGAACTCCTCGCCACCGGACTCCATGGCTTCGTACCGGACGGGTGCCGGGAGACGGCCGGGGTCGATGACCAGGACCACCAGGCCGGCGGCGTCGGACCCGTACAACGCCCGGGCCACAGACGGAAGCTGACGGGGCAGCGAGCAGTGGATGAATCCCTCCTCCCGCAGGGTGCGGCCACGGGTGGACATCTCGTACGTCCCCGCCCTGCGGGCGGCCTCCCACAGGGGCTCTTCCGTGAGGTGCAGCAACTGTTCGGTCATCGGGCCACGCTAAGGCCTGTCGGGCGCGCCGAGCAGCTTCGCCTCGGTCTGCGCGTCGAGACCGACCGGGGGCCGGTCCGGCCGCTGCGGGGCGGCCCCTCCCCGCTCGCGCAGCCAGGCCCAGGTGTCGGCGACGGTTTCGCCGACCGGTCTGCAGCGCAGACCGGCTGCGTGCGCCTTGGCTACGTCACCCATGTGCAGGGTGTCGTAGAGCTCTCCGGCGGGCAGCCAGACCGGCAGGTCCGTCCACGGCTCGACACCTGCGGAGAGGAGCACCTCGGGTTCGGTCCAGCGCAGTTGGGCGCGGGAACCGGTCACACGGACGCAGGCGTCCAGGAGCTCGCCCATGGTCGTGTGCCCCGGGCGGCTCACGGTGTTGTACGCGCCGGACAGGCCGTTCGACGCGGCGTCGAGGAGCCAGTCCGCCAGGTCACGCGCGTCGATGTACTGCAGCCCGGCGTCCGCCGGCCCCGGCGCGATGACGGGTCCGCCCCTCGCCGTCCGGTTCAGCCACCACGGCAGACGGCCGATGTTCTCCCCGGGGCCGAGGATCAGCCCGGCCCGGGCCAGCAGCGCGCGGTCGCCGAAGGCGTCGAGCGCCGCCAGTTCCCCACCACGCTTGGCCTCTGCGTAGGGGGTGTCCGCTCCCGCGTCCTGGGAGGCCCCGGCCACCAGGGGTCCGTCCTCCGGGAGCCCCGCGGGGGTGGGGAAGGCGTACACGGACCTGCTGGACACGTAGCTGAAGTGCCCCGCCCTGCCCCTCAGGAGCCGGGCCGCGTCCCGGACAGCCGAGGGTGCGCCGCTCCATGTGTCGACCACCAGGTCCCAGGTGCCGTCGGCCAGTTCCGCGAGCCCCGGCTCACCCGCCGTCCGGTCACCGGTCAGCGTCCGGACCCCGGCCGGTGCCGCGTGGCGGCCCCGGTGGAAGACGGTGACCTCCCAACCACGCCAGAGAGCGGCGTCGGTGACCGCGCGCCCCACGAATTCCGTACCGCCGAGCATCAAGAGCTTCATACGGTGATCGTGCCCGGCGGAACAGGCCGTGGGAACAGAACCTCGCTGTCGGCAGAACGGGGAACTCTACGGTCAGGACGTGTACGCGAGAGGGCTGCGATGGCGCAGCAGCCACCGGTGGTACTCCTCGGCCCGCCGCGCCGCGTCACGGTAGGCCGCCTCCAGCTCCTCGTACACGGCGTCCGTGTCCGCGCCCGGCCGGGAGACCAGCAACAGCCGCACCGCCAGCGGGTCGCCGCGCAGAGGGCGGATCGCCATGTCGTCACGGGGGCCCGAGGTCGGCTGGCAGGGCGCGACCGCCTCGCCGAGCACGACGAGGGAGGCCGCCGTGAGGTAGTCGCCGTGCAGGACGGGCGGATCGAGACCCGCGGCGCCGAGGACCCGCCGCACCCCGTCCCACTCACCGTCCACCGAGGGGTCGACCATCCACCGGTCTCCCGCCAGGTCGTCGAGGTCCACGACCGGCCTTCCGGCCGCCGGATGGTCCCGGGCCAGCGAGATGAACTGGGGTTCGCGTTCCACGAGTACGCGCTGGCTCAGTCCGTCCGGAACGGTGAGCGGACACCCTTCCACCTCGTGCACGAAGGCAACGTCCAGCCGGCCGGCCGCCACCGCGCCCAGCAGCGCCCGGGCCGACACGTCGACACGGAGCGAGATGTCCGTGCCGGGCAGTCTCACCCGCAGTCCGCGCAGCCAGCCGCCGATCACTCGGCTCGCGGTGGAGCCGATCCGCAGGCAGGGTCCACCGGCCCGGGCGGCCTCGGCCTCCGCCGTCGCGGCGCCGACCAGGGCGGTCATGCCGTCCACCAGAGGACGGGCGCGGCTGAGGACGGCACGCCCCAGGAGCGTCGGCAGGCAACCCGTCCTCCCCCGGCGGAACAACTCCGCGCCCATGGTCTTCTCGATCCGCTGGAGCTGCGTCGTCAAGGAGGGCTGGCTGACGCCCAGCCGCCGTGCGGCCTGGTGAAGGCTGCCCGTGTCGGCGATGGCGCAGAGCGCCCTGAGGTGTCTCACCTCGAGCTCCATGACAGCGAGCGTATGACTGTTCGTACGCCGAGCACCAGATGCCCCAACCCCCACCAACCGGCGCGATTCAGGGGGTGTCGGGGCGACCGGCACGTGCTGATCCTGTGTGCTTCCTGTCCGGGCGATAGGGCGGTGTTATCGCCGGTTGACATCATCCGCTGCGGGCCCGGCTGCCCCGACACTCTCTCCGTACCCCCCACCCGTTCCCCGTCCGCCTTCCGGACGGGGTCCATCGGACAGGTAGGAGACACCCCCCATGAGACACCCCAGGACAGCCGTCGTGTCGGCCGTTGCCGGTCTCGGACTCGCCCTCGCCGCCGCGCTGGGCACCACCCCCGCAGTCGCCGCCGCCCCGGCCCCCGCGTCCACGGCCACCGTGACCTCGGTGCAGGCCGGTTACGCCGCGTACGCAGGTTCGAGCGAGAACGCCGCCGCGAACAAGGCGTTCTTCGACGCCGTCATGAAGTCGGTCGCCGAGAAGCGGGCCGCGAAGCCGGGCGCCGCAGCCGTCACCGTGGTCTACAGCACCACCAACGCCCCCAGCTTCCGCAGCCAGATAGCCAGCAGCACCAGCATCTGGAACAGCTCGGTCAGCAACGTCAAGCTGCAGGAGGGGTCCAACCCCGACTTCACCTACCGCGAGGGCAACGACTCCCGGGGTTCGTACGCGAGCACGAACGGGCACGGCAGCGGCTACATCTTCCTCGACTACGCGCAGAACCAGCAGTACAACTCGACCCGGGTCACCGCCCACGAGACCGGGCACGTGCTGGGGCTGCCGGACCACTACACCGGTCCGTGCAGCGAGCTCATGTCGGGTGGTGGGCCCGGTACGTCCTGCACGAACGCCTCTCCGAACGCGGCCGAGCGCTCACAGGTGAACAGCCTCTGGCAGAACGGCCTCGCGTCGGCTCTCGCCCGCACCACGTCCTGACAAGCAAGACAGCACCGGCACCACCCGGCGCAGGGGCCGTTCCGCGTGAGCGGGGCGGCCCCACGGGCGCGTCCCCCGACAGGTCACGGGGCGCAGCCCAGGCAGGTCAGGGGCGCCGGGGCAGGGCTCAGGCGAGTTCGAGCGGGAAGGCGCCCCGATGACCCGTGCCGGCTCCGTGCGCTGGGCGGGGTTCGAACTCCCGGCAGCTCCATATCTCCTGGACGAATCCGGTGCGCCGGTCCCAGAGGCCCACGACATCGTTCCCGCCCGCCGCATCGCGGTACGCGTCCTTCGCGCCGCGGAAGCAGGCGAGCCCGCCGGACAGACCGCGGGCCGGGGCAGGGAAGTAGTCGGAGAAGGCGCAGGCTATGCACGTCTGCAGATGCATGTCCGGCGGCAGGATCCGCTGGACCGTCGCCAGTGCCGCGGCGAAGTCCCCCTCGGCGCGGTTCGACTCGTACACCGCCCCGTCCAGATGGAGTGCGAGATACAGGTCCGGGTCCGCCCTGCGCAGGGACAGCAGGCAGCTGAGCGTGGCCTGACGGACCGTCCCGGACACGAGGACCGGGAGCGGGAGGTCCCACTCCAGCACGCAGTCGTCGAGCACGCCGTCCACCAGGTCGAACAGCCCTTCCTGGGGTGTTCCCGTCACGGGGCCCAGACCGTCGAAACTCTCGCCCTCGAAGTCCGTGCCCCGGATGCGGATACGGAGCTGCTGTCCGTCCGTGGTGAGAATGACGGCCTCGGAACCGTGACGGTCCCGGTACCAGCCTGCCCACGACTCATCTGTCATGAGCAGGGACTGTAGTCCGTGCCTCGGGACCGGCCCGTGGCACCCTCCCCCTTCCGCGCCCCCGGAGTCCGATCCCCCTCATCCGGCGCGGGGTTCGCGCCGGATGGGCCACATCGGGGGGCCATGTCGAGGGGCCACCGGGAAGGTCGACGGCCTGCCCTGCGGAGGTGGGACCGAGCCGCTCGCAGAGACCGCGGCTGCGCGTGCCGCCCTCCTCCGGAAGGGCGGGAGTTCCTCGCTCCGCCGCCGCCTGCCGGACGCGTACGCCCCTGACCGGCCCGCTCTCTTCGTCCCGTGGACCGGTCGGCCCGACCGGTCCACGGGATCCCGGAGTTGGTCTTCGGAGCCGGTCACGGACGGGACGGTCAGTGCGTTCTGCGGGTGACGAACTCGGCCAGGGCCAGCAGGTCTCCCGCACCCGCCGGTGCGGGCACCGCACGGGACAGGTGATGGACGGCACGGGCCATCCGGTCCGCAGCGGCGATCTGGGCCCAGTCCCGGCCGCCCGCCCGGTCGACCGCGTCGGCGGCGCTCCGGACCTCCGCCGGTGTGTTCATGGCACCCCGGTAGAGCGCGGCGAGTTCGGCGGCGGCCGGGGCGTCCGAGGTGAGCGCCGCGACCACCGGCAGGGACTTCTTGTGGGCGGTCAGGTCCGACCCGACCGGTTTACCCGTGCGGGCCGTGTCCCCCCAGATGCCGATCAGGTCGTCGATGAGCTGGAAGGCGAGACCCGCCTCCCGGCCGAAGCCGTCCATGGCGTCGACCGCCCGTTCCCCCGCTCCGGCGTAGAGCGCCCCGAGTGCGCAGGCACAGCCCAGAAGAGCGCCCGTCTTGGCCATGGCCATGGCCAAGCACTCGTCCAGCGTGACGTCCTCGGGGCCCCTCTCCTCCAGGGCGCAGTCGGCCTGCTGTCCCGCACAGAGTTCGACCACGCAGGTCGAGAGCCGCACCACGGCCTGTCCGGACGCCGGGTGCGGGTCGTCCGCCAGCAGCCGCAGGGCGAGGGCGAGCATGGCGTCACCCGTGATGACGGCGTCCGGCACACCGAACACGGCCCAGGCCGTGGGCCGGTGCCGCCGGGTGGTGTCCTCGTCGATGACGTCGTCGTGGAGCAGGGTGAAGTTGTGCGCGAGCTCCACCGCGACGGCCGCCCGCATCGCCGCCTCGGCATCCCCTCCCAGTGCACGCGCGGCGGCCAGGACGAGCGCGGGCCTGATGGCCTTGCCGGCCCGGCCGGCGGCGGGCGTACCGTCGGCGTGCTGCCAGCCGAAGTGGTACATGGCGACCCGGCGTATCGCACCGGGCAGCGTTTCGACGGCTGCTCGCAGATGCGGGTCGACGGCGTTGCGGGTGTGTTCCAGGAGCACGTCGGCTTTGTGCCCCTCCATCGCGGCATCGGTACTGGTCATGGTCACGGGTCACTCCTTCCCGGGCGCCCAGGGGGCGCCTTGGTCGCGGCCTCGGCCTGACGGGGTCCGGGCGGCTGCCGCCCGGACCCCGGCGAGCGTCACCGCCAGCGGCTCACCTCCACGTTCTCCAGGACACCGAGGGCGTCCGGCACGAGGACCGCGGCGGAGTAGTAGGCCGTCACGAGGTACGAGATGATCGCCTGCTCGTCGATGCCCATGAAGCGGACAGAGAGACTCGGCTCGATCTCGTCCGGGATACCGCTCTGCTGGAGCCCGACGACGCCCTGGTCGGCCTCGCCGGTCCTCATGCAGATGATCGATGTGGTGCGGGCATCCGTGACCGGGATCTTGTTGCACGGGAAGATCGGCACCCCCCGCCAAGCGGGCACGTGGTGCCCCCCGACCTCGACGCTCTCCGGCACCAGGCCCCGCTTGTTGCACTCCCGTCCGAATGCGGCGATGGCGCGCGGATGGGCGAGGAACAGCTTCGACCCGCGCCGTCGCGACAGGAGTTCGTCCATGTCGTCGGGGCCGGGCGCCCCTTCGTGCGGCTGGATCCGCTGCCCGTAGTCGCAGTTGTTGAGCAGCCCGAACTCCCGGTTGTTGATGAGCTCCTGCTCCTGGCGCTCACGCAGCGCCTCGACCGTGAGCCGCAACTGCTGCTCGGTCTGGTTCATCGGCTGGTTGTAGAGGTCGGCCACCCTGCTGTGGACCTTCAGCACGGTCTGGGCGACGCTCAGTTCGTACTCGCGGGGCGCCGACTCGTAGTCGACGAAGGTGTGCGGGACGACGCTCTCCCCCACATGTCCCGCCGACAGGTCGATCTCCGCCTCGCCGTACCTGTTGGTGCGCTGGTGCGGAATGGCGAGCAGCCCGGCGAGATGGTCGCGCAGCGAGTCCGCACGGGCGGCGAGGTTGAGCACGTCGGACCGGCGCAAGGTCAGGAGCGTGCAGGCGGTCACCGCACGGGCCGTGTACTCCCAGGTCGCGTCGCCGTCGAGCAGGACGTGGTCGCCGAAGTAGGCGCCGTCGGCGAGGACTCCGAGCACCGTCTCGTCGCCGTACGGGCCGGCCCCGATCTTCTCGACCTTGCCGTGGGCCAGCAGATGGACCCGGTCCGCCGCCTCCCCCGACGCGGCGAGCACCTCTCCGGCCGCGACGTCGCGCTGTTCACACCTGCGCGCCAGTTCGGCCAGTACCTCCTCGTCACCGAAATCGCGCAGGGCGGGAAGTTCACCGAGTTCGGCGGGGATGACCGTGACCCGGTCGCCGGTCTGGACGAAAGTCACCCTGCCGTCCCCGACCGAATAGCTCAGCCGGCGGTTCACCCTGTAGGTGCCGCCCTGCACCTGCACCCACGGCAGCATGCGCAGCAGCCACCGCGAGGTGATCTCCTGCATCTGCGGGGCGGACTTGGTGGTCGTCGCGAGGTTCCGCGCAGCCGCTGTGCCGAGACTCTGCTGCGGCGGCTGCGTGTCGCGAACCTCTTCACCAACGGACATCCGACATCCTCTCGATCATGGACTGACCTGCGAGAAGAAGACTTGCAGTTGAGGACACGGCACGCTATTACACAAAAGAGTGTGACTATTCGGGCCCGGGACGGGAACGTTGCCCACGCCTGGACGCCCGTATACGGCCCGGGGGGCCCGGATGTGACGGACGTACGGCAACCACGGCCCAGGTCCTACGACTTCAGCCCGCTCACATCCGGGACCTACGCCCGTTACCGCGCAGCGCACAGGCACCTAGCGTTCCTGCCGTGGATACGACAGGCACGCTCGACGAGGCTCTTCAGCGGCTGCACACCTCGGGTCCCGAGCGGCTCGGACGGCTCACCAATCACGCACCGATGGCCGTCGAAGCCCTCGCGGCCAACGGTCAGTCGGCTGCCGTGCACCGCTGGCTCGACCTCTACGCGTCGAAGCTGGAGGAGTTCCCCGCCCGCGTGGAGCCGGTCACGGACGCCGACTGGCGGTCCGCGCTCGGCGACCCGCGCCGCGCCGCCGACTGGATCGGCTACTTCGGCCGGGAGCTCGCCGAGCACCCCTGGCGGGAGGTGCTCACGCTGTGGTGGCCCCGCCTCCTGCCCGGTATGTACGGCGGATCGACGCATCCGGTGATCCGCGTGGGCCACGCCGTGCGCACACTCCTGGCGGGCGAGGAGACCGGGCCGCGTCGGACCGAACTGGCCCACGGCCTCGGATACTGGGCGGCCCGTCACCACCCCGTCACCGGCCTCGCCCCCACGCCCGGCGCCGACAGTGCCGCGGCGGCCCTCGCCGCGGTGGCGCCGGTCGTCGAACGGGAGGGCGGCTTCCCCGACCGGCTCGGCCGGGTCAGGAGCCTGCCGGTGTGGGCCGCCGGGGTGACGGACCCGGCCGGGGCGCGCCACCGGCTCACCGAACTGGTCCGGGCGGCCACCCACCGGTACGCCACCCACGGCCACGGCGACGAGACGATGCTGGTCCACGCTGCCACGGCCCCCAACGCAGTCCTGCGGACCCTCCCCGCGCTGCCCGAGGCCCTGTGGGTACCGAGCCTCCGGGCCGCCTGGACCGCGTCCGCGGCGGTGACCGCCATGTACGCGCCGGACGCCCCGGTGGCCTACGCACCGCCTGGCCGGATCACGCCCGAAGAGGTCGTGGAACGCGCTCTGGCCCATGGCGACGAGCACGTCATCAAGCTGACCGACACAGCCGTGGATTTCGGCGACGAGCAGTCGCTCGCGGCGGCCCTGCGTGCCGTCGAGCTCGGTGAACCCATGCGATAGAGGGCCGCTCAGTACGCCAGCGGTGCTCCCGAAACGACGACCTTGCCCGGGTTGAGGATGCCGTGGGGGTCCAGGGCCGCCTTCACCGCTCGCTGCATGGCGAGGTTGGCGGGACCGATCTCGCGGTCCATGCCGCCCATCTTCAGCAGGCCCACGCCGTGTTCACCGGTGACCGTGCCGCCGAAGGAGATCGCCGCGTCGAGGATGTCCTCGAAGGCGAGCTGGGCGCGGGCCCTGGCCGCGTCGTCACCGGGTTCGGTGATGATCAGGGGGTGGAGGTTGCCGTCGCCTGCGTGGGCGATGTTGGCGATGAGGACGTCGTGTTCGCCCCCGATCTCCTCGATACGCGCCAGCATCTGCGGCACCCGGGACCGCGGCACGACCACGTCCTCGGTGAGCACCGGCCCCAGTCGTTCCAGGGCCGGATAGGCGAGCCGGCGGGCCTGGAACAGGGCGTCCGCCTCCGCCTGGTCGGTGGAGACCTCGGCCCAGGCGGCCCCGGCCTCGGCGAAACAGGCCCTCATGGCCTCGGCCTCGGCGTCGCCCGCGGCTCCCGGGGTGTCCACGCGGCCGAGCAGGATCGCGTCCGCGTCCGCCGACAGGCCCATGTTCTTCCACTCGTCGACGGCCCGCAGGCAGTGCCGGTCGAGGAGTTCGAGCGCCGAAGGCACGACTCCCGCGGCCGTCACCCGGCGCACCGCGTCACCGGCCGCGACGACCGAGTCGAAGAAACCGGCGACCGTGCGCTCGGCCGGCCGCGCGCCGCGCAGCTTCACGGTGATCTCGGTGATCACGCCGAGCGTGCCCTCGGAGCCGACGAACAGACCGCACAGGTCGTACCCGGCGACCCCCTTCGCGGTCTGCCGGCCCACCCGCACGACCTCGCCGAGGCCGTTGACGACCTCGAGCCCGAGCACGTAGTCCCGGGTGACGCCGTACTTGACGCAGCACATGCCGCCGGCGTTGGTGGCGGCGTTGCCGCCGATGGTGGACCAGGGAGAGCTCGCCGGATCCGGCGGGTACCAGAGGCCCTGCGCGGCGCACGCGGCGCGCAGGTCGTCGTTGACGACGCCCGGTTGGACGACGGCGAGGCGTTCCACCGGGTCGACGCGCAGAATCCGGTTCATGTCCTCGAAGGAGAGGACGACGGCACCGTCCACCGCGTTCGCTCCGCCCGAAAGGCCCGTGCCCGCGCCGCGCGGGATCACCGGGATCCGGTGTTCGACGCAGTACGCGACGACGGCGCGCACCTCATCGGTGTCCTGGGGCCGTACGACGGCGAGGGGCAGGCCCGCCGGGGCCCACTCCGCCTCGTCGCGCGCGTAACGGCCCAGGCTTTCCGGGTCGGTGACGACCCTGCTCGCCGGTATCCCGTCGGCTGCGTTCGGCTTCGGCACGGCCGGTGACCACCTCTCCTGCTCTCGCGCACCCCGCGTCCGTCACGGGACCGCACCCCCATGATGGCGCGCCCCCTCACGCACAGGACCAGGGGTCTAAGTTGCATCTCTCCGCGCAGCCGCACGCGCGACTGCCCCCAGGCGACCGGCTGCACGTCTCCCCACCGTACGGCGACCTGGTTCTCGACGGCTCCGACGTCCCGTTGCTCCTCGCCTCGGCCGGGATCGGCTGTACTCCGATCCTGTCGATGCTGGAGCACCTGTCGGAGAAGGAGCGCCGATCCCCCGTCGTCGTGGTCCACGGCGACCGGTCGCCCGCCGACCACGCGCTGCGCACGCACCACGCGGCGCTCACCGGCAAGATTCCCGGCGCCGTCGCCCACTTCTGGTACGAGAACCCGGAGCCCGGCCACCCCGCGGAGCGCACCGGCACGGTCGACCTGAGCGGTGTTCCGGTCGCCCCGGGCACCCACGCCCATCTCTGCGGTCCGCTCCCCTTCATGCGCGCCGTCCGCGCCCAGCTGCTGGACAAGGGGGTCGCGGCGGCCGACATCCACTACGAGGTGTTCGGTCCCGACCTCTGGCTCGCCCAGGGCTGAGCCCACCCGCACGGGGCACGCGCACAACCTGAGGACGAAACCGCCAGGACCGAACTGTCCGGATCACATCGCACAGGGCGCAAACAACGCCCGAACAGGTTTGCCGGAGCCAGGTGTTCCGGTAGAAGCGCTGTACGGACACGCTCCCCCGTCAGACAAGGAGTCGGCCATGTCCTCACCCATGTCAGCCAGCAACTTCCTCAAGGCCCTGAAGAACGAGGGGCTCACCGTCGTCCAGGTGGGCGACTGGCGTACGCACAACCGCAACCACAAAGGCCCCTGGGGGCCGGTGCACGGCGTGATGCTGCACCACACCGTCACCAAGGGCACGGCCCGCACCGTCGAGATCTGCCGGGACGGGCACCCGGGGCTGCCGGGGCCGCTCTGCCACGGTGTGATCGCCAAGGACGGACGGGTCCATCTGGTCGGCTACGGCCGTGCCAACCACGCCGGCCTCGGCGACGACGACGTCCTGCGCGCCGTGGTGGCCGAGAAGCGCCTGCCCTCGGACAACGAGTCCAACACCGACGGGAACCGTCACTTCTACGGCTTCGAGTGCGAGAACCTCGGCGACGGGAAGGACCCCTGGCCCGCCGTCCAGCTCGAGGCCGTCGAGAAGGCGGCCGCGGCGGTCTGCCGCTTCCACGGCTGGGACGCCCCCTCGGTCGTCGGACACCGGGAGTGGCAGCCCGGCAAGGTCGATCCGCGCGGCTTCTCCATGACGGGTATGCGCAACCGGATCCACGACCGGCTGAAGTAGGGCGGCACCGGGCCGCAGACAATGAACGCATGGACGACGAAACGCTCGGTCTCTCCCGGCTGCGGCCGGTGCTGCCCTCACCCCTGCAGCCGGCCGAGGACGAGCGGTTCGCACGGCACCGCGTGACGCTGCTGCTCAAGCGGGACGACCTGATCCACCCGGACCTGCCGGGCAACAAGTGGCGCAAACTCGCCCCCAATCTCCGGGCCGCCGCGGGCCGCACCGTACTGACCTTCGGCGGCGCCTACTCGAACCACCTCCGGGCCACGGCCGCCGCCGGACGGCTGCTGGGCTTCCCCACCGTCGGCGTCGTGCGGGGCGACGAGCTGGCCCGTCGGCCGCTGAACCCCTCCCTCGCACGCTGCGCGGCCGACGGCATGCGACTGCACTTCGTGGACCGCGCGACCTACCGCGCGAAGACCTCTCCCTCGGTCCTGGAAGGCCTGCTGAGCCTCTTCGGGGAGTGCGTGGTCATCCCGGAGGGCGGCAGCAACGCGCTCGCCGCACAGGGCTGCACAGAGCTCGGCCGCGAACTGCGCGGCCGGTCCGGCACCGTGGCGGTCGCCTGTGGCACCGGCGGCACCCTGGCGGGACTGGCCGCAGGGCTCGGCCCCCGGCAGCGCGCCCTCGGCGTCCCCGTCCTGCGCGGCGGCTTCCTGGGAGCGGCGGTACGCGATCTGCAGCGGGAGGCTTTCGGCGCGCCCGTCGGGCGGTGGTCACTGGACGACCGCTTCCACTTCGGCGGGTACGCACGTACGACACCGGAGCTGCACGCCTTCGCCGACGACTTCGAGGACCGGCACGGCCTGCCCGTCGAACGGCTCTACGTGGCGAAACTCCTGTACGGGCTGACCGTGCTGGCGGGGGAGGGCGCCTTCGCCCCGGGGTCCACGGTCACCGCCGTCGTGACCGGACGGCCCGGGACGGCAGGTGACGGTCAGCCGCCGTCCGACTCCCGGTAGGCGGCGGCCTCCTCCAGATCCAGCCGGCGCAGCAGGGCACGCAGCATCTCGTCGTCGATCCTCCGCTCGTCCCTGAGGCGTACGAAGACCTCGCGCTCGGCGGCGATCATCTCCCTGGCCAGCCGCCGGTAGGTGTCGTCCGCCGACTCGCCGGTGGCCGGGTTCGCCGCGCCGAGCCGTTCCCAGACGGCGTTGCGGCGGCGCTCCATGACGGTGCGCAGCCGCTGGGTCAGGGGATCGGGCAGCGCGTTGACGGGGTCGGCCAGCAGCCCGTCCAGGCGCTCGTCCGCGGCCGCCGACGCCTCGCTCTGCGCCTGTGCCTCGGCCAGCGTCTCGGTGCGCGCGTCGCGTCCCGGGAGCTTCAGCACCCGCACCAGCAGGGGCAGGCTCAGCCCTTGGACGACCAGGGTCCCGATGACGGTGGTGAAGGTCAGGAACAGCACCAGGCTGCGCGCGGGGAAGTCCTCACCGTCGTGCGTGACCATGGGGATGGAGAAGGCGATGGCGAGCGAGACGACCCCCCTCATCCCGGCCCAGCCGACGATCAGGGGAGACGTCCACGGCATCGGCCCCTCGCGTTCCCGGACGCGCTTGGAGAACCACTGCGGCAGGTAGCTCGCGGGGTACACCCAGACGAAGCGCACCACCACCACGGCGACGAACACGAGGACCGCGTACCGGAAGGCGTCCATCACGCTGTAGGCGCCCAGCTCCCTCAGGACGAACGGCAGCTGCAGCCCGATCAGCGCGAAGACCGCCGACTCCAGGACGAACGCGACCATCTTCCAGACCGCCGCCTCCTGGAGCCGGGTCGCGAAGTCGACCTGCCAGGACCGGTGCCCCAGGTAGAGCGCGACGACGACCACGGCGAGCACCCCGGAGGCGTGCACCCGCTCCGCGGCCGCGTACGCCACGAAGGGGATCAGCAGCGACAGGGTGTTCTGGAGCAGCGCCTCCTTGAGGTGGGTGCGCAGCCAGTGCAGCGGAACCATCAGCAGCAGGCCGACAGCGACTCCGCCGACCGACGCCAGCAGGAACTCGCCGATCCCCTCGCCCCAGCTCATGCCCTCACCGACCGCCGCGGCGAGCACCACCTTGAAGGCGGTGATCGCGGTGGCGTCGTTCACCAGGGACTCCCCCTGGAGGATCGTGGTGACCCGGGCGGGCAGGCCCACCCGGCGGGCGATCGCCGCGGCGGTGACGGCGTCCGGCGGGGCGATGACGGCGCCGAGCACCAGCGCGGCCGTGAGTGGCAGGTCCGGCACCAGCAGGTAGGCGAGCCAGCCCACCGCGACCGTCGCGAAGAGCACGTACCCGACGGAGAGCAGCGCGACCGGCCGCAGGTTGGCCCGCAGATCCAGGTACGAGCTGTCGACCGCCGCCGTGTACAGCAACGGCGGCAGCAGCAGGGGCAGCACGATGTGCGCGTCCAGGGTGTAGCTGGGCACTCCGGGCAGGTACGAGGCCAGCAGTCCGGCCGCGACCAGGAGCAGCGGCGCGGGCACCGGTGTCCGGCGGGCCGCCCCCGCGACCACCGCGCTCACCGCGACGAGCGCCACCAGGGGCAATGCGTCCATCTCGCTGTCCTCACATCCGACGTAACGTGGCCATCATGAGTGAGTGCCTCCACGTATCCGAACTGCCGCGCCCCGAGCCGGCCCCGCTCAGCGACACCTGCCCGGAGTGTCTGGTGGCCGGCACCCATCCCGTGCAGCTGCGGCTCTGCCTGGTCTGCGGGCGCGTCGCCTGCTGTGATTCCTCGCCCCTGAAGCACGCCTCGGCTCACTTCGAGGCGACCGGCCACCCGGTGATGCGCAGCTTCGACTGCGCCGAGAGCTGGCGCTGGTGCTTCGTGGACGGTTCGATCGTCTGACGCCTGGGTACGTCAAACCGGCGCCGGTTCTTCGCAATTGACCGCCGCAGACCTCTAGCCACTGTGTGTACTCATATGCATACGATGAGTAATCGCAAGGTTGCGGTCTCGGCGACACGGCATCATGGGTGGCGACAGCGTCGCCGGACCACAGAACCGACGACGGACCGTATGGCCCCGGGCACTCGTCCCGGAGCCTCGAACGAGTGTGTGCCACCTTGGAGGTGAGGGTGTCCCAGATCGCAGGCGAGCCCGGGAACCAGGACTTCGTAGAGGTCCGGCTGCCCGCTGCGGGTGCCTACCTGTCGGTGCTGCGTACGGCCACGGCCGGCCTCGCAGCGCGCTTGGACTTCACTCTCGACGAGATCGAGGATCTTCGCATCGCGGTCGACGAGGCCTGCGCGATCCTGCTCCAGCAGGCCGTGCCGGGCTCCGTCCTCAGCTGCGTCTTCCGACTCGTCGGGGATTCCCTCGAGGTGACCGTCTCGGCACCCACGACGGACGGCCGCGCCCCTGAGCGCGACACCTTCGCCTGGACGGTGCTCTCCGCACTGGCCGGCAAGGTCGACTCCACGGTCGCCGACGACCGTACGGTCAGCATCAGCCTGTACAAACAGCGCGGCGCGGGACCCGGGCCGGCGTGAGCGACGGGAACGGGGACGGTCCTGTGCGTGACGAGACGATCCGGTCGGAAGCGGTGCGCCCGGCAGCCCTCCCGGAACAGCAGGCCCGGCCGCATCCGGAGGACGAGGCGGACGGTGCGGACGGGACGAAGGGCCGTCCGGTCGCGTTGGAGCAGTCGCAGGCGGAGCGGGCGGTCCATATGAGCGAGCACGCGCACCACGATCCACGCGACCGCAGTGGGGCGCGGGCGCTCTTCATCGAGCTCCGGGAGCTTCCCGACGGCTCGGTGGAGAAGGCCGAGCTGCGCAACCGGCTGGTGCGGATGCACCTGCCGCTCGTGGAACACCTGGCCCGCAGATTCCGCAACCGCGGCGAGCCGCTCGACGACCTGACCCAGGTCGCCACGATCGGCCTGATCAAGTCGGTGGACCGGTTCGACCCCGACCGGGGCGTCGAGTTCTCGACGTATGCGACCCCCACGGTCGTCGGCGAGATCAAGCGCCACTTCCGGGACAAGGGCTGGGCGGTGCGGGTGCCCCGGCGCCTCCAGGAGCTGCGGCTGTCGCTGACCACGGCCACCGCCGAACTCTCCCAGCAGCACGGCCGCTCCCCCACCGTGCACGAACTGGCGGAGCGCCTGGGGATCTCCGAGGAGGAGGTCCTGGAGGGACTGGAGTCGGCCAACGCCTACAGCACGCTCTCGCTCGACGTCCCGGACACCGACGACGAGTCCCCGGCGGTCGCGGACACGCTGGGCTCCGAGGACGAGGCCCTGGAGGGCGTCGAGTACCGCGAGTCGCTCAAGCCGCTGCTGGAGGACCTCCCGCCACGCGAGAAGCGGATCCTGCTGTTGCGCTTCTTCGGCAACATGACGCAGTCGCAGATCGCTCAGGAGGTCGGCATCTCCCAGATGCACGTGTCCCGCCTCCTGGCGCGGACGCTCGCGCAGCTGCGCGAGCGGCTGCTCGTCGAGGAGTAGCCGGCCGGCGGGAGCAGGGACCGCGGCGGGTCAGGCGTCGGGGGTCGTCCGCGACCCCCGGATGCCCAGCGCCTGCGTGGTCGCGGGATTGAGCACCAAAACGAGCCCCGTCACGGCGACCACGGCGAGGACGATGCCCGCGGGGATCAGTGCGCCCTGGGACCGCAGAAGCGTCCAGGCCACCGGCAGCGCCATGAGCTGGGTGATGAGCGCGGGGCCGCGGCTCCAGCTGCGCCGCAGCAGGAGCCCACGCGCGGCGAACAGCGGGATCAGGCCGAGTGCCACCAGCGTGAGCCCGCCCATCTCGGCCTGCTGGATGCTGTCGGGCCGCCCGAGGAGCCCGACGGCCAGCATGTAGATCCCGCCGAGGACGAGCGCCGCGCCTTCGAGCGCGTTGACTGCGGCCAGGGCGGCGATCCGGCCCGGCTTCTCCGCGCCGGCCGAGGGCGACGGGGAGGGCGTGTTCTGCTGAGTGCTCACGCCTTTCAGATTCGCATCCCGGACCCCCGGAAGCGAAGCCGGGGCCGGGACGCCCGCGCCCAGGGGAGGACCCGTCACGCTGTGTCATCGGGAGTGGACCCGATGGGATCGCGGCTTCGGGCGGTACCGCGCGGTAGGTACTCTGGCGGACATGCGCGCACTTCTCGTGGTCAACCCAGCTGCCACCACTACCAGTGCGCGGACCCGTGACGTACTGATCCACGCCCTCGCGAGCGAGATGAAGATCGAGGCCGTGACCACGGAGTACCGCGGGCACGCCCGGGACCTGGGGCGGCGGGCAGCCGACTCCGACGACGTGGACCTGGTGGTCGCCCTCGGCGGCGACGGCACCGTCAACGAAGTGGTCAACGGGCTGCTGCACAACGGACCGGACCCCGAGAACCTGCCGAGCCTCGCCGTGGTGCCCGGCGGCTCCACCAACGTGTTCGCCCGCGCTCTGGGCATCCCCAACGACGCCGTCGAGGCGACCGGCGCCATCCTGGACGCCCTGGCCGACCGCAGCGAGCGCACGGTGGGACTCGGCCTGGCGGCCGGCACCCCGGGCACGGCGGACGAGGCCGTTCCGGGGCGCTGGTTCACCTTCTGTGCGGGACTCGGTTTCGACGCGGGCGTCATCGGCCGGGTCGAACAGAAGCGCGAGCGGGGCAAGCGGTCCACCCACGCGCTGTACGTGCGCCAGGTGCTCCGGCAGTTCGTGGAGGAGCCGCACCGGCGCGACGGCCAGATCACCCTCGACGTCCCCGGCCGGGACCCGGTCACGGACCTCGCGCTGTCGATAATCTGCAACACCGCTCCCTGGACCTACCTGGGGAACCGCCCGATATACGCCTCCCCGAAGGCCTCCTTCGACAGCGCCCTGGACATCCTCGGCCTGAGGCGTCTCTCCACCCCCGCCATGACCCGGTACGCCACTCAGTTGCTCACCTCGAGCCCCGAGAAGGGTCCACACGGCAAGCACGCCGTCTCCATGCACGACCTCACCGACTTCACCTTGCATTCAAAGGCTCCACTGCCCTTCCAGATGGACGGTGACCACCTGGGACTGCGTACGAGCGTGACGTTCACAGGCGTACGCCGTGCACTGCGTGTGATTGTGTGAGTGGAAGCGGCCAAAGTCCTTTAACTCGAACGTTTGGGCTGGCCCCCACCCCTTAGAAGTACGGCTGTGACCTAGTCGACACCGAGGAATCAAAAAAAACTTTCCAGAAGGGGTTGTATCCGCCGCCGAGGTTTGCGAATCTCTACTTGGCGATCGGGACGGCCCGCAACATCGGCCTCCACTGAGAGCCAGAACCCCTCCTCACCACAACAGGACCACATCCAGCTCAACTGGGCGTAGGACCTTTGCTCGCGGGGGGATTCGTGAAAGCGTTCACATTCACAAGCATCAGCATGTAATACCAAGGAGAGGTAGCAGCCATGGACTGGCGTCACAACGCCGTTTGTCGTGAGGAAGACCCGGAGCTGTTCTTCCCCATCGGCAACACCGGTCCTGCGCTGCTGCAGATCGAGGAAGCCAAGGCCGTCTGCCGTCGCTGCCCCGTCATGGAGCAGTGCCTGCAGTGGGCGCTCGAGTCCGGCCAGGACTCCGGCGTCTGGGGTGGCCTCAGCGAGGACGAGCGCCGCGCAATGAAGCGCCGCGCCGCTCGCAACCGGGCGCGTAACGCCAGCGCCTGACCGACGCCCCCCGCACGACGAGCCTCAGCCAGGCGGCGCGTACAGAGCGTACGCACAGCCCCGCCTTCGAGTCGCAGCGCGCAGTACCCCCGAAGCGCATCGCATCGTGAGCACCACGCAGTGGGCCCGGACCGTTACCACGGTCCGGGCCCACTGCTGTGTGGCGGCGACCGCCGCCCGGCCTGACTACTTGTCGTTCTGCACCGGGATGTCGAGCACCACCTGCGTGCCGCGCACCGGCGCCGGAACCATGCCGAACGTTCCGCCCAGCTCGCCCTCGACCAGCGTCCGCACGATCTGCAGTCCCAGATTGCCCGCGCGCTGGGGGTCGAACCCCTCGGGCAGCCCACGACCGTCGTCCGTCACGGTGATCAGCAGCCGGCCCTCGGCCGGAGAGCCGCCGCGCACCGCGGACACCTCCACCGTGCCCTGCTCCGCCACGGTGAACGCGTGCTCCAGTGCGTTCTGCAGCACCTCGGTGAGCACCATGGAGAGCGGAGTGGCCACCTCCGCATCGAGGATTCCGAAGCGTCCCGTGCGGCGGCACGTGACCTTGCCCGGCGAGATCTCGGCGACCATCGCGATCACCCGGTCGGCGATCTCGTCGAACTCGACGCGCTCGTCCAGATTCTGGGACAGCGTCTCATGCACGATGGCGATCGAACCGACGCGCCGCACCGCCTCGTTGAGCGCCTCACGGCCACGCTCCGAGTCCATCCGGCGCGCCTGGAGCCGCAACAGGGCAGCCACCGTCTGGAGGTTGTTCTTGACCCGGTGGTGGATCTCCCGGATGGTGGCGTCCTTCGTGATCAATTCCCGCTCGCGCCGCCGGAGTTCCGTGACGTCGCGGAGCAGCACCAGCGAACCGATGCGCACCCCCTTGGGCTTGAGCGGGATGGCGCGCAGCTGGATGACCCCGCCGGCGCCCTCGACCTCGAACTCCCGGGGCGCGTAGCCGCTCGCCACCTTGACCAGGGCCTCGTCCACCGGCCCGCGTGACGGTGCGAGTTCCGCGGTGGTCTCGCCGAGGTTGTGGCCGACGAGGTCCGAGGCCAGGCCGAGCCGGTGGTAGGCGGAGAGGCCGTTGGGGCTCGCGTACTGCACGACGCCGTCGGCGTCGAGCCGGATCAGCCCGTCACCGACGCGCGGCGACGCGTCCATGTCGACCTGCTGGCCGGGGAACGGAAAGGATCCGGCTGCGATCATCTGGGCGAGGTCGGAGGCGGACTGGAGGTAGGTGAGCTCCAGCCGGGACGGAGTGCGCACGGTGAGGAGGTTGGTGTTCCGGGCGATGACGCCGAGGATCCGGCCCTCCCTCCGTACGGGGATCGACTCGACCCTGACGGGTACTTCCTCCCGCCACTCCGGGTCGCCTTCACGCACGATGCGGCCCTCGTCCAGGGCGGCGTCCAGCAGCGGCCGGCGGCCGCGGGGCACGAGGTGGCCGACCATGTCGTCCTGGTAGGACGTGGGACCGGTGTTCGGCCGCATCTGGGCCACGGACACGTAGCGGGTCCCGTCGCGGGTGGGCACCCACAGGACGAGGTCGGCGAAGGACAGGTCGGAGAGCAGCTGCCACTCCGAGACCAGCAGATGGAGCCACTCGAGGTCGGTGTCACTCAGGGCTGTGTGCTGGCGGACAAGGTCGTTCATGGAGGGCACAGGTGCGAGCGTACCCGTGGAGACGAAGAGCTTCCGAACCGATCGGCCCGTGGATGCGTGACACTGTGAGGGAAGGACCCGGACCGGAGAATGTCCGCGCCGACGGATAGACACCGGCTATTGGTCTAGTCCACAATGCACCACGTAGGGGTAGGACAGGCACGATGCCTCCCCTGCGCGACAGACCTCCGCTCTCCCCGCACAGGAGGGCGGACCGAGGTATCCGGCGCTCTCTGCCCTGACTGCGCCGGTGCCTCCAGTGGCCGGAGGCACCGCACACCGCCGGCCAGGTAGCTCCGGGCTGCGGTGCCGGACGGGCTGAGGGTCCCGTCCCGGCGCCGCGGCCCGCGGGTGTTTCCGGGGGCGTTCACCTCGCGGACGGAACCGTCCGCCGACAGGGCGACAAGCAGTGGCATACGCGTGGACGGTTCACCTCCGTGCCGCACCGTTCTGCTAGATTGGGGTCCAAGATTGGTCTATACCACATGACGCCACTCTCCAGATCGGCAGGCACAGCGTGGAAGTTGTCATCGTCCCGGACGCCACGGCAGGCGGCGAACTCATCGCGGAGGCCATCGCCGCCCTGCTGAGCCGCAAGCCCGACGCTCTGCTCGGCGTTGCCACCGGCTCGACCCCGCTGCCCATCTACCAGGCGCTGACGGCCAAGGTCCGCTCCGGCGCCGTGGACGCATCGCGTGCCCGCATCTGCCAGCTCGACGAGTACGTCGGGCTGCCCGCCGGCCACCCCGAGTCGTACCGCTCGGTCGTGCTGCGCGAGGTCATCGAGCCGCTCGGCCTGTCCGAGAAGTCCTTCATGGGCCCGGACGGCAGCGCCACGGACGTGCAGGCGGCCTGCGACGCCTACGACAAGGCGCTCGCCGAGGCGGGCGGCGTCGACCTCCAGTTGCTCGGCATCGGCACCGACGGACACATCGGCTTCAACGAGCCGTGCTCCTCGCTCGCCTCCCGTACCCGCATCAAGACGCTGACCGAGCAGACGCGGGTCGACAACGCGCGCTTCTTCGACGACGACATCGAGCAGGTGCCGCACCACGTCATCACCCAGGGCATCGGCACGATCCTGGAGTCCCGCCACCCTGTCCTGCTGGCCACCGGCGCGGGCAAGGCCGACGCGGTGGCGCTGACCGTCGAGGGCCCCGTCGCCTCGGTCGTGCCGGCGTCGGCGCTGCAGCTGCACCCGCACGCGACGGTGGTGGTCGACGAGGCGGCGGCGTCGAAGCTGAAGCTGGCGGACTACTTCCGCGCGACGTACGCGGCGAAGCCGCAGTGGCAGGGCCTGTAGGAGTCCACGACGCGTGAGGGCCGGGTCACCCGCACGGTGACCCGGCCCTCACGCGTCCCGGGCCTCTCAGGAGACCATGCCCGTGATCGCCTCCGCGGCCGCGACCCCGCACACCCGTGCCGCGCCGTGCGTGGCGATGTGCAGCGCGCCCCGGGGCGGCGCCACGGGCAGACCCATCTCGACCACGACCGTGTCGGGACGCGCGGCCACCAGGGCGTCCAGCGCCTCGCTCATCCACGCGTGCCGGTGGACGTCGCGGACGACGGCGACGATCCGCCGCTCCCCCGCAGCCCTCAGCACCTCGCCGGCCGGTGACGCGGTCCCGCTGCCGTAGGTGCCCGTCTCGGTGCCCGGCAGCGTCCGGGCCAGCTCTGCCGCTACGCCCCACGGCGTCTCGTCGCCGACCGCGATGTTGGCGACCGGGGTGAACGCGGCGACGTACGCGGGCTCCCGCAGCGGCTCGGCGGTGCCCGTGACCGTCACGGCCCGTCGGGCCGCGACCAGCCCGACGCCGGCTCCGGCGCCGGGCGCGGTCCCCTCCTGCATGTCCGCGCCCGGCTCCGAGGCAGCCCCCCTGACCCTCTGCGTCCAGGACGCGAGGGCCCGCACACGTGCGGCGGCGTCGGCCAGCCGCTCCTCGGGCAGTTCACCGCCGCGCACCGCCGCCACCAGCGCGTCGCGCAACCGCAGCACGGTGTCCTCGTCGGCCAGGCCGCCGCCGACGCAGATGGCGTCGGCACCCGCGGCGATGGCGAGGACCGATCCGCGCTCGATGCCGTACGTACCGGCGATGGCGTCCATCTCCATGCCGTCGGTGACGATCAACCCGTCGTAGCCGAGTTCCCCGCGCAGCAGACCGGTGAGGATCTGCGGGCTCAGGGTCGCCGGCCGCGTCGGGTCGAGTGCGGGAAGCAGGATATGGGCGCTCATCACTGATTTGGAACCCGCCGCGATGGCCGCGCGGAAAGGCACCAGCTCACGCTTGTGCAGGGTGTCCAGGTCCACGTCGATGCGGGGCAGCGAGTGGTGGGAGTCCACCGCCGTGTCGCCGTGCCCGGGGAAGTGCTTGGTGCAGGCGGCGACACCGGCGGCCTGGAGGCCCTCGACGTAGGCGGCGGTGTGCCGGGCGACGAGCCCGGTCTCGGCGCCGAACGAGCGTACGCCGATGACCGGGTTGTCCGGGTTGGAGTTGACGTCCGCGGACGGGGCCCAGTTGAGGTTGACCCCGCACTCTGCGAGCCGGCGGCCGAGCTCCTGGGCGACGGCCCTGGTGAGGTCCACGTCGTCGACGGCACCCAGAGCGAAGTTGCCCGGGAAGGACGAGCCGTTGCGGACCTCGAGCCTGGTGACGTCGCCGCCCTCCTCGTCGATCGCGACGAGTACGTCGTCCCGTTCGGCCCGCAGCCGGGCGGTGAGTTCGGCGAGCTGCTCGGGCGACCGGATGTTGCGGCCGAACAGTCCGACGGAGGCCAGGCCTTCGCCGACCCTGCGCAGGAGCCAGTCCGGGGCGCTCGTGCCGGTGAAGCCCGGCTGGAGGACGGCGAGCGCGTCGCGGGTGACGGTGTCCGTGGTGGAGACGAAGGTGGTCATGGGGCTGCGTTATCCCTTCACGGCGCCGGAGGTGAGCCCCGTGGCCATCTTCCCCTGAATGATCATGAAGAAGATGACGACCGGGATGGAGATGAGCGTGGAGGCGGCCATCAGCGCGCCGTAGTCCGTACCGCGTTCCGTCGTGAAGGTCATCAGCCACACGTTGAGCGTGTACTTGGAGTTGTCGTTGATCAGGATGTACGCGAAGAGGTACTCGTTCCACGCGTTGACCAGGGCGAAGATGGACGCGGCCGCGAGACCCGGGGCGAGCAGCGGGAAGATGACCCGGCGGAAGGCCCCCATGCGCGTGCAGCCGTCCACCATCGCGGACTCCTCCAGCTCCACGGGGATGTTGATCACGAACCCGCGGATCATGATGGTCGCGAACGGCAGCGTGGAGACCAGGTAGACGACGATGAGACCCCAGTACTCGTCGACGCCGCCCAGGGCGTTCAGCTGGAGGTAGATCGGGATCAGCATCGCGGTAGGCGGCAGCATCTGGACCAGGATCATGATCATCATCAGCGCCTTCCGCCCGAAGAAGCGGAAGCGCCCGATGGCGAGCGCGGCGAGCGTCGCGATGATCATGCCGCCGACCACCGCGGTGACCGACACGATGAGGCTCGACTGGATCGCCGTGGCGAAGTTGTCCTGCTTCACCGCGCGCGCGAAGTTGTCGAAGGTGAAGGAGGACGGCCACAGGGTCTGGTCGTAGGACCGGATCTCGTGGTTGGGACGCAGCGAGCTGACGATCAGCCAGTAGACCGGGAAGGCCATGAGCCCGGCCGTGACCAGCGCCAGGATGTTGTAGCCGAGACGGTTCCTCTTGCGGTCGGGCCTCAGGACCTGGGCCGGCGCGTTCGTGGGTGTGGAGGCGCTCATTCGACCTCTCCCGTCTTGATCAGCTGGCGCAGGTAGTACACGGCGACGGCGGAGAGCATCAGGACGGTGATCAGTGCGATCGCGCTGCCCTGGCTGAAGGAGGTGGACTCGAACGCCTTGGAGAAGGAGTAGAGACCGAGGGTCTCGTAGTCGGGTTCGGGCTTGTTGCCGCGCAGCAGCCAGATCTGGCCGAACACGTTGAAGTCCCAGATGACCGATAGCGTGGCGACCATGGTGAAGACCGGCTTGATGACCGGCCAGGTCACGAAGCGGAAGACGCCGAACGCGGTGGCACCGTCGAGGGATGCCGCCTCCTCCAGTTCCTTGGGGACCTGGGTGAGGGCCGCGTACATCGTGATCACGACGAACGGGATGGCTCCCCAGACGACCAGGAGCGTGATGATGCCGAAGCCCTGCAGGGGGTCGAGGAACCAGTTGTGGCCGAGCCACTTGTCCTCGTTGCCCGTGATGTCGGCGAGCACGGTGTTGATCAGGCCGTAGTCGGAGTCGGAGAGCCAGCGGAAGACCGAGGCGGCGACCATCAGCGGCATGGACCAGGCCGCGATCAGAGCCACCGTGAGGACGAGCCTCACCCAGGTGGAGACCCTCAGCATCATCAGGGCGATCAGCAGGCCGATGCCCATGGTCAGCACGACACAGATGGCCATGAAGACGACGGTCCTGCCGACGACCGACCAGAACTCGGAGTCACCGAGGATGTTGGTGAACTGCTCGAAGCCGACCCACGGAGTCTCGCCGTTGCCCCAGAGTGCCGCCCGCCCCAGGTCCTGGAAGGACATGATCACGGTCTTGATCAGCGGGTAGACGTAGACGGCGGCGATGGCCAGGATCGCCGGCAGGATCAGGAAGTAGGGGAGGAGTTCACCCTTCTTCCGCCGCCTCTTCGGGCTCGGCCCGGCGGCTTCCTGCTCGGACGGCGAGGGCCCGGTCTTCTCCGGGACACGCGGTACGGGGACCGGTGGACCGGCGGCCTTGGTGTCGGCAGCAGTCACGTGACTGACCTTCCATCGGGATCCCTGGGATCTGCACCCGGGGATCACGGCGTTTCTACCTGAGAAAAGGGAGGCGGGGGCCCGGTGTTCGCCGGGCCCCCGCCTGGAGAGCCGAAGGCCCGGGGACTACTTGTTGATGAGCTCGTTGATCTTGTCGTCGGCCTTCTTGGCGGAGTCGGCGACCGAGGCGCCCTTGAGGATCTCCAGGAGCATGTTCTCCAGGACCTCCTCCTTCTCGATCGAGGTCCAGCCCGGCGCGATCGGCGTGAACCAGGCGTCCGGCACGGCGTTGGCGACGGCGGCCGTCTCAGGCTTCGACTTCAGCGGCTCGAGCTGCTTCTCGTTGTTCGGGAGGATGTTCTTGGAGGTGAGCACCTCCTGCGACTTCTCGCTGGTGAACATCGAGATCCACTCCTCGCCCAGGTCGGTGACCTTGGACTTGGCGGTCACCGCGAGGTCCGAACCGCCGATGAAGGACGGGAGGGCCTTGCCGTCGGGGCCGGGCATACCGGCCGTGCCGATCTTGCCCTCGAGCTTCGGGTTGCCGTTGTTGGCGCCGTCGACGACGGAGCCGGCCTCCCAGCCGTTGCCGTAGATCAGGGCCGCCTTCTCGTTGGCCATCACGTTGGCGTGGTCCTGCTCGTCCTTGGTCTGGTCGGCCTTGTTGTACTTCTTGACCAGGTCGACGAAGTGCTCGATGCCCTTCTGGGACTCGGGGGCGGAGAGGTTGCCCTTCCACTCCTTCGCGCCCTCGTCGTACTCGGCGATGGAGCCGCCGTAGGCCGCGACGTAGGACATGGCCGCGTACCAGTAGCGGCCCGGCAGGTAGAGGGACGAGAAGCGCTTGTCCTTCTTGCCGTACTCGGCCGACACCTTGTCGAGCGCGGCGAGCATCTCGTCCTCGGTCTGCGGAAGGGCGTCGCTGCCGGTGCCCTTCTTCAGCATGTCCTTGTTGTAGACCGCGACACGGGCACCCGCGTAGTAGGGCACACAGAACTGCTTGCCCTCGAAGGCGCAGGTGTCCTTCAGACCCTTGATCCAGGTGTCCGAGTTGTCGTACTTCTTGGGGTCGATCTCGGCCAGGGCACCGTTGAGGATGTACTGCATCGTCTCGGTGTTGCCGAGCTCCACGACGTCCGGGAACTTGTCGCCGCCGAGGGACGTGTCGAGCTTCTTGGCCTTGTCCGCCCACTGCTGGTACTGGACGTTCACCTTGACCTTGGGGTACTTCTTCTTGAACTGCGCGTTGACGTCCTTGACCAGTTCCGGCCAGGTGCTCTGCGCGTCGACCATGAGCCAGACCGTCAGACTTTCGGTACGGTCCTTCGGGTCCTTCGAGGCGTTGTCGTTACTGTCCCCACCACACGCCGCGATTCCGGTCATCATCGCTGCGACGCCTACTGCCGCAATGAGCTTGCGCTTCATGCCACACCCTCCTCAGGGATACCAGCAACCCCCCGCCCACCGCGAAGACGTACGCCTGGCGCTACCTGTGGGTCTGGGACCTGGTCTTTAATGGTTTAGACCAGTACCGGGAGCTTGGCCTAGACCTTTAGGGGTGTCAAGGGTGTATAAGAAGTGCACTCGCGTCCGTTATCGGACCGACACCTGAGGGAGGGCGACGACCCGTGACGAGGCCGTGCCACCATGTGAGCCGCGACAGACGGAGGAGCCGGTGACGGCAGCAACGCAGCAGTCGGGAAGGCGGGCCATGGGTGCCGACGGGGGCAGCAGCACGAGCGAGACCGGTGCGGGTGCGCGTACCGCGCGCGTCCCCAAGTACTACCGGCTCAAGCGCCATCTCCTGGACATGACGGACACCATGCCTCCGGGCACCCCGGTGCCGCCCGAGCGGACCCTGGCGGCGGAGTTCGACACCTCACGCACCACCGTGCGCCAGGCCCTCCAGGAGCTCGTGGTCGAAGGCCGGCTGGAACGCATCCAGGGCAAGGGCACGTTCGTCGCCAAGCCGAAGGTCTCCCAGGCGCTGCAACTCACCTCGTACACCGAGGACATGCGCGCCCAGGGTCTGGAACCCACGTCCCAGCTCCTGGACATCGGCTACGTCACGGCGGACGACACGCTCGCCGGACTGCTCGACATCACGACGGGAGGGCGGGTCCTGCGGATCGAACGGCTCAGGCTCGCCAGCGGCGAACCGATGGCCATCGAGACCACGCACCTCTCGGCCAAGCGCTTCCCCGCGCTGCGCCGTTCACTGGTGAAGTACACCTCGCTCTACACCGCGCTGGCCGAGGTGTACGACGTCCGGCTCGCCGAGGCCGAGGAGACCATCGAGACCTCGCTCGCCACCCCGCGCGAGGCGGGTCTGCTCGGCACGGACGTCGGCCTTCCGATGCTCATGCTGTCCCGCCACTCGATCGACGGGGACGGCGAGCCGGTGGAGTGGGTGCGCTCGGTGTACCGGGGCGACCGGTACAAGTTCGTGGCCCGTCTGAAGCGCCCCACGGACTGAGGCCGGTCCGGTCCACGGAACGTCCGATCCCCCTGCACACGCGGGGGGATCAGTCATTCCGGGCGACACCGGACCGTTGCAGGACCGCAATGCGGACAGGGGTGACGGTGGCCTGAACTCTCGCTTAGATTTCCTGCGCATTACACAGGTGATCAGCGAGGGGACGGAGTCGCCACATGCAAGAAGAAACCGGTGCGAAACCACCGACGGTAACACCCGCCAGGGTGGTCATCGCACTATGTCTGATCGCCCCGTTCGTGGCGCTGCTCTGGGTCAGTTCGTACGCGAAGGTCGAACCGACCTTCATCGGCATCCCGTTCTTCTACTGGTACCAGATGCTCTGGGTGCTCATCTCGACCGCTCTGACCATGATCGCGTACGTGTTGTGGCAGCGTGACCAGCGCGCCCGCAAGGGGGGTACGTCAGCATGAAGGACGGCGTGAACGGCGTCGCACTCGCCGTATTCATCTTCTTCTTCCTGGCCGTCACGGTCATCGGATTCATGGCCTCGCGCTGGCGGAAGGCCGAGAACGAGGCCAGCCTCGACGAATGGGGCCTGGGCGGACGGTCGTTCGGCACCTGGGTCACCTGGTTCCTGCTGGGCGGCGACCTCTACACGGCGTACACCTTCGTCGCGGTGCCCGCGGCGATCTACGCGGCGGGCGCGGCCGGCTTCTTCGCCGTCCCGTACACGATCCTTGTCTATCCGCTGATCTTCACCTTCCTGCCGCGTCTGTGGTCCGTGTCGCACAAGCACGGCTACGTCACCACCTCGGACTTCGTCCGGGGCCGCTTCGGCTCGAAGGGGCTCTCGCTGGCGGTCGCCCTCACCGGCATCCTCGCGACGATGCCGTACATCGCGCTCCAGCTGGTCGGCATCCAGGCCGTGCTGGACGTCATGGGCGTCGGAGGCGGCGAGACCACGCACTGGTTCATCAAGGACCTGCCGCTGCTGATCGCCTTCGCGGTCCTCGCCGCGTACACCTACTCCTCGGGACTGCGCGCGCCCGCGCTCATCGCGTTCGTCAAGGACGGCCTGATCTATCTGGTCATCGCCGTGGCGATCATCTACATCCCGATCAAGCTCGGTGGCTTCGGCGAGATCTTCTCCAAGGCCGGCGAGGCGTACGCGCAGACCAACGAGGCGACGGGCCAGCCGCGCGGCGCGCTGGTGCCCGGCGACATGGGCCAGTGGGGCTACGCCACGCTGGCTCTGGGCTCGGCCCTGGCCCTCTTCATGTACCCGCACTCCATCACGGCGACGCTCTCCAGCCGCAGCCGTGAGGTGATCCGGCGCAACACCACGATCCTGCCGCTGTACTCGCTGATGCTGGGTCTGCTGGCCCTGCTCGGATTCATGGCGATCGCCGCCGGGATCAAGGTGGACAACGGCCAGCTCGCGATCCCCCAGCTGTTCGAGACCATGTTCCCCGACTGGTTCGCGGGCGTGGCCTTCGCCGCGATCGGGATCGGCGCCCTGGTGCCGGCCGCGATCATGTCGATCGCCGCGGCGAACCTCTTCACCCGCAACATCTACAAGGACTTCATCAAGCCCGACGCGACCCCGGCCCAGGAGACCAAGGTCTCCAAGCTGGTCTCGCTGCTGGTCAAGGTCGGCGCGCTCGCCTTCGTCCTCACCATGGACAAGACGGTCGCGATCAACTTCCAGCTGCTGGGCGGTATCTGGATCCTGCAGACGATGCCGGCCCTGGTGGGCGGCCTGTTCACCCGTTGGTTCCACCGCTGGGCCCTGCTCGCGGGCTGGGCGGTCGGCATGCTCTACGGCACGGCGGCCGCGTACGGCGTCGCCAGCCCGACCCAGAAGCACTTCGGCGGTTCCTCGAAGGAGATCCCGGGCATCGGCGAGATCGGCTACATCGGCCTCACCGCGATCGTGCTGAACATCGTCGTCGTGGTCGTACTGACCTTCGTCCTCAACGCGCTGAAGGCCCCGGCGGGTGTGGACGAGACCTCGCCGTCCGACTACACCGCGGACGTGGGCGACCCGGGCGTCAAGGCCGAGCTCCCGCCGGCCACTGCGGGCGCGCCGGGCGGTCACTGACCCCCTCGGCAGTCGTCCGGCATGACATCCGTCCGTCCCGGCAGGGTCCACCTGCCGGGACGGCGTCGTACCGGGTACGGCCCGCGAGACCGCGGTCGGCCGTAAACGGGGGGCGTCACGCTCCCCCTCTGCGGCAGACTGCGGCCCATGGACGTATCGATCAGGCCGGCCCGGCGGGCTCAGTTCGAGGAACTCGGCGAGATCACCGCTCAGGCGTATCTCGGAGACGGTCTGCTGGACTTCGGCGCCGGCGACCCCTACCTGGAGCAGCTCCGCGCCGTCGAGCGGCGTGCGGCCGATGCCGAGGTGCTGGTCGCGCTGGACGACGACGGCCGGCTGCTGGGTGGTGTCACCTACGTCGAGCCGGGCAGCCCGTGGGCGGACATCGCAGGTGAGGACGAGGCGGAGTTCAGGATGCTGGCCGTCTCGCCGGAGGCCCGTGGCCGGGGCGTGGGTGAGGCGCTCGTACGGGCCTGCATCGACCGGGCACGGGCTCGCGGAGGGCTGTCCGGAATCGTGCTGTCGACGCAGTCGTCCATGGCGGCCGCCCATGGGATCTACCGGCGGCTGGGCTTCGCACGGTCCCCGGAGCGGGACTGGAGTCCGCTGCCCGGCTTCGTACTCCTGACATTCCGCCTGGAGCTCTGACCCGCCACGACACTACATGTGGGGGCTGCCTCAATCAGCAGCCCCCACATGTATGCTCGACCTCGCTGTCGCCGCAGGGGAATCCGGTGCGAATCCGGAACTGTCCCGCAACGGTGTGACCGGTGTGTTTCTGTGCACCGCGATAGTCCGAAGACCTGTCGACAGCGCGTCCGGCTCGACCGAACCGGACGCAGAGACGTCCGGGCCCCGCGGAGGGCCGGTGGACGCCGTGCGCCGCGCCGCCCCTCCCCGGGTGCCCTCCGTGCCCGGCTGCCCCGCTCCCGCAGGCCCCGAGCCGAGCGAGGGATAGCCCCAGTGACCATCGCGCCAGCCGACCCGGTTTCAGCCACGGAACTCGAAGGCCGCACGCCCGACGCGCCCGGGACCGCACTGCTGCGGACCCTGACCGGCCTCACGGCCGATCTGCCCGACACCGACCCCGGGCGGGTCGCCGCCGCCGCGCTGCGCGGCCGCAACGCCCGGTCGGACGAGGCGGAGCTGCGGTCGCTGGCCACCGAGGCCGCCGCCGGGCTGATCTCCGAGGACCCGGCCTACTCCCGGCTCGCCGCGCGGCTGCTCACCCGGGCCGTAGCGGACGAGGCCGCCGGCCAGGGCGCTGTCTCCTTCTCGTCGTCGGTCGCCGTCGGGCATCGCGAGGGTCTGGTCGCGGACCGCACGGCCGAGTTCGTCACGCTCCACGCCGCCGCTCTCGACGCCCTGGTGGACCGGGCGCTCGCCGACGGCGCCGACGACCGCTTCGGCTACTTCGGACTGCGCACGCTGCACAGCCGGTACCTGCTGCGCCACCCGCTCACCCGCCACGTGATCGAGACCCCGCAGCACTTCATGCTGCGCGTCGCCGCCGGCCTCGCCGAGGACACCTCCGAGCGGGCCCTGGAGGAAGTGGCCGCGCTGTACGGCCTGATGAACCGGCTGGACTACCTGCCCTCCTCCCCCACCCTCTTCAACTCCGGCACCCGCCACCCGCAGATGTCCTCGTGCTATCTGCTGGACTCGCCGCTGGACGAGCTCGACTCGATCTACGACCGCTACCACCAGGTGGCGCGTCTCTCCAAGCACGCGGGCGGCATCGGTCTCTCGTACTCCCGTGTCCGAGCCCGGGGTTCACTCATCCGGGGCACCAACGGGCACTCCAACGGCATCGTGCCGTTCCTCAAGACGCTCGACGCCTCGGTCGCCGCGGTCAACCAGGGAGGCCGGCGCAAGGGCGCCGCCGCCGTCTACCTGGAGACCTGGCACGCGGACATCGAGGAATTCCTCGAGCTGCGCGACAACACCGGCGAGGACCAGCGGCGTACGCACAACCTCAACCTGGCGCACTGGATCCCGGACGAGTTCATGCGCCGTGTCGACGCGGACACGGACTGGTCGCTGTTCTCCCCCGCCGACACCCCCGAGTTGGTGGACCTGTGGGGCGACGAGTTCGACGCGGCGTACCGCGCGGCCGAGGCGAAGGGGCTGGCCCGCAGGACGATGCCGGCCCGTGAGCTGTACGGCCGCATGATGCGCACCCTCGCGCAGACCGGCCAGGGCTGGATGACGTTCAAGGACGCCTCCAACCGCACGGCGAACCAGACCGCCGAGCCGGGCCGGGTCGTGCACTCCTCGAATCTCTGCACCGAGATCCTCGAAGTCACCGACGACGGCGAGACGGCCGTCTGCAACCTCGGTTCGGTCAACCTCGGCGCGTTCGTCGCCGACGGCACCATCGACTGGGAACGGCTGGACGCCACCGTCCGCACCGCCGTGACCTTCCTGGACCGGGTCGTGGACATCAACTTCTACCCGACCGAGCAGGCCGGCCGCTCCAACGCCCGCTGGCGGCCGGTGGGCCTGGGCGCGATGGGACTCCAGGACGTCTTCTTCCAGCTGCGGCTGCCCTTCGACTCCCCCGAGGCCCGCGCCCTCTCCACGAAGATCTCCGAGCGCATCATGCTGGCCGCCTACGAGGCGTCCTGCGACCTCGCCGAGAGGTCCGGCCCGCTCCCCGCCTGGTCCGAGACCCGCGTCGCCCGGGGTGTGCTGCACCCGGACCACTACGACACCGAGCCGCACTGGCCACAGCGCTGGGAGGCGCTGCGCGCCCGGGTGGCGAAGAGCGGGATGCGCAACTCCCTGCTGCTCGCCATCGCGCCGACGGCGACGATCGCGTCGATCGCCGGGGTGTACGAGTGCATCGAGCCGCAGGTCTCCAACCTCTTCAAGCGCGAGACGCTCAGCGGTGAGTTCCTCCAGGTCAACGCCTACCTGGTGGACGAGCTGAAGAAGCTCGGCGTCTGGGACGCGCGGACCCGTGAGGCGCTGCGCGAGGCGAGCGGCTCCGTGCAGGGTTTCGCCTGGATCCCCGAGGACGTACGGGCGCTGTACCGCACGGCGTGGGAGATCCCGCAGCGCGGCCTGATCGACATGGCGGCGGCCCGTACGCCGTTCCTCGACCAGAGCCAGTCGCTGAACCTGTTCCTGGAGACGCCGACGATCGGCAAGCTCTCCTCGATGTACGCGTACGCCTGGAAGAAGGGGCTGAAGACGACGTACTACCTCCGCTCGCGCCCGGCGACCCGGATCGCCCGCGCGGCCTCCGGCGCGGCGTCGGCCGCCGCCCCCGTTCCCGTACAGCAGGCGTCGGCTCCCGACGCGGAGGCCCTCGCCTGTTCCCTCGAAAACCCCGAGTCCTGCGAGGCCTGCCAGTAATGAGCTCGACCGACGTCAAGAACCTGCTCGACCCGGGCTTCGAACTGACCCTGCGTCCCATGCGGTACCCGGACTTCTACGAGCGCTACCGGGACGCGATCAAGAACACCTGGACGGTGGAGGAGGTCGACCTCCACTCCGACGTGTCCGACCTCGCCAAGCTCTCGCCCGGTGAGCAGCACATGATCGGCCGGCTGGTCGCGTTCTTCGCGACGGGTGACTCGATCGTCTCCAACAACCTGGTGCTGACGCTCTACAAGCACATCAACTCGCCCGAGGCGCGCCTCTACCTGTCGCGTCAGCTGTTCGAGGAGGCCGTGCACGTCCAGTTCTATCTGACGCTGCTCGACACCTACCTGCCGGACCCGGAGGACCGTGCCGCGGCCTTCGACGCGGTCGAGGAGATCCCGTCGATCCGTGAGAAGGCGCAGTTCTGCTTCCGGTGGATGGACTCGGTCGAGAAGATCGACCGGCTGGAGACGAAGGCCGACCGCCGGCGCTTCCTGCTCAACCTGATCTGCTTCGCCGCGTGCATCGAGGGACTCTTCTTCTACGGCGCCTTCGCGTACGTCTACTGGTTCCGCTCGCGCGGGTTGCTGCACGGTCTCGCGACGGGCACCAACTGGGTGTTCCGTGACGAGACGATGCACATGAACTTCGCCTTCGAGGTCGTGGACACCGTCCGCAAGGAGGAGCCCGAGCTCTTCGACGACGAGCTCCAGCAGCAGGTCACCGACATGCTGCGGGAGGCCGTCGAGGCGGAGCTGCAGTTCGGCCGGGATCTGTGCGGCGAGGGCCTGCCGGGGATGAACACCGAGTCCATGCGCCAGTACCTGGAGTGCGTCGCCGACCAGCGGCTCACCCGGCTCGGCTTCCCCGCGCTCTACGGTTCCGAGAACCCGTTCTCGTTCATGGAGCTCCAGGGGGTGCAGGAGCTGACGAACTTCTTCGAGCGCCGTCCCTCCGCCTACCAGGTGGCGGTGGAGGGGTCCGTCGGTTTCGACGACGACTTCTAGATCCGTGCCCAGGACCTGATGTACGGGCGCCGTGTCGCCGTGACCGGCTGCGCGGCGCCCGCCGTCCGCGGGGGCGTCTCCCCCCTGCCCCGTCGCGCGTCCCGCAGCTCGCGGTCGATGCGGCGCTCCCGGGCGAGGCCGACGAGTGCGGGCAGCAGGACGAGGGCGAAAAGGGCGGCTATGGCCAGGTAGCTCAGGAATGTGTTCATGGCTCTACTGTCGTCCGTGCGCCAGGATTTCGTCAGTGGCAGGACTGTCACACACCATCGAATTGCTGCCACACTGACGTCATGCTGAAGAATATCGCCGCCCTGCTGCTCGACGAGATCCATCCCTTCGAACTCGGCGTCATATGCGAGGTGTTCGGGCTCGACCGGTCCGAGGACGGGTTGCCTGTCCACGACTTCGCGGTCGTGTCGGCCGAAGGGCCGGTGCTCCAGACGCACGCCGGTTTCTCCATCAGCACCCCCTACGGGCTGGAGCGCCTGGAGGAGGCCGATCTCATCGCCGTACCCGGCGGGAGCCACTTCATCGACCGGGAGTACCCCGAGGAGGTCCTCGACGCCCTGCGCCGGGCCGTGGACCGCGGCGCGCGGGTGCTGAGCGTCTGCGCCGGCGCCTTCGTGCTCGGCGCCGCCGGGCTGCTGGACGGCCGCCGCTGCACCACTCACTGGCGGCACTCCGACGAGCTGGCCCGCCGCTTCCCCGAGGCCCACGTGGAACCGGACGTGCTCTACGTGGACGAGGGGCCGGTCATCACCTCCGCGGGTACGGCCGCGGGCATCGACGCCGCCCTGCACCTGGTCCGCCAGGCTCACGGGCCCGCCGTCGCGAACGCCCTCGCACGCCGCATGGTGGTCCCCCCGCACCGGGACGGCGGGCAGGCGCAGTACATCAAGCGCCCGCTGCCCCGCACCCGGTGCGACACGGTCGGCGAGACCCTCGCCTGGATGGAACGCCATCTCGACGAGGAGATGACCGTGGAGCAACTGGCCACCCAGACCCACATGTCGCCCCGGACCTTCGCCCGCCGTTTCCAGCAGGAGACCGGCACCACCCCGTACCGCTGGCTGCTCCGGCAGAGGGTGCTGCTGGCGCAGCACCTGCTGGAGACCTCGGACGAGACCGTGGACACGATCGCCGGACAGACCGGGTTCGGGAACGCGGCGGCACTGCGCCATCAGTTCGTACGTTCGCTGGGCACGACACCGAACGCGTACCGCCGCACCTTCCGGGGGCCGGCCGACATGACCGAGGCGGCCTGATCTGACGGCCCCCGGAGCGCCGTCAGATCCCGCAGCCGGAGGCCGACCAGAAGTGGTTCGGCCCCTGGTTGACGTGGATGTGGTCACTGTGGCCGGCGTAACCCGGGCCGAGGATGCCGTTGAAGCCGTGGTTGCGCGCCTGCTTGGCGATCGTGCACAACGAGTGCGGTCCGGCGCCGAGGTCGACGGCGTCGCCGTACAGATGGCGGCTGTTCGTCGCTCCGCCGACCGCCGAGTTGCAGGAGGTGGACCGGAAGCCGCTGGTGACCCGGATGGACTGGTCACCCAGCGCGTGCCTCAGGGCCTCCAGCTTCCACATGCTGCTCAGCGCGTTGGCCTTGGCCGTGCCCGCGGCGACCGCTCCGCCCGCCCAGGTGCTGTTGCACTTGTTGAGCTCGGGATAGGTGAAGTGGATCGGTGTGCAGTCGTCGTCCTGGAGCGCGTACAGCTTGGCCTGGGTGGCCGGGCCGGCGACGCCGTCCGCGGCGAGTCCGTAGGCGGACTGGAAGCGCTTGACCGCGGCCGTGGTGGCGGGGCCGTAGGAGCCGTCGACGGCCAGCACCGAATTGTATCCCGGGTAGCCGGCCACCCGGATCTGGAGCTGCGTGACGTCGTTGCCCGTGGCTCCGGGCGACAGGGTGCGGGTCCAGGTGTAGCAGCCGTCGGCCTGGGCGGTACCGGCGGTGACCACGGCACCGCCGATGGCGAAGGCCATGGTCATGACAAGGCCGAGCAACAGATGTGCGGTACGTCTGAGCATGGGATCTCCCTGCACGGTGAGGCGTAGAGGTGAGGCGTGGGGACGAGCCTGTCGGACGGGTCGACGCGCGTCAACTGCGCGGCGTGGAAAGCCGGTTGGTCAGGCCCCGCCGATCGTCCGCGGCGCCGGGGCACAGGAGAGGGGCCCCGCCGGCGGCGGGGCCCCTCTCCGTGCGTACCTACGTCAGTCGTTCGGGACGGTCTCGTAGCGGGGCGTGCCCTCCGCCATCTGCCTCAGCGCGTCCTTGCGGTCCCGCTTCGAGAGCCGGTCGATGTACAGGTAGCCGTACAGGTGGTCCGTCTCGTGCTGGAGGCAGCGCGCGAAGTAGCCGCTGCCTCGCACCTTCACCGCGTTGCCTCGGGCGTCCTGGCCGCGTACGACCGCGTAGTCGGGGCGTGCGAGCGAGGCGTACGCCGTGGGCACGGAGAGGCAGCCCTCGTTGGAGTCGTCGAGGTTGCGACGCTCCGGCGCGAGATCCTCCAGCACCGGGTTGCAGATCGCACCGACGTGCCGCACCCCGTCGTCGTCCGGGCAGTCGTAGACGAAGACCTTGCGGTCCACACCGATCTGGTTGGCGGCCAGGCCCACACCCTGCGCCGTCCGCTGGCTGGCGAACATGTCGTCGATCAGCTGCGCGAGCTCGTCGTCGAACTCGGTGACGTCCCTGCACTCCTTGTGCAGCACCGGATTGCCGACCACCGTGACCGGGCGGGAGGTGCCGCGCTCCCGGTGCGCGGTTTCGCGCGCCTCGCAGTCCTCGGTGTCCACGAGAAAGCCCTCGTCGTCCACACCGGTCTGCTCGTCCGTCTCCTGCTGCGACATGTCCGCCGTACGCCTTCCTGCAAACCTGAACCCGTGAGTACCCGCACCGGAATCGGTGCCCGTACAGCCTACGGGCACCGCTCAGCAGACTTCTTCCAGATCCCGCCACTCACGGCTGTCCGGGCTGTCCGCCACCCAGCCGTCCAGCAGACCGCGCACCAGCCCGGCAGGAGCCGCTATGCCGCACTCACGCTCCGGTACCCACAGGTCACCGGCGGTGCGGTGCCCGAGGGGTCCGGGATGGCCGGGCTCGCTGTGGTCGTGCGGGTCCAGGTGCTCGCCATCACCCTCGTCGCTCTCCATCCGGCTCTCCGAACAGGCGCGGCACAGCAGCCGCACGGAGGACGACCAGTCCTCGGCGGCGAAGCCTGCGTCGGAGGCCAGCTGCTCCAGCGCGTCCCGGTCCGACTCGGTGGCGGCCTCCAGGAGCACCACCCAGGTGGGGACCGGCGAGGGTGCCCACAGCTCGATCTCGTCGAAGACCGGGTACGACGGCCCCGCCGCCGTGACCCTCTCGCCGTTCGGCACCCCGTCGTGCAGGACGACCTCGCCCCAGCGCCGCCCCGAGGACGGCAGCGGGATCGACAGCACCTCCAGCCGTGCCGGATCGAGCCGACGGCCCCACACGACCTCCGCCTCGCCCTCGGGCGAGAGCCGCACGGCCGCGCTGCCCAGCTCCATACCGGTGGGCTCGCTGTTCGCCGCGGCACCGTGCTGACCGGTGCCCGGCACCCTCAGCCCGTAGGCCTGCCAGGCCCGGCGCGCCAGCGGCCAGTCCTGCAGCGCGGTCGCGGCGATCCCGACGTTCCACCAGTCCGGAGCACCGGACCCACGGTCGAGCAGGGCCACGGCGCGCAGGCCCGCGGCCCTCGCCTGCTCCCAGTCGTGCCGGAACTTGTGCAGCAGCGCGAGATTGAACCAGGACTCGGAGAGCCAGGGCTCCAGGTCCGCAGCGCGCGTCAGCAGGGCCCCCGCGTCCTCGTACCGGCCGTCGCCGATCAGCGTGAACGCGCGGTCCGTGGCCTGCCGCCAAGAGGCGGACGGCCGATGCCGTACCTTCCCGAAGATCCTCACGATTCCCGCCTGTCCCGACTGGACACCCTCGTTTTCCGCTCTCTTCGCATCCAACCATGCCCGGCCGGACGCCCGCTCATTACCCATGGGTTACCCAGCCCCGACCGGGGTGAGACCGCCCCGCGCCAGGACTCTGGCCAGCGCCTCCACCACCTGTGGCTGGTAGTCGCCGCCGGTGCCGAGCCTGAGCTGCTCCAGAGCCCTCAGGGGCCCCTTCACGCCTTCCCCGCACAGGTCGTCGTACGCGTTGACCGTACGGACGATCCTGGCGGCGGTCTGCTGGTCCCGGTACGGATCGGCCTGCTGCTCCACCACCACGGCGACCGCGGGATCCACCCCGGTCTGCCGGACCACCGCCCCGCCGAGCAGGGCGATACGGCGCTGCTCGGCGACCGGCAGGACGGCGGTGGCCCCGTTGGCCACCGGGTCGACGAGCGAGAGCTGGCCGATGTCGTGCATCAGGGCCGCGTACTCCAGCACGGTCAGCTCGGGACCGGCGAGCCCCAGCTCCCGCCCGACGGCCGTGGAGAGCTCCGCCACCCTGCGGGCGTGCCCGTGCGGGGTGTAGCCGGCGATCTCCGTGGAGCGGGCCAGCGACGCGATGGTCTGCCGGTAGGTCGTACGGACGGCGGCGTACCGGCGGAACGACACCTGGGTGAGCAGCAGCGGGACGCACAGGACGGGCAGGGCCCACAGTCCGGCGACGGCGACCCCCAGCGCCATCACGGCACCGGTCGCGCCGACCGCCGAGCCGATGCCGCCGAGCGCGCGGAGCTCGTCGCGGAGCCGCGGCCCGAACGGACGGGAGGTGTCGGCCGTCAGGGCGGCGAGTACGGCGTCGCAGAGAGCTGTGAGCACCAGCAGCAAGAGCAGGAAGAGGGCGAAGTAGGGCCCCTCCCCGAACCAGCGGCCCGGCCTGCCCGCATGATGCAGAGGCTGGAAGCACACGGCGGCGAAGGCCACGGCCAGCACGCGGCGGGCCGCCTGGTCGGGCCCGGGAGCGCTGCCGCGTGCCAGGTGCGGCACGGAGGCGAGCAGCTGGGCCGCGACCACGACGGTGACCACCTGGAGGACTCCGTGCGACGTGTCCTGTCCGGCGCTGCGCCCGAGCAGCGCGTACGCGAGTGCGCCGGCCGCCCCCAGCGGCGCGGGCTCCCGCTCGCCGGGCTGGGCGCCCCAACGGGACAGCTCGCCCACGGTCACCAGCAACCCGAAGGCCAGGGCGTGCCCGGGCTCGACGACGCCGTGCCACAGGGTGTACGCGAGCGCGACGGCAGCGAGGACGAGCGCGGCCCCGCGCACCGCGAGGGCGGCCGGCGGCGTCCGGAGGGCGGTCACCGCGGCTGCCCCGGCCGGCCCGGGGACCCGGTGGCGGGCGGCCGGGACCCCGCCCGCTGCGCCGGCAGGCCCGGTCGCTCCTCGTCCGAGGTGACCGTGTTGGCCGCGGCGGACCAGCCGTGGCGGTCGAGGGCGCGCGCCAGCGCTCGCACCATCCGCGGGTCGAACTGGCTTCCTGCGCAGCGCCGCAGCTCCTCCACGGCGGCGGGAACGGGCCGTCCGCGGCGGTAGGAGCGCGTCGAAGTCATCGCGTCGAAGGCGTCCGCGACGGCGACGACCCGGGCGAACTCGGGGATCCCGTCACCGGCGAGGCCGTACGGATAGCCGCTGCCGTCGAGCCGCTCGTGGTGGTGCAGGATCGCCGCGCGCGCCTCGTCCAGGAAGCCGATACCGCGGACGATCTCGTGGCCGTACTCCGGATGCAGTTCGATGACCCGGCGCTCCTCGGGGGTGAGGGGCCCGTCCTTGCGCAGGATCCGCGTCGGGACGCCCAGCTTGCCGACGTCGTGCAGGATGCCGGCGAAGCGGAGAGCTTCCATCCGGCTCTCCTCCATGCCGAGTTCACGTGCGATCAGCTCGGAGGCACGGCCCACCCGCTCGCTGTGTCCACGGGTGTACCCGTCCTTGATGTCGACGGCCTGGACGAGCGCCCTGATGGTGGCGCGGTGCGCCGCGTTCCGGCGGTGGTACTGGGCGAAGACCCAGCAGGAGATGTACATCGGCAGCAGGACGACCAGCGCGGACAGCGGTCCGTAGGTACTGCGCCACAGGACGGCCATCATCAGTCCCGCGAGCGCGTGCACCAGATGCGGTCCCACGGAGCGGGCCGGCAGCCCGCGCCAGGCGTGCCTGACCGCCACCCGCTCGGCCGTGACGCGGATGCCGCCGTCCAGCGCGGCCAGCACGAGGCTGAAGACGAGCGCGGTGGCGCAGGCCGGGACCAGGGCGTACGGAAGATCGGGAACAGTGCCCCCGGAGGCACCCCCGAGCGTGGCCGGCCCTCCCAGGAGCCCGTAGGTCCATGAGGCCGCACCGACGGTCAGGGCCAGCTGGGCGGCCCGCCAGAGGCGGCGGGCGGTGACGGGCGGCCGGTCCACCCGCCCAGCGAGTGCGCCGGGTACGGCGACGAGGACGGCCGCGGACGGCGGCAGCAGGAAGGCCGCGGTCAGCAGCACGGGGAAGAACGATCCGGCACCGACCGGCACGGCCCTGCCGAAGTACCGGCAGCGGCCGGGGAGTTCACAGGCGGTGGAGAGCGCGGCCAGGAGGCCCAGGGTGCCCCAGGGGGTGCCGGCCCCGGGAGACAGCGCGGGAACGGCGCAGACCGCGGCGCAGACCGCCGTGCACAGGATGTGGACGCGTGCCGCCCCCGGTGTGCCCCTCACCCGTACCGCCCGCCCCCGCCTGGTCGATGGAGGCGCCACGCTAGCGAGCGGGGGAGCGGTCAGGGACCGAACGAGCCGGATTAGCACATTCGGGTGACATCGAGGGGGTCGGGCGCCGGCCGGAGGGAGGTCCGGGCGTCACCCCGCCGCAGCCGGACGAGCGGCGGTCACCCCGCCGCGGCCGGGGCGTCTGCGGTCACTCAGCGGCGGCCGGACGGTCAGCGCCGCCCATGGCCACGTCCTGCTCGGGCACGGCCTGCCCCGAACGGATCAGGTCGATCCGTCCCATCACCTTCGAGCGCAGGTCGGAGGGCACGTCGTCCTGTCCGCAGCAGCGCTTGACCAGCTTCTTCACGGCCTGCTCCAGGCCGTACTTCTCCAGGCACGGGGAGCACTCCTCGAAATGCACCTCGAACTTGGTGCAGTCGCCCTCGGGCATCTCATGGTCGAGGAACTCGTAGAGATGATCGAGAACCTCTGAGCAGTCCGTCTCGTGCGGCTCTCCGCAGCTCATGAGGCCGAGCCTTTCGTTTCGTCCGACTCACCGGCTCCGGCCGGGACGAGCCCGCGCTCACGCGCGTAGTCCTCCAGCATGCCGCGCAGCTGGCGGCGTCCCCGGTGCAGCCGGGACATCACCGTACCGATGGGTGTCCCCATGATGTCCGCGATCTCCTTGTAGGCAAAGCCCTCTACATCGGCGAGATACACGGCGATGCGGAACTCCTCCGGGATCGACTGCAGCGCGGACTTCACGTCGGAGTCCGGCAGGTGGTCGAGTGCCTGGGACTCCGCCGAGCGCAGACCGGTCGACATGTGCGACTCCGCACGCGCCAGCTGCCAGTCCTCGATCTCCTCCGCGGCGCTCCGCTGGGGTTCGCGCTGCTTCTTGCGGTACGAGTTGATGAAGGTATTGGTGAGGATGCGGTACATCCACGCCTTGAGGTTCGTGCCCTCACGGAACTGGTGGAAGGAGCCGTACGCCTTCGCGTAGGTCTCCTGGACCAGGTCCTCGGCGTCCGCCGGGTTGCGTGTCATGCGCAGCGCCGCGGAGTACATCTGGTCGAGATATCCCAGGGCGTCCCGCTCGAAGCGCGCGTTGCGCTCGGCGGTCGTCTCCTGCGCACGGCCGTCGTCGGTCCCTGTGTCGGTCCCAGTGACCGGACCCACCTCCTCCAACGATGTGGCGGAACCGAGACCGGACCCGCTCGCCTCGGAGAATAGTCGACCTTGCTTCTTCGCGGGCTGCCGATCGGCTTCGCCCGGGGCCCGCACCGGAGTGCTCTTGGCCGCGTGAAGCACCGTCCACTCGAGTTCTGCGGCATTCGAGCGGCTCGGGCAGATGGTCGAACCCATGCGACGGACTCCCTCTCCACGTATGACGTAGTTGTACCGACACCAGCCACAACAGCCGCCCCTCACGGCGCATTCCCCCGGCTCGCACGGGTGGCGGGAGTGTGAGGAGCGCTACGCGGTCAGGAGAGCCCGTCCAGCCACACGCCCACCGCGCCCGTGAGGACCTCCATCGCCTGATCCTGGGTCAGCGGTGCCTTCTTCGGCACGGCGAAGCCGTGATCCGCGTACGGCACCTCGGCCAGCTCGTGCTCCCCCGCGGGGAACTCCTCCGGCCGCCCGAACGGGTCGCGCCCGCCCTGCACCACGAGGGCGGGGACACCCGTGCCGAGGAGCTCGTCCGCCCGGGACTTCTCCGGCTTGCCCGGCGGATGCAGCGGGAAGCTCAGGGCGAGCACCGCGCGGGCGCCCAGCTCGGCCGCCGTACGGCAGGCCACCCGGGCCCCCGCACTGCGGCCGCCCGCGACGACGGGAAGCCCGGGGACCGTCAGCGCGGGCCACAGGCCCCGCCAGCCGGTGTCCAGGGTCCGGGGCGCAGGTGCCAGCTTCCTGCCGGCCACCCGCCACGGCTGCTCGACCAGGGCCACGGTCACCCGGCGGCCCGGCAGCACGGCGGCCAGGGCCCGCAGGTCACGTGCCTCGATACCGCCCCCCGCGCCGTGGCTGACGGCGAGCACCAGACGGGCTCCCTTCGCCGGGAGCCAGGTGATCCTGGCCTCGCCGGCGTCCGTGCCGATGCTCTCGGTCGTCTGTGCTGTCCCTGCAGTACGGCTCACAGCGCCCATACTGCCGGTCAGAAGAGCGTGCTCACCTCCGGCGCGGCCAGCTCCTCCAGGAGTTCCGGGCCGTTGTTGCGGACGTTACTGACGGCCGTCGCCACCGGATAGGCCCGCATCAGCCCGCCCGGCGGCGGTTCCAACAGCGCCCTGAGCTCGTCGACACCCGTGCGCGACGGGTCGAGCCAGTCGTCCCAGCGGTCCGGGGTCAGCATCAGCGGCATCCGGGGATGGATGTCGGAGAGCGAGGCGGGCCCTTCCGCGGGGGCCACGGCGAGCGGGGCCGTCTCCGCCTCGGTGGTGATCACCGAGCAGGTCACCCACCAAGCCTGCGGGTGGTCGTCGGGCAGCGTCCGGTCGCGCCAGAACTCGTACAGGCCGGCCATGGCGAAGACCGAGCCGTCCGCGGGCGTCACGAAGTACGGCTGTTTGCGGGGCCGCTTCTTCTTGCCCTTCTCCTCCAGCTGCCGTTCGTCGGCGCCGGTGACCCACTCGTAGTAACCGTCGGCGGGCAGGATGCAGCGCCTCGACACGAAGGGACGGCGGAAGGACGGCTTCTCGTGGACGGTCTCCGCGCGGGCGTTGATCATGCGGGCCCCGCCCTCCGGCGACTTCGACCAGGACGGCACGAGTCCCCATTTCAGGGCGCGCAGCTGGCGAACCGGACGCTGGTCGTCCGCGTCCTTCACAGGACGGTCCAGAACCGCGTAGACGTTCTTGGTCGGCGCGACGTTCCAGTCGGGCTCCAGGGTCTCCGTGGGTTCCCACTTCTCCACGCCGAAGAGTCCGGTCAGGTCCTCCGGCCGCCGACTCGCTGCATACCGTCCGCACATAAGTGCCAGACTGCCACGACCCGCCGGCCGAGTGGGACCCGATCCCCTCAAGCACCTCAAGGAGCCGCCCGCACCATGGACAGCACCGAACTGGGCGATCTGTGGGATCGCGTCTTCGGAACCCAGCCCGCCCCCGAGCAGTGGCTGGTGGTCGTCACGGCCACGGCGGCACTCGTCGCTGTGGTGCCGAACCTCATATGGCGCCTCTCCCGTAACGCGATCACCATCGCGCACGAGGGCGGACACGGACTTGTCGCCCTCCTCACCGGGCGGCAGCTCTCCGGTATCCGTCTGCACTCGGACACCAGCGGCCTGACCGTCAGCCGCGGCAAGCCCACCGGCATCGGCATGATCCTCACCGCGGCGGCCGGATACACGGCACCGCCGCTGCTCGGTCTGGGGGGCGCCTGGCTGCTGACCAACGGCAGGATCACGCTGCTGCTGTGGCTGGCGACCGCGCTCCTGGCGGTGATGCTGGTGATGATCCGCAACCTGTACGGGGCGCTGACGGTCATCCTCACGGGGGCGGCCTTCCTGCTGGTGTCCTGGCTGACCTCGGCCGACGTCCAGTCGGCGTTCGCGTACACCGTGGTCTGGTTCCTGCTGCTCGGGGGCGTGCGCCCGGCGTTCGAGCTCCAGTCCAAGCGCAGGCACGGGGGCGCCCCGGACTCGGACGCCGACCAGCTCGCCCGGCTGACGCACGCGCCTGCCGCGATCTGGCTCTTCCTCTTCCACGCGGTGTCGCTCTGCTCGCTGATCGGCGGCGGACGCTGGCTCCTCGGACTGTGAGAGACGTGCCCCCGGGACGGTGAGGGCGCCTGATCGGCCACGTGCGACCGCCTGCCTCTATCACCCTTGAATTACGCCCCGGTTTCGGCTCTTTTGTTCAGGATCTGGGTTTGCTGTGAGCCACTAAAGTGAGGGGCATGACCGAAAGTTCCGTGCGCCCCGCCCCCTGGCCCGCCCCCCGAGCGACCGGGGCCGTCGACGCGACCGTCACCGTGCCCGGATCCAAGTCGGTCACCAACCGCGCGCTCGTCCTCGCCTCGCTGTCCTCGGAGCCCGGCTGGCTGCGCCGTCCGCTGCGTTCCCGCGACACCCTGCTGATGGCCCAGGCGCTCCGCGCGATGGGCGTCGGCATCGAGGAGGGTGTGGGCCCGGACGGCTCGGGTGAGGCATGGCGGGTCATCCCCGCCGGTCTGCACGGCCCTGCCCGGGTGGACGTGGGCAACGCGGGAACGGTGATGCGCTTCCTGCCCCCCGTGGCCTGCCTCGCGGACGGCCCCGTCCACTTCGACGGCGACCCGCGGTCCTACGAACGCCCGCTGCACGGCGTGATCGGCGCGCTGAAGTCCCTGGGTGCCCGGATCGACGACGACGGCCGCGGGACCCTGCCGCTGACGGTGCACGGCGCGGGCGCGCTGGACGGCGGCCCGGTGTCCATCGACGCGTCCTCGTCCTCCCAGTTCGTCTCCGCCCTGCTGCTCTCCGGGCCCCGGTTCAACCAGGGCGTGGAGGTGCGCCACACCGGCTCGGCCCTGCCCTCCATGCCGCACATCCGGATGACCGTCGACATGCTGCGCTCGGTCGGCGCCCAGGTCGACGAGCCGGAGACGGGCGGCGAGCGAGACGTCTGGCGGGTCTCCCCCTCCGCGCTGCTGGGCCGCGACCTGACCGTCGAGCCCGACCTGTCCAACGCCCAGCCGTTCTTGGCCGCCGCGCTGGTGACGGGCGGCCGGGTCACGGTCCCCGACTGGCCGCTGCGGACCACCCAGCCGGGTGACGCGCTGCGCGAGATCTTCACCGCGATGGGTGGCGCGTGCGAGCTGACCGAACGCGGTCTCACCTTCACGGGCACGGGTTCGGTCCACGGCATCGACGTCGACCTGAGCGAGGTCGGTGAGCTGACGCCGGGCATCGCCGCCCTCGCCGCCCTCGCGGACTCCCCGTCCACCCTGCGCGGCGTCGCCCACCTCCGGCTGCACGAGACGGACAGGCTCGCGGCGCTCACCAAGGAGATCAACGGTCTCGGCGGTGACGTCACGGAGACCGCCGACGGCCTGCGGATCACACCCCGCCCGCTGCACGGCGGCACCTTCCACACGTACGACGACCACCGGATGGCCACCGCGGGCGCGATCATCGGCCTCGCCGTCGCCGGGGTGGAGATCGAGAACGTCGGCACGACGGCCAAGACCCTGCCGGACTTCCCGGACATGTGGACCGGCATGCTCGGGGAACCCTCCGGCGCCGTCGGCGTCTCGCCCGGAGCGCTCGGCGCCTCCGCGGGAAGCCGCGGGGTCTGAGGGCATGCGCCGCTACGGGAAGAACCCCGACGAGGACGACATCCGCGTCCGCCCCAACCCCAAGGGCAACCGGCCCCGCACCCACACCCGCCCCAAGCACGAGGACGCCCAGGACGGCATGGTCCTCACCGTCGACCGTGGCAGGCTGACCTGCCTCGTCGACGACCGTACGGTGACGGCCATGAAGGCCCGCGAGCTGGGCCGCAAGGCCGCCGTGGTGGGCGACCGGGTCTCCCTCGTCGGTGACCTCTCGGGCGACAAGGACACCCTGGCCCGCATCGTGCGGATCGGTGCGCGTACGTCGGTCCTCCGCCGGACCGCGGACGACGACGATCCCTTCGAGCGGGTGGTCGTCGCCAACGCCGACCAACTGGCCATCGTCACCGCGCTCGCCGACCCCGAACCCCGCCCGCGCATGATCGACCGCTGCCTGGTGGCGGCGTACGACGGCGGGCTCACCCCTCTCCTGGTGCTGACCAAGTCGGACCTGGCCTCGGCGGACAAGCTGTTGGAGGCGTACACCCCGCTGGGCGTCCCCTACGTCGTGACGAGCCGTGAGGAGCTGGAGAACGGCGACGCCGCGGACCGGGTGCGGGAGCTGCTCGACGACCGGGTGACCGCGTTCGTCGGGCACTCCGGGGTCGGCAAGACGACGCTGGTCAACGCCTTGGTGCCGAAGGACCGGCGGCGCACGACCGGGGTGGTCAACGCCGTCACGGGGCGCGGCCGGCACACGACCACGTCAGCACTCGCGCTGCCGCTGCCCGACGGCCGGGGCTGGGTCGTCGACACTCCGGGCGTGCGGTCGTTCGGGCTGCACCACGTCGACCCCTCGCGGGTCATCAACGCCTTCCCCGATCTCCATCCGGGCACGGAGAACTGCCCTCGCGGCTGCACGCATGACGGCCAGGAGCCGGAGTGCGCCCTGGACGCGTGGGTCACGGAGGGGCACGCGGATCCGGCGCGGCTCGACTCCCTGCGACGGCTGCTCGCCACCCGGGAACGGCGCGAGGGCGACTGAGGCGCGCCACGGCGACGGACGCCGGACTGTCCGACTCGCGCACGTTTGCGGTCTCCCACGGCTGGTAAGGGCATAATCGCGCAAGCGAGACGAAGCGTCACCTACGTGGGAGGCACTTGACGATGGCGTGGTTGCTGGTCGTGGTCGCTGGACTGCTCGAGACCGGCTTCGCCGTGTGTCTGAAGCTCTCGCACGGATTCACGCGACTCTGGCCGACGGTCGCGTTCTGCGCGTTCGCACTCGGCAGCTTCGGTCTGCTCACGCTGGCTCTGAAGAAGCTCGACGTCGGCCCGGCGTACGCGGTGTGGACGGGCATCGGTGCGGCGGGTACCGCCATCTACGGGATGGTCTTCCTGGACGACGTGGTCTCGACGCTCAAGCTGGCGTCGATCTCGCTGGTGATCGTCGGTGTGATCGGTCTGCAGCTGTCCGGTTCCGCGCAGTGAGCCCCGGGCCGGCCCGAAGCCGCCCCCGCGGGGCCGTGTAGCCCGGGCGGGTGGCTGTGGATACTGTGACGGCATGCCCGATTACCACGATGATCTGCGCCTCGCCCACGTACTGGCGGACGCCGCCGACGCGGCGACGATGGACCGGTTCAAGGCTCTGGACCTCAAGGTCGAGACCAAGCCGGACATGACGCCGGTGAGCGAGGCCGACAAACACGCGGAGGAGCTGATCCGCGGGCACCTGCACCGGGCGCGCCCGCGTGACGCGATCCTGGGCGAGGAGTACGGCATCGAGGGCACGGGCCCGCGGCGCTGGGTCATCGATCCGATCGACGGCACCAAGAACTACGTACGGGGCGTCCCCGTCTGGGCGACGCTGATCTCGTTGATGGAAGCGGGCGAGAACGGGTTCCAGCCGGTGGTCGGCGTGGTGTCGGCACCCGCGTTGAGCCGTCGCTGGTGGGCGGCCAAGGGCGCCGGCGCCTTCTCCGGCCGCAGCCTGACCTCCGCGTCGCGGCTGCACGTGTCGAAGGTCGAGCGGATCTCGGACTCGTCGTTCGCGTACGCCTCGATGACCGGCTGGGAGGAACAGGGCCGGCTCGACGGCTTCATGGACCTTACGCGGGCCTGCTGGCGCACCCGGGGATACGGGGACTTCTGGCCGTACATGATGGTCGCCGAGGGCTCGGTGGACATCTGTGCGGAGCCGGAGCTGTCCCTGTGGGACATGGCGGCGAACGCGATCATCGTCCAGGAGGCCGGCGGCCGGTTCACCAGCCTGGACGGGGTCTCCGGCCCGGGCGGCGGCAACGCGGCGGCGTCCAACGGGCTGCTGCACCACGAGCTGCTCGGTTATCTCAACCAGCGCTACGAGTGACCCGGTCCGGGTGCTGACCGGCTGAGGGTGCCCGCCGACGGCGGGCGCCCTCCCCCTTGTTGACTCCCCTCCTGGGTGCGACTCTGGGAGTCCCCCCACTTGTGAACTTGTGAATCGCCTCACGAAGGCGACCCCGCAGCTCACTTCCCGAAGGAGGCGGCTCCCTACATGCTTGTCCGTGACGCCATGAGCACCCTGGTCCTCACCATCGGCCCGGCCCACACACTCCGACAGGCGGCGCGGCTGATGTCGGCCCGTCGCATCGGGGCGGCTGTCGTCCACGACCCGGACACCTGCGGCCTGGGCATCATCACCGAGCGCGACATCCTCGACGCGGTCGGCACCGGACTGGACCCCGATGTCGAGACCGCCTCCACCCACACCACCACCGACGTGGTCTTCGCCTCCCCCTCCTGGACCCTCGAGGAGGCCGCGGCGGCCATGACGCACGGCGGCTTCCGCCATCTGATCGTGCTGGACGGCGACGGTCCGGTCGGCATCGTCTCGGTGCGCGACATCATCAGGTGCTGGGCGCCGGCCAGGAGACAGGCCGCAGACCTGACCCTCTGATCCCGGTCCGCTCTTCCCCGGCGTGTTCGGCCCCGCGCACGGCGGCGGGCCGGACCCGCCGGGGACACCCCGGGGAATCCGGCCCGCCGCCGACAGCAAGGGCTACCGGCCGCGCAGGGCCTGGACCGCGGCTTCCAGCCGCTTGCCGAAGTCTCCGTCGGCCTGACGGAAGTTGGCGACCGCCCGCTCGGCGATGTCGTCGCGGGAGACCTGGGAGATGAAACCGGCGAGGTTGTCGATCAGCCGGGCCTTCTCGTCCTCGGACAGCAACCGGTAGAGGTTGCCGGCCTGGACGAAGTCGTCGTCCTCGGTGTGGCGCGGCGCCTCGTGGTTACCCGTGCCACCCGTGACGGGAACGGGCTCCCAGAGCGGCCGGTCCGTCTGGGCCGGGCCGCCGAAGCTGTTCGGCTCGTAGTTCTTCGCGCCCTTGTGACGGCCGTCGTACAGGTAGCCGTCCCGGCTGTTGGTGCGCGCCTCGGTGGCGTGCGGGCGGTTCACCGGCAGGTGGTCGGCGTTGATGCCGACGCGGTAGCGGTGGGCGTCGCCGTACGCGAAGAGGCGGCCCTGGAGCATCTTGTCCGGGGACGGGCCGATGCCGGGCACGAAGTGCGCCGGGCTGAAGATCGACTGCTCGACCTCGGCGAAGACGTTCTCCGGGTTGCGGTTGAGCTCCAGCTTGCCGATCTCGATGGGCGGGTAGTCCTCGTGCGGCCACACCTTGGTGAGGTCGAACGGGTTGAAGCGGTACGTGGCCGCCTCGGCCGCCGGCATGATCTGCACCTGCACGGTCCAGCTCGGGAACTCCCCACGCTCGATGGACTCACGCAGGTCGCGCTGGTGGCTGTCCGGGTCCACGCCGGAGAGCCGGACGGCCTCCTCGGTGGTGAGGTTCCTGATGCCCTGGTCGGTCTTGAAGTGGTACTTGACCCAGAAGACCTCACCCGCCTCGTTGTTCCACTGGAAGGTGTGCGAGCCGTATCCGTTCATGTGGCGGTACGAGGCCGGGATGCCACGGTCGCCGAACAGCCAGGTCACCTGGTGCGTGGACTCGGGCGACAGACCCCAGAAGTCCCAGACGTTGTCCGCCTCCTGCGAACCGGTGTACGGGTCGCGCTTCTGGGTGTGGATGAAGTCGGGGAACTTGATGGCGTCCCTGATGAAGAACACCGGGGTGTTGTTGCCCACGAGGTCGTAGTTGCCCTCCTCGGTGTAGAACTTCAGCGCCCAGCCGCGAGGGTCGCGCGCGGCGTCGGCGGAGCCGAGGTTGCCCGCCACGGTGGAGAAGCGCAGGAAGGTCTCGGTCTCCTTGCCGACCTCCGAGAGGAACTTCGCCCGGGTCCACTGCGAGACGTCCCGGGTCAGCGTGAAGGTGCCGTAGGCGCCGGCACCACGGGCGTGCACGACGCGCTCCGGGATGCGCTCGCGGTTGAAGTGGGCGAGCTTCTCGAGAAGCGCCTGGTCCTGAACGAGAACCGGTCCACCCGGGCCAGCGGTCTCGCTGTTCTGGTTGTCGGCTACCGGAGCGCCGGCCTCCGTGGTGAGCGGTCCCTGTGTCACGCGCGCCTCCTGCGTCATGTCCTGCACAGCGTCGTTCTCTGTGCAGCCCGTCCTCGGCCGCAGCCTGTCCTTGGCCGATATGCCACCGATCCTACAATGGACTTTGTCTAAGTCAAGCAGCCATCTAAAGTCACACCCACTCGGGACTCGGCCTCTCCACTGTTAGGCTGGGCCCCATGAGTGACCTCCTGGAACGACTTCGTGGACGTGGCTGGCGCATGACGGCACAGCGGCGCGTGGTGGCCGAGGTTCTCGAGGGGGACCATGTGCACCTGACGGCGGACGAGGTCCACGCGAGGGCCGTCGACCGGTTGCCCGAGATCTCCCGTGCCACCGTGTACAACACGCTGGGCGAGATGGTGTCCCTCGGGGAGGTCATCGAGGTCTCCACCGACCGCCGGGCGAAGCGGTACGACCCGAACGCCCATCGCCCCCACCACCACCTGGTGTGCGGCCGCTGCGGAGCGATCCGGGACGTGCACCCGTCCGGCAATCCGCTGGCGGACCTGCCGGACGACGAGCGCTTCGGCTTCACCGTCTCGGACGTCGAGGTGACCTACCGCGGCATCTGCCCGAACTGTTCCGCCACCGCCTGACGGAGGGGCACCGCCGGACCGGCCTCCTCCAGGCGGCCGCCGGTCTTTGCACGGGCATACGACCGAGGCCCGGAACCTTGGAAGGTTCCGGGCCTCGGTCTTTCAGTAGCGGGGACAGGATTTGAACCTGCGACCTCTGGGTTATGAGCCCAGCGAGCTACCGAGCTGCTCCACCCCGCGTCGTTGTGAGTGCAACAGTACGGTACTCCCACCGACCGGAGCAAATTCATTCGTGGGACACCCGTGCGGGGCCATGGACGACCGACCTTGCCGTCGTCACGCGGTGAGCTCCTGCTGCAGCGCCTCCAGCAGTCGCGCGGCCCGCTCGGTCACCTCTGCCGGACCGAGCTCGACGGCGCGCGCGCACCAGCGCTGCCCCTCGGTGAGCTCGCCCCGCCGGGCGGCGAGCAGCGCGAGGCGCAGGGCCGCCCTGCCGTGCCCGTCGTTGGCCGCGCGGCTCCACCACAGGGCCGCCTCGCGCTCGCTGCCCTCACGGGCGAGCAGCAGACCGAGGTTGAAGGCCCCGTTGCGACTGCCGGACTCGGCGGCCTCGCGGTACCAGCGCGCGGCACTCGCCATGTCACCGCGTGCGGCCGCGAGCATCCCGGCCCTGACCTGGGCGCGGCGGTGCCCCTGCTCGGCCGCCCTCTCGTACCATTCCTCGCACTCGGTCCGCTCGGGCATCGGCTCTCCCAGTGCGGGAGGGCCCGGCGCCGGCTGGCGCCGGTCGAGGACACCCGCCAGCCGGAAGGCGGCCTCCGCGCTGCCGCCGCCCGCGGCGCACCGCAGGTGGCGCTCGGCCTCCCGCTCGTCGCCGTCCCGCAGCAGAGCCATGCCGACCTGCAGCGCGGCATCGGTGTGCCCGGCCGCGGCCGCACGCTGATACCAGCCGATCGCGGTGCGGTCCTCGTCCCGCCCGGCGTGCAGGATGCCGAGGTTGAAGGCCGCGTCCACGCTGCCCGCCTCCGCGGCCTTGGAGAACCAGGGCTCCGCCCCGGTCGCGTCCCCGGCCTGGAGCAGCAGAACGGCCAGCGCGTTCGCCGCCTCACGGTGACCGGCGTAGGCGGCCCGGCGGTACCACTGCTCGGCCTGCGGTATCCGGTCCTGGGCGGCGCACAGCAGGCCGAGGTTGTACGCGCCGTTGACGTCACCCGCGTCCATGGCGGCGCGGTACCAGCGCTCCGCGGTCTGCTGTTCACCCCTGGCGGCGTGCAGTGCGCCCAGCGCGTTGGCGGCGTTGCCGTCGCCGTCCTGGGCGGCACGCAGCCACCACACGGCCGCGCTCTCCTCGTCACCCGCGTCGCGCAGCAGGAAACCGAGGGCACAGGCCGCCCGGGGCTCACCGTCCTTGGCTGCGGTGAGATACCAGCGGCCGGCGTCCTTCAGCTCGCCGCGCTGTTCGAGGATGGCCCCGAGGTGCAGGGCCGCGCGGCGGTGCCCGCGTGCCGCCGCCTGGCGGTACCACTGCTCGGCCTCGCCGACCCGCTCGGAATCGGGACCCGCGACGGGACTGTCCGGCTTCGCCGGCGTACCGGCGTCCAGCCCCCGGCGGACTTCGCCCTCGACGCGGCCGAGCCCGAAGGCGTCATGTGCGTCGCCGACGGCATTGCGCTCGATCGTCCGCGCGAGGCGGTACGCGGCCTCCCGGTGTCCCTGCTCTGCGGCGGCGCGCAGCCAGCGCTCGGCGCCCGTGTCCCCGCGGTGCTCCAGCAGGTCGGCCAGCGCGTACGCGCCCAGAGCGTGCCCCTGCTCCGCGGACTGGCGGAGCCAGTACTCGGCACCCGGCTCGTCCCCGCGCTCCCTGAAGTGGCGCCCAAGTGCGTGCGCGGCGGCCGCGGACCCGGCGACAGCGGCGATACGCCACCATCCGGCCGCCTCGTCCGCGTATCCCTTCTGATGGAGGAGCACGCCGAGGTTGTTGGCCGCCGCCCGGTCGCCCTCGGCGGTGGCCGCGCGCAGATACGCCTCGGCACCGTCCAGGTCGCCGCGCCGCAGCAGGAGAGCGCCCAGAACGCTCATCGACGCGGTGTCTCCGGCTTCCGCAGCACGCCGGTGGCGCGCCTCGGTCTCGTCTGCGGTGTCCGTGGTGTCGGTGGTGTCCGCACTCCCGGTGGCTCCCGCCCCCCCGGTGGTCCGGAAGCCATCGGCGGTGTCGGTGGTGTCCACGGTCAGGACGGCGGCCTCGCAGCCGTCGTCGGCGGTATCAGCTGTCTCGGCCAGGGCAACGGCGAATGCCGCATCTGCCATGTTTTCCGTCATCCGGCCGTTTCGCTGCACAAACCGCCCTGTCTTCAACAGAGTTGCCCTGTCCCCCATAAATACCATCGTCGCACCACCCGCAACCCGCGTACACCTGGTATATCGCGGCCAGTGAGGTCACTTCAGCGTTTTATCGACATGCCCACAGAGAGACAAGTGAAACACGACTGAGTTCAACTCGTGCCCCGCGAAACGCACTTCACTCCGACCAGTTGAAAACCGTCTCACGACACGACGAAGGCCCGGATCCATAAGGATCCGGGCCTTCACCTTTCAGTAGCGGGGACAGGATTTGAACCTGCGACCTCTGGGTTATGAGCCCAGCGAGCTACCGAGCTGCTCCACCCCGCGTCGTTGTGTTCAAACCGTACCACGACGCGGGGTGGAACTTTCTCAGCTGCCCTGGTCACCGTCCTCCGGCTTCGTGGCGTTCTCGGTACCCGAGGCGCCCTCACCGCCGGTGTCCGAGGCGCTGCCGGGCTTGGGCTGCGCGGCCGCAGCCCGTTCGAGAGCGTCCTGAAGGTCGGTCTGGGCCTTGCCGTAGGCCTCCCAGTCCTGCTTCTTGAGGGCCTCCTCGCCCGCCGTGTAGGCCTCCTGGGCATCCGCGATGGCCGCCTTCAGAGCGGCGTCCCCGGTGGCCGGCGGCTCCGTGGTGTCACCCGGCGGCTCGGTCGGCTCCGTGGGCGTATCGGAACCCTCGACCCCGAAGACCGCGTTGAGCGCCTCCCCGAGACTGTTCTCGAAGACGATCTCCGACCCGTACGAGGCGGCCACCTTGCGCAGCAGCGGATAGTTCTGCGTGCCACCGCGTGTGTAGACGGGTTCGATGTAGAGGAAGCCTCCGTCGAGCGGCACCGTCAGCAGGTTGCCGTACTCGATGTCCGAGTCGGTGCCCTTCAGGTTCCTCACGAACTCGGCGACGTCGTCGTTGCCGTTGAGCTCACTCTGTACCTGGCCGGGGCCCTTCACGGTGGTGGTGACTCTCAGCAGTCTTATCGTGCCGTAGTCCTTGCTGGCCGCGTCGGCGTCAACCGCCATGAACGCCCCCAGGTTGGGACGCCCTCTCGGGGTGAACGTCGTGGTCAGCGAGAACTTCTGCGCGTCCTGACCCGGCATCTTCATGCTCAGGTAGTACGGCGGAACGGCCCCGGGCTCCTTGTTGGTGGGGTCGTCCGGCACCTGCCAGGCGTCACTTCCGCTGTAGAACTGCGCGGGGTCCTGGACGTGGTAGCGCGTGAGCAGCTCGCGCTGGACCTTGAACAGGTCCTGCGGGTAGCGCAGGTGGTCCATCAGGTCCTGCGGGATGTCGCCCCGGGACTTCACGGTTCCGGGGAAGGCCTTGCGCCAGGTCTTGAGCACCGGGTCCTTGGTGTCCCACTCGTAGAGCGTGACCTTTCCGGTGTACGCGTCGACGGTGGCCTTCACCGAGTTACGGATGTAGTTGACCTGGTTCTGCTGGGCGACGACCGCGCGCTGGTTGGTGGTCAGCGAGTCGGCCGTGGTGTCACCCAGGGTCGTACGCGAGGCGTACGGGTAGCCGTTGGTCGTGGTGTAGGCGTCGACGACCCACTGGATCCGCTTGCCGACCACGGCCGGATAGGCGTCACCGTCGATGGTCAGCCAGGGGGCGACCGCCTCGACGCGTTCCTTGGGCGTCCGGTTGTACAGGATGCGCGAACCGTCCCCGATGGCCCCGGAATACAGTATCTGCGGCTCGCTGAACGACACCGCGTAGGCGGCGCGGTTGAAGGCGTTGGAGAGACTGACCCCGCTCTTGCCCTTGTAGCTGGTGGTCTTCTCGCCGTCCTCCTCGTAGTCGAGCTCCTTCTGGGGCCCGCCGACGATGGAGTACTGCTCGGTCTTCTCGCCGTAGTAGATCCGCTGCTCGTACTCCCCCAGCTCGCCGGTGGTCGGCAGACCCGACTCCGTGAAGTCCGGGGAACCCGTCGGGTTGGTACCCGTCGTGGTGCCGCGGGCCGCGATGGCGCCGTAGCCGTGGGTGTACGTGAAGTGGTCGTTGATCCAGTTCCGCTTGGGGAGGCCGTCGAGGTTGAGCTCGCGCAGGCCGATGACGGTGTCCTGCTCCTTGCCGTCCTCACCCTTGTAGCGGTCGACGTCCAGCGTCTCCGGGAACTGGTAGTAGTTCCTCTTCTGCTGTAGTTGCTGGAAGGCCGGCGAGACGACGTTCGGGTCCATCACCCGGTAGCTGGCGGCCTCGCCTGCGGAGGCGCGCAGCTTGGCCTCGTCGGTCGTCGTGCCCTTGCCGGAGTAGTCGTCCACCTGCGCGTCGTCGATGTCGTAGGCATCACGGGTCGCGTCGATGTTCTTCCGGATGAACGGCGCTTCCTTGGCCTGCTCGTTGGGCTGGACCTGGAACTTCTGCACGATCGCCGGGTAGAGGCCGCCGATCAGGATCGCCGACAGCACCATCAGGCCGAAGCCGATCACCGGCAGCTGCCAGGTGCGGCGCCAGAGGGTCGCGAAGAAGAGCACGGCGCAGATGACGGCGATGCAGAACAGGATCGTCTTCGCCGGCAGGTAGGCGTTGGCGTCGACGTACCGCAGGCCGGTCCAGTTGTCCGTGGCCTTGAAGTCACTGGACTTCACGGCCAGGCCGTAGCGGTCGAGCCAGTACGCCACTGCCTTCAGCGTGACGAAGACACCGAGCAGCACGGAGAGATGACCGGTGGCCGCACCCGTGGCCCGCGCGCCCGGGCTGGTGACCCGGAGTCCGCCGTAGAGGTAGTGGGTCAGCGCCGCCGCGATCAGCGACAGCACCACTGCGGCGAACCCGAAGCCGAGCATGAAGCGGTACCACGGCAGGTCGAAGGCGTAGAAGGAGACGTCCAGCTTGAACTGGGGGTCCTTCTGGCCGAACGGCACGCCGTTGACGTACATGAGCCACGTGCGCCACTGGCTGGACGCGGAGGCCCCGGCGATCAGCCCGACGAGTGCGGTGACGGCGAGCAGCACCCACTTCTTGTACGGGGCGATGCTCATCCGGTAGCGGTCCAGGCTCTGCTGCTCCAGGGACATCGCGCTCAGCGGCGGCCGGAGCCGGTGCGCGAGCCAGACGTTCACACCGATGGCGACGGCCATCAGCAGTCCGAAGACGAGGAACAGACCGATCTTGGTCCACAAAGTGGTGGTGAATACAGACGAATACGCGACCGACCTGTACCAGAGCCAGTCCGTCCAGAACCCGGCGAACATGACGAAGGCCATGGCGAGAACCGCCAGGACCCCCAGAGTCATGAGCAGGGTACGGACGCGCCGGGACGGGCGGCCGACTCTGATCCGTGGCCCGGTCGGGCCTCCGCCGCGGTCCGGCATCTGGAAAGCCAACGTGCGCACCTCGAAGTTCGCGGTCGTGTGAAGCAGGCCCAGCGATCGTAGAGCCCACCTATGCAACTTACTGAGGCTTTACCTAGTTCCCGTTACCGGGGCAGAAGGAGGCAGGATGTTGGGCATGCCCAATGTTTCCCCCTCAGGCCCTCCGATGGCCGCGAGCCCACTGACCGTCGCCGTACTCGAAATCGACACCTACGCCGCGAGCCTCGGCTGGGACCAGCCGGCCAGGCTCTTCGCCCTGGTCGACACCGCCAGGCTGCGCGCCCACGAGCCGGGCCTCGCCGCCCAGCTCGGCCTCGACGACTCCGCTTCCACGACCGCCACGCTCACCCCGGTCGAGCAGGAGGAGCTCCCCGCCGGCACCGCGCTGGACGAGTTCCTCGCCACGATCGCCTGGCCCGACGCGGTCGTCGGCTGCGCCATGACGGTGGAGCGCATGATGCTGCCGCCGTCCGCGGAGACGTCCGTGCCGGACGGTCTGACCGACGCCCAGCTGACCGAATGGGTCGCCGGGCACCCCGACCGCCAGGAGGTGCGCATGACCGTGGCGGTGCTGCGGGACGGGGCGCGGGACTCCGCCGTGCGGCTGCGGGAGAAGGACTCCCCGACCGAGGTCCTGACCGGTGCGGGGCTGGTCCCGGGACTGGCCGAGGCACTCGCGGCCACGTTCGAGTCCTGATCTCCGGGGCGGGGGCCGGCCTCAGCCCGTCGAGCAGCTCGGCAGGCCGGCCGCGTCCCCCGCGCGGATCTTGTCCAGGGACTTCTTGGCGTCGTCCAGGGTCTTCACCCTCACGAGGGTGAGGCCCCCCGGCGTGTCGGATGCCGCGGCGGCGCAGTTGTCGTCCGGGGTCAGGAAGTACCGGGCACCCGCGTCACGGGCGCCGACGAGCTTCATGTTGATCCCGCCGATGGGACCGACCTTGCCCTCGTCGTCGATGGTGCCGGTGCCGGCGATGAATTCACCGCCCGTGAGCTTTCCGGGCGTCAGTTTGTCGATGATGCCGAGCGAGAACATCAGTCCGGCGCTCGGGCCGCCGACGTCGGCCAGCTTGATGTCGATCTCGAACGGGAAAGTGTGGTCCGTCCCTGCCTGGATCCCGACGATCGCCCGGTCCTCCGCCGAGGGAGCCGAGGGGTCCGCGGGTGCCTTCCGCGTGGTGAGGGTGACATCGCGGGAGCCCTTGGGCTCCTTTCCTGCCTTCTCGGCGGCCGCCGCGGTCTTGGCGGGAACGATGGTGAAGACGACGTCCTCACCCGGCTCGTGCTTCGTGACGAGTTTCGCCACGTCTCCCGGCTGGTCGACCGCCGTACCGTCCACGGCCCTGATCACGTCGCCCGCGTGCAGTACACCCTCGGCTGCGCTGTCCTTGACGACGGTGGAGACCACCACGCGGGAGGTCACGGGGATCTTCAGCTCCTCCAGGGCGGCGACCTTGGCGCTCTCCTGGGACTGGCTGAACTCCTCCGCGTTCTCCTGCGTCGACTGCTCCTCCGTCTTGCCGTCCGGATAGAGGGTGTCGTGGGGGACGATCACGCTGTCATGGGCCAGCCAGCCGTAGACGGCCTCGACGATGTTCATGTCGTAGTCCGCGCCGGTGACACGGACCGTCGTCATGTTGAGGTTCCCGGACGTCGGATACGTCTTGTGGCCGCTGATGTGCAGAACCGGCTCGCCACGGGCATCGCCGAGCGTGTTCACGGTCGGGCCCGGGGACATCTCCGAGTAAGGCACGCGGATCAGCACGCCTGCGCAGAGCAGCGCGATCAGAACGAGGGTGGAGGCGAGCATCGTCGCGGTGCGGCGTGGCATGGAACGACAGTACGGGAACGGCCTGTCAGTGCACCGTCGGGGCCGGTCCGCACGGGGCGGACGGCCGGGAGGCGCCACGAGGGTCGCGGGGCCGGTGCGGGGTCGCGGATTCACTCACCGCGAGGGCGACGTCGCCGGTGATGCGGGTGCGGCGCGGAATTGGCAACCGCGTACGGCTGCGGGGTCTCAGACGGCCTCGGAACCGGAGTGCGCCTTCTCCATCGCCTCACGGAACCTGGCGTAGCCGGCGAGTTCGGTGACATCGCCGGTCGTTCGATTGCGGGCTGCCCACCCTCCCCATATCGCCGCGCCGAGTGCGGCTATGAGCGGAATCAAAAGCCAAGCGAGTGCTGCCATCACGACCTCCCTGCCCCATGAGCGACCGCAACTGACGATCAGAAGATTAACCACCTGCAGGACCAACGCTCACGGCAGGGGTGCGGTTACGCAAATCGGGGCTGATGCCCCCCGGGGCGGTTTGCGCTCAGCAGGCGCCGACCCACTCCTCCGTGCCGTCGGAGAAACGCTGGTGCTTCCAGATCGGGACCTCGTGCTTGAGGTCGTCGATCAGCTTGCGGCAGGCTTCGAACGCCTCACCCCGATGGGCGCAGGACACGGCGACGACCACCGCAAGATCGCCGACACCCAGTTCACCCACCCGGTGGACGGCGGCAAGCGCACGTACCGGGAACTCCGCCACCACCTTCTCGGCCACCCTGCGGAGCTCGTCCCCCGCCGTCGGATGGCAGGAGTAGCCGAGGGCTCCGACGTCCTGCCCTCCGTCGTGATTGCGCACCGTGCCGACGAAGAGCGCCATCCCTCCCGCGGCGTCGTCCCCGACCGCGCGGAAGATCTCGTCGACGGAGAGCGGTGTGTCACGGATGTCCAGGAGCCGGATGGGGTCCTGGGCCGTCTGCTCGCCGGGATGGTCGGGGGTGTGTGCCATGGGACCATCGTGCCGCACGGCACCGGCTTCCCGGAACAGCCTTTTCGACCGGTGCCACGGCGGACCGCTTGGAGCCTCCTACAGGCGGGTGACCGGGCCGTGGAGCGTGTCGGCCCCCTCAGAAGCGTCGGCGCGCCTTCCGGGCCCGTCGGACGAGAGCCGCCGTGCCGAGCAGTGCGACGGTCGCCCCGGCGGCCCCCGCCGCGGTGGCGTCCTTCCGGCCGAGCCGCCGGCCGGCGACCGTGTGGCGTCCCTCCACCTCTTCCAGGAGCGCTGCCAGGACCTCCTCGTTCGTCCAGCGGGGACGCCATCCCGCGTCGTGGAGCCGGCTCACACTGACCACCCAGGGGTGCATGGTGTAGGCGAGATCGCCCGCCGGTGAGGGCGTGAGGCCGATCCGGTGCAGCCGGGCAGCGGCGCCGAGGGCGACGGCGGACGGAAGCTCCATGCGGCGCACTCCGGAGAGTTCCTCCACCTCCTCCTGTTCGAGCCAGCCGTCGCAGCCGACCGCGAACTCCCCCTCGATCTTCTCCAGGGCCGCGTACTCCAGGGCGGTCACCAGGTCGTCGACGTGGCAGAACTGCCAGGCAGGGCGTGAGCCGGCGACGACGAGCAGCCTGGGCGACTCGAAGTACCGGGTGAGCGCCGTGTCCGTACCGCCGACGAGGACGGTGGGCCGCACCACCGTGACGTTGAGTCCCGGGTGGGCCCGGGGCGCGCGGCGCCCCAGCCGTTCGACCTCCAGGAGGTCACCGACCCCGGTGGCCTCCGCCGTGGCCCTCAGCTCCGCGTCCTCGGAGAGGGGGATGTCGTTGTCGGCGTGGGCGCCGTAGACCATCGCCGAGGTGCACAGCACGACCCGGTGGACCCCTACGGCCGCCGCCGCCGTCAGCACGGTCTGCGTACCGCGCACGTTGTACGCGGTACGCGCGGCGGCGTCGGTCTCCAGGTCGAGGTCGAGCGCCATGTGCACGACGACGTCCGCGCCGCGGAGTTTCTCGGCGATGGCGGGGTCCCGTACATCCAGGATGTGCCACGTCGCCTCGGAGACCTCCCCGCGGCGCTCGTCGATGGCGATGACCTGCTTGATCGCGTCGGATGCGGCGAGGTGGGCGGTGAGCAGCTCGCCGACACCGGACGCGGCACCGGTGACCGCGACGACGGGGCCGCGGCTTCGGGAGGAATTTTTCGTGGGCTTGCTTTCGGGCGAGGGGTCGGCCAGGTTTCGCGCTGCGCGAACCTGCGGATCTGGGGAACTCACCGGGCGTCTCCAGCGGTTGTCTTCAGTACGTACCCGTATGACGCGTGCGTACCAGGTGGCGTCCATCCTGCCGCAGGCCGGGAGCCGGCGGAGCACTGAGGGCCCCGAGCGGTCTTTGGTGTCTACGCTGGATGGTGATGTCGGGCAGTCGCCGTCGGTTCGAGCCGGCGGCCCTACGAGCCGAGGAAACCCGTGAGTGACACCCCATTCGGATTCGGCCTTCCGCCGGAGGAGCCGGAAGACGGCGACGAAGGCAAGAAGAAGGACCCCACCGGTGGTGGGCAGGGCGCGGGCGGGCCGGCGAACCCGTTCGGCTTCGGCGCGGGAGGGGACAACCCGTTCGCCGCGATGTTCGGCTCGATGAACCCGAACGACCTGGGTGCCGCCTTCCAGCAGCTCGGCCAGATGCTGAGCTACGAGGGCGGTCCGGTCAACTGGGACATGGCCAAGCAGATCGCCCGCCAGACGGTGTCGCAGGGCACCACCGACGGCAGCAAGGACGCGAGCGTCGGCCCCGCGGAGCGTGCCTCCGTCGACGAGGCACTGCGTCTCGCCGACCTCTGGCTGGACGGCGTGACGTCGCTGCCCTCGGGTTCCGTCTCGACGGTGGCGTGGAGCCGCGCGGAATGGGTCGAGGCTTCGCTGCCCGCGTGGCAGCAGCTGGTGGACCCGGTGGCAGAGCGCGTCGGCCTGGCCATGGGTGACGTCCTGCCGGAGGAGATGCAGGCCATGGCCGGCCCGCTGATCGGCATGATGCGGTCCATGGGCGGCGCCATGTTCGGCCAGCAGATCGGGCAGGCCGTGGGCGTGCTCGCCGGTGAGGTCGTCGGTTCGACGGACATCGGGCTCCCGCTCGCGCCGGCCGGCAAGGCCGCGCTGCTTCCGCTGAACGTCGAGCGGTTCGGCAAGGACCTGAGCGTGCCGCAGGACGAGGTGCGCCTGTACCTGGCACTGCGGGAGGCGGCCCACCAGCGGCTCTTCGCCCACGTCCCGTGGCTGCGCTCGCATCTGTTCGGTGCGGTCGAGGCGTACGCGCGCGGCATCAAGGTCGACACCAGCAAGCTCGAGGACGTCGTCGGTCAGTTCGACCCCTCGCAGCCCGAGCAGCTGCAGGACGCTCTTCAGCAGGGCATGTTCCAGCCGGAGGACACCCCGGAGCAGAAGGCTTCGCTGGCCCGCCTCGAGACCGCCCTCGCCCTCGTCGAGGGGTGGGTGGACGCGGTGGTGCACGAAGCCGCGAAGTCCAGGCTGACCTCGGCGGACGCGTTGCGCGAGACGATGCGCAGGCGCCGGGCCTCGGGCGGTCCCGCCGAGCAGACGTTCGCCACGCTGATCGGTCTCCAGCTGCGCCCGCGCCGGCTTCGCGACGCGTCCCGGCTGTGGGCGTCTCTCACGGACGCCCGGGGTGTGGACGGCCGGGACGACCTGTGGGAGCACCCGGACATGCTGCCGACGGCCCAGGACCTGGACGACCCGGACGGCTTCGTCCACCACGAGCAGCTGGACTTCTCCGAGCTGGACAAGATGCTCGGTGAAGCGGCGAAGGGCCCGCAGAAGCCCGCCGCCGAGGACCTGGGCGAAGAGGAGCCCGGGGACGACCCGAGGAGCGACGGCAAGGACGACACCGGCCGGTGAGCCTGCACGACGACGCGGTAGGCGTACTCAAGGGCTACGTCGGTGACGACACACAGCAGACGGAGCTGCGACAGGCGTATCTGGATCATCTCTCCGGTCACCCCGACGGGATGTGGAAGGCGTGCGGGGCCGGGCATCTGACGGCCAGCGCCCTGGTGATCGACCCGGAACAGGGCAGGGTCCTGCTGACGCTGCACAGGAAGCTGCGCATGTGGCTGCAGATGGGCGGGCACTGCGAGCCCCAGGACACGGCCCTCGCGGCGGCGGCTCTGCGTGAGGCCACGGAGGAGTCGGGCATCGCCGGGCTCAGGCTGCTGCCCGGCGGGCCCGTGCGGCTGGACCGGCATCCCATCCCGGCGCCCTGCCACTGGCATCTCGATGTGCAGTACGCCGCGACGGCGACGCCGGGAGCGGTGGCGCAGATCAGCGACGAGTCCCTCGATCTGCGCTGGTTCCCCTACGACGAGGTGGCGGGGATGGCGGACGCCTCGGTGGTGCGGCTGCTGGAGAGCACCCGCGTACGGCTGGGCAGAGGCTTCTAGACACAGGGTGAGGGGCGGCTCCCCGTGGGAACCGCCCCTCAGCCTGTCGGGCTCCGTCGGAGCGGGCCGGCTCAGTTCCAGGCGTTGTTCTGGTTCTGGCTGCGCGCGCCGTGCTGACCCACACCGAACTGGGCCGCGGCACCCTGGCCGATCTGGGCGTTCTGCGGCGGGAGCACCTCGCTCGGCTGGACGAGGGCGAATCCCTGGCCCAGGAAGCTGAGCTCCCAGCCCTCCCCCGTGTTGCCGCGACGCCGGGCGACGCCCGTGGAGTGGGTCTGGGCCTGCATCTGCACCCTCAGCCCGCTCGACCAGGCGACGATCGCGTCGGCGTCGGCGTTGACGTACTTGTCAGGGGTGACCTGCATCATCAGCGGCTGGCCGGAGGTCATCAGCGCGACCTTGCCGTTCCCGGAGATGTTCAGCTGGTACTTGCCCGTGCCGGAGATCCCGTACTGGCTGTCCACCGCGATGACCTCGGTGTGCAGCGAGGAGTCCAGCGCGAGGACGTAGGCGCTGTCGACCGTCATGCCCTCGTGATCGACATCGACCATATGGATGTACTGCGCGAGGTTGGCCAGGTAGACGGTGCCCTGCCCCGAGCAGCGCATGAGGTCGAGGCCCTCGCCCGTGTTCCTGCGGGCGCGGCGCTGGCCCTGCGACTGGTACTCGCCGTCGAACTCCATGAGGCCCTGGTAGGCGACCATGGCGCCCTTCCGGGCGAGGACGTCGTCGTGGCCGGTCAGCGCGACCCGCAGGAGCTGAGGATTCTGGACGGTGTAGCGGTCCTGGGACTGCTGCTCGGTGTGACCGAAAAGCGGACTCTGCATGATCTGTTTCTCCCCCGCTCAGTTCCGGACCCGGAGGCGGTCGGTGCTGTCCTCGCTCGGCTGGACGACGACGATGCCCTGCCCCGAGAAGGCCATCTGATATGCCTCTCCGCTGCCCCGCCCTATGAGGGAGCTCGCCTTGAAGCTGCGCTTGCCCTTCACCTTGAGGTTCGGGGACCACGCGACGAGCGCGTCGGGGTCGACGTACGTCTCGTCGTCGCCGCGGCCGCAGTCGACGACGATCGGCGTGCCGCGCGAGGTGATGGCGACCCAGCCCGTGCCCTGGATGCCGACGTTCCACAGGCCCTGGCCGGCGAACTTGGCCAGACCCTTGACCCGCTCCACACCCCAGGTGAGGTGGCCGTCGAAGGCCAGGAGGTTGGTGCCGTTGACCGAGAGGGAGTCGTTGTCGAGGTTGATGACGACCACGTCCGCGCCGTAGTCGGCGAGGTAGAGCAGTCCGTCGCCGGCGCACTTCATCAGGGGCGCGCCCTCACCGGTGATCCACTGGGACGCGATCTGGCGGACGGCCGGCGGGTTGGGTTCGTACTGGATGAAGCCCTCGTAGGCCACCATCGAGCCGGTGCGCGCGTAGAGGTCCTGGCCGGTGGCCATGGCGACCTTGAGCATCGCGCGGCCGTGGTTCTCCATGCGGGCCGTGACCGGGGTCGGGGCGAAGCCCGCGAGCTGTTGATTCATGACGGGCTCCCTCAGACCTCGTAGGGCTGGACGACGATGAAGTTTCCGGGTGCCCCCCGGAACTGGAGGTTCACGGTCTCCCCGCTGTGTCCCGGGTACGCGTTGCGGCGCAGCCGGACCTGGCTGGAGATGATCACCTGGGAGGCGGACGACCAGGCCACCACGGCGTTGCAGTCGGCGAAGGTGGTCGGTGTGACCGGCAGGACGACCGGGACCCCGTGGGTCTTGACGACGATGGTTCCGGTGCCCTGGAACTGCATGGTGAACAGGGCGCCGCCGGGAATGCCGTGGCCCTCGATCCGGCGGACCTCGTACTGCAGGGACTCGTCGAAGGCGAGGACGCTCTCCGCGGAGACACAGATGCCGTCGCCCTGCAGTTCGATGGGGTGCAGATGCGCCCCTTCCTCTGCGAGGAAGACCTGGCCACGGCCGGTACAGCGCATCAGCTGCATCTCCTGGCCCGTGGCGTTACCGACCATGCGGCCCGCGAAACCTGCACCCTTGTATCCGAAGTCCACCTTGCCCTGGTACATGACCATGCTGCCCTGCCGGGCCAGCACCGGTGTTCCGCCCATCGTGAGGTCGACACGAATGAGCTGCTGGTTCTGCGAGGTCCAGCGCTGCCCGGTGGCCGCTTCCTTGTAGGGCTGCAGGGCTGCCTGCAGGCCCGCGCCACCCGCGGGAACACCCTGGGGCACCCCGTGCGGCATCCCCGGCTGCATCCCCGGGGGCTGCTGTCCGAACGGCGCCTGGGCGTGCTGTCCGAACGGCGGCGCGGCCGGGGGCTGCTGGCCGTAGGGCTGTGCGGCGGGAGGCGCGCCCTGCCCGGGCACCTGCCCGAACTGCGGCTGCTGGGGCTGCTGGGGCTGCCCGTACGGAGCGGGTGCCGGTGGGACCACCGGTGCCGAGATGGTCGGCGCGGCATGCATCGGCTGCTGCTGCGGCGCGGGGGCCGGCGCCCCCGGAGCGCCGAATGCCGGTGCGGGCTGCGGCGCCTGGGGGGCGGCGGGAGCACCGAAGGCAGGAGGCGCCGAGGACTGGGCGGGGGGCGCGAACGAGGGAGCGGCGCCCTGGGGCGGCGCGGCGGGAGCTTCCTCCTCCGCTACCTCCCCGCCGAAGTTCTTCAGCAGCGCGTCGAGGCCGCCGTCGAAGCCCTGGCCGACCGCGGCGAACCGCCAGACGTCCTTCAGATAGAAGTCGCCGAGCATGACCGCGCGCTCGGTGGTGAACTCCGAACCGGTGAAGGCGTACTTCACCACTTCCTCGCCGCCCGCGACGATGCGGATGTATCCCGGGCCGACCTGCGACATCTGACCGGCGCCGTCGAGAGTCGCTGTGAACGACAGCTTGTGGATGTTCGCCGGAATGCGGTCGAGTGTGACGCGGAACGACTCGGTGTCGCCGGCCTGGGCGCCGAGAAGCTGAATGGACTCCTCAGGCGATTTCGGCTGATTGAAGAAGATGAAATACCGGTCGTCGGAGAGCTGCTCGTTGGCATCGAGACCGAAGCAGCTGATGTCGAACGTCAGGCCGGAGCCCGCGATCTGCACGCCTACGTACAGATCCGTCCCTGACGTGAGATCACTGATCTTGGCCTTGTGGCCGCGTTGAAATTCCCTGGCCATGCGTAACGACCGTCCCCCATCCCGAAGGTGAATGCGTCGCGTCAGGCTAACCGCAAACCGCGACAATGAGCCAAGTCGGTACAGACCCGGTACAGAATCGGCGACGTCACTCCTCGCGGGCGGCAGGCAGGTGCGGGAGCCGGTCGGCCGCCACGACACCTTCGAGATAGCCTCGCGCACGCTCGGTCCGGGGGTACGCCTCCAGGAGCCGCCAGAAGCGCGGCCCGTGGCCCGGAACCAGCAGGTGTGCCAGCTCGTGGAGGAGCACGTAGTCGACGACGTACTCCGGCATGCCCTGCAGCCGGTGCGAGAGCCGGATGCTGCCCTCGGCAGGCGTGCAGGAGCCCCAGCGGGTGTTCTGGTTGGTCACCCATCGCACGGAGACAGGGCGTGCCCGCCCCCCGAGATACTGGCCGGACAGCCGTTCGGCGCGGCCGGTGAGCTCGCTGTCACCGATGACGCGCTTGCTCTCCTGTGCGGCGAGCTTGTCGAGCATCACGCCGACCCAGCGCTGCTCCTCGGCCTCCGACATCCGCGCCGGGATGAGCACGACGGTGCGGTCGCCCTCCCGGTAGGCGGAGACCGTTCTGCTGCGCCGGGTGCTCCTGCGGACCTCCACGGCGCTCGACACCGAGGCGCGGGGCTGGGGGGTGGCTGCGCTGCGCTGCCGACGGCCGGCGCTGCGCGCGTGGGTCTCTCCGGCGAGACCGGGAGAGGAGTCGGCGGGCACGGCACGACGTTACCTGCCGACGGTGCGGGAAGTCCCGCCTCCCCGACGGTTCGACGTTGATCCACTTCCCGTCCCCCACCATTTGAACGACTAACACCCCAGCCTGTGGATAACTTTCGGCACGCCTCGCCCCTCACGTTGCATTCTGGCAACGGATGCCGACACCGAGCTGGGAGAAGTCATGCACCCGATGCTGAAGCCCGCACTGCGCCGGGCCTGGCGTGGACGGAACACCGTGCAATTCGGTGTGACACCCGCGCACGCGGTAACGCTGGGGCCGATGGATATCGCCACCGGAAGCTTTCTGGAACTGCTCGACGGAACACGCGGACTTCCACTGCTCCGCGAAGAGGCCAGGGCCCTGGATCTGTCGGACCGTCACGTGGACATTCTCGTATCCCGTCTTACGGAGGCCGGTCTGCTGGATGATCCGGACGCGGGTGGCCCCGAGGCCGACGCCTTACGCCGACGGGCCGAGACCCTGGAGCGCCAGCGTCCCGACGCTGCGGCCCTCTCCGTGGTCCATCCGGCGCCCGGCGGCGGGCTGCGCAGACTCGCGGCCCGGCGCGCGATGCGGGTGCAGGTCCGCGGCGCGGGCAGGGTCGGAGCGGCCATCGCCGCAGTGCTGTCCGGGTCGGGGGTGGGTCATGTCGACGTGCTCGACGGGGGCCGCACCGAGCCCTGGGACGTCTCGCCGGGCGGGCTGCCGGTCTCCTCGGTCGGAGAGCGCCGCGACACCGCCGCCCGGCAGCTGGTGCGCCGGTCGGCGGTCGGCGGGCCTCCACCGTCGGGCGGGACAGACAGGACAGGGGCGGCTCCGGTGTGCGGTGAACCCGCGCTGTCCCTGATCGTGGTGGCACCCAGGGACGGTCTCTCCGTCTACGCACCCGATCCGGACACGGCCGCGCCGTGGATCGGTTCTGGCACCCCCCATCTCTACGCCGGGGTGATCGAGGCCACCGGAGTCGTCGGGCCGCTGGTGCTGCCCGGTGGCACCGGCTGCGCGGGCTGCCTCGCACTGCACCGTGCGGAGGCCGACCCCCAGTGGCCGAGGATGCTCGCTCAGTGGAGGTCAGGACGGCGCACCTGCGTGCAGGCCTGCGACCTGGGCCTGGCCGGCGCGGTGGCCGGCCTCGCCGCGGCCCACGCCCTGTCCTTCCTCGACGGAGAGCTCCCGGGCAGCACCGGGGCGCGGTGGGAGGCCGCCATGCCCCTCCTTGACTGGCGGTCGCAGAGGCTGGAGCCACATCTCGACTGCGTGTGCGGTGCCGCCGGGCACACTGAGGTGGAGCTCACGCCCGCGGCCGGCGCCGCGCAGGACACAATGGCCGGGTGACCGCCGCCGACGGAGCGGAGCCGAATACTCACGCGGCACGGCAGTCTGCGAACTGGAGGGGCACATGTCTGATCTTCCCCGGAAGGCGGTCACCCGTACCGCGAAGCTGGCCGCTCTGCCGCTCGGGTTCGCCGGGCGTGCCACATGGGGTCTCGGCAAGCGGATCGGCGGGAAGTCCGCCGAGATAGTGGCACGCGAGGTCCAGCAGCGCACGGCGGATCAGCTCTTCAAGGTGCTCGGTGAGCTGAAGGGCGGCGCCATGAAGCTCGGACAGGCTCTGTCCGTTTTCGAATCCGCGTTGCCCGAGGATGTCGCGGGCCCCTATCGGGCGGCGCTGACGAAACTGCAGGAGGCGGCACCGCCCATGCCGACCCGCACGGTTCACGGGGTGCTCGCGGAGCGGCTCGGCGAGGACTGGCGGGACCTGTTCGCCGAGTTCGAGGACCAGCCCTCTGCCGCGGCCTCGATCGGACAGGTCCACCGCGCCGTGTGGCACGACGGACGGCACGTCGCCGTGAAGGTGCAGTACCCGGGCGCAGGTGAGGCCTTGCTGTCGGATCTCACTCAACTCAGCCGCTTCGCACGGCTGCTCGGGCCGCTGGTTCCCGGAATGGACATCAAGCCGCTCATCACGGAACTGCGCGACCGGGTGTCCGAGGAGCTGGACTACGAGCTCGAGGCCCGGGCCCAGCAGGAGCACGCGGTGGAGTTCGCCGACGATCCGGATGTCGTGATCCCGGCAGTGGTGCATCAGTCCGATCAGGTGCTGGTGACGGAGTGGATGGAGGGAGTTCCGCTGTCGGAGGTGATCGCCGACGGCACCACGGAACAGCGGGACCGGGCCGGCCAGCTCCTGTCGCGCTTCCTCTTCTCGGGCCCCGCGCGCACCGGCCTGCTGCACGCGGACCCCCATCCGGGGAACTTCCGGCTGCTCCCTCCGCCGGATGCGACCGCCGGGGACGTGGACGGACTGGACCACGATCTGGGCCGGTGGCGTCTGGGGGTGATGGACTTCGGCACGGTGGACCGCCTGCCGGGCGGTCTGCCCCAGACCATCGGCGACGCCCTGCGGATGACGCTGGACGGGGACGCGGACGGCGTCTACGCCATGCTGCGGGAGGACGGTTTCGTCAAGGAGTCGATCGATCTCGAACCGGACGCCGTCCTCGAGTATCTGCTCCCCATCATCGAGCCGGCACAGGCGGACGAGTTCACCTTCACCCGCTCCTGGCTGCGCAGCCAGGCAGCGCGGATCGCCGATCCTCGCTCTCCCGCACACCAGTTGGGCAAGCAGCTGAATCTGCCCCCGTCGTACCTGCTGATACATCGGGTGACGCTGAGCACGATCGGGGTGCTGTGCCAGCTGGGCGCGACGGTCCGGTTGCGGGACGAACTGGAGTCCTGGCTGCCGGGATTCCTCCCGGACTGCGAACCGGACGAGGAGGACAGCGCCGAGGAGGGCACGGCGGTCGAGGTGTGATGCTCACCCACCTCGTCCGGTCACGCGCACACTCCCCAGGCCTCCGGCCCTGCGCGTCGGGTCACCACCAGGCGGAGTCGAGACGGCTCTCGACGGCACGGATATGGGCGCGGGCGCAGTCGTCGCAGAAGTACTGGCGCCTGCCGTTCTCCACGGAGCAGAGCCACGTCGGAGGCGGGACGTCCGATTTCGCGGTGGTGCCGCAGCGGGCACACACCACATGGTCGGTGAACGTCTCCGCGGGGTGATGAGTCTCCTCGTCCACCTGCCGACGATAACGCCATGGGCCGGGCGGCGCGCGCCGCAACGCACTGCGGGGCCGGCCTCTGTTCGGCCGGCCCCGCTGAAAGGGGAGGGTGGCTGCCTGAGGGCCGAGCGGTGGCCCGGCAGCCGTGGTGTGCCGTACTGCTGGTTGAACTGTCAGTGCATGACGGCCATGGCGAGCGCGCGCCGGGCGCGCATCGACGCGCGCTCCGCCCGGCGCTGCATCCGCCGGGCGGACATCAGGCGCGCACCCCGACGTCCGTCCTCGGCTTCCCTCAGACGCTCGTGCATATGCGCACGGGCCAGGGCTTCTGGGATGAGTTGCATTTCGCGGGTCCTGTTCTGGCGCGAGTCGTTCGCGCCGATGATGGTGACGTCCGGGGTCGCGGAGCCGACGGGCTCACTCGTGGCGGTGATCATTGGTGCCTGATTTCGCGGGTCATGGGTCTGGGGACGGTCGATGGTTCCGACGCGCTTCATCCGTGTGGGGGTCATGACCCCCAGGCCGGCGGTCACGCCGCGACCGGGTTCTTGCGCGGACGGCCACGCGGACGCTTGCGGGCGACGACCACGCCCTGGACGAAGAGCTCGCCACCCCAGACACCCCACGGCTCGCGACGCTCCTTGGCGCCTGCGAGGCAGGCCGCCATCAGCGGGCAGGTCCGGCAGAGGGACTTGGCGTACTCGACGTCCGCCGGCGACTCGGCGAAGAAGACCTCAGGGTCGTAGGAGCGGCAGGGGACGGGTACGCCGAGGTTCTCGATGGCGTCGTCGAGCGCGGTGAGCGCGGTGAGCGGAATCAAGGTGGAGTCCTCCGTGAGGCCGGGCGGGGAGATCGTGTCGGAAGGCGGTACGGACGGGGCGTGCGTCTCGAGTTGCACGGTGGCGTTGTCCTCGTCTGGTCGTGCCGGCCTGTGGGCCGGTTGGCGGCTGGTACCAGGTCTTGCTGTCCCCGAGGCTCCTTCGTCTCGTCTCATCCGTTCGGACAAAACAAAAGGGCCGCGGATCCCGAGTGGGGTTCCGCGGCCCTGAAGGCGCCGGCCTGATTCGACTCAGGCTGGATCACTCCAGGGTTCAGGCCCACGGAAGGCCCACATCGTGTGGTGCTGCGTCTGCTTCTTGGCTCCGGCACCGGCTGCGGCTGCCGCAAAGGCATAGGCCGAGGCCTGTCCCTTCACTACGACTGCTTCCGGTGCCTCGGTCGGTCGCTCATTGCGCTCCCGCACGGGCAGACCGGTGTTGGACAGCGGGCTGACGGCGGAGACGCCGGACACACCGATGCCACGAAGCGAGAGCGCCGAAGAGCGGGTGAGGCCGAGCGAGCAGGTGGAGACGACCGACGGATCGGTCAGTTCGATGGTGTTGATGATGCTGATCACGACAATCGCCTCCTCTCGGCGTCTCAGGGGACCGGCCGGGGCCGGTCCTGCGGTATTCGGATAAGTACAGCACGGAGTCAGGGCTTCAGAGAAGTCGCTGTTCCCGTGGTTAAGAACCTATGGTGATTGCTGCTGTGGGCGCAAACTATTTTTTCGACGAGTTTTCCTCACACCTCGCCGTCGTCCTCCCCCAGCTCCTGACCCACCGTCCGGCCTGCGCAGATGGCCAGCACGTCGGCCCCGAACCTCGTCAGCTTCCGGTTGCCGACGCCGGCGATGACGACGAGCTCGCCCTCGCTGTCCGGCGCGGCCTCCGCGATCGCCATCAGCGTCTTGTCGGTGAAGACGCAGTAAGCGGGCTGGCTGATCTCCTTCGCCCGGTCCGCGCGCCACTCGCGCAGCCGCTCGTACAGCCCCTCGTCCATGTCCGAGGGGCAGTCCTCGCAGCGCATCAGTTTCATCTCACCGGCCTCGGTGAGTGACTTGCCGCAGACCCGGCAGCGCGCCAGACCCCTTCTGCCCGCCCTCGCCGGGGTCTGCGTGCCGGTGCCGCCCGTACCCGCGCGTGAGCCGCGGTCGATGCCGCCGCCTCCTCCGGCCCCGCCCCGCGCGCCGAGCGCGGCCGAGCCGGGCCGCAGCCCGTTGAGGAAGCGGGTCGCCCGGCGGTTCCCGCGGCCCCCCGGCGACCGGGACAGCGCCCAGGACAGCGAGAGGTGGAAACGGGCCCGGGTGACTCCGACGTACAGCAGGCGGCGTTCCTCCTCGACCTGTTCGTCCGTCTTGGCGTAGGCGATCGGCATCATGCCCTCGGTGAGCCCGACGAGGAACGCGGCGTCCCACTCCAGGCCCTTCGCCGAGTGCAGCGACGCCAGGGTCACGCCCTGCACCGTGGGTGCGTGCTGGGCCGCGGCGCGCTCGTCCAGCTCGGCCACGAGATCGGAGAGCGTGGCTCCCGGCCGGGCCTGTTCGAAGTCCTCCGCCAGGCGCACCAGCGCGGCGAGGGACTCCCAGCGGTCCCGCACGGCTCCTGATCCGGCCGGTGGCTTGGAGGTCCAGCCCTTCGTGGACAGGACCGCCCGCACCTCGGCGGGAAGGTCGTCAGCGCCGTCGAGCAGCGAGTCGTTGCCTCCCGCGCGGGCGGCGCCCCGCAGGGCGACGCCGGCCTCGCGCACCTCGGGGCGGTCGAAGAAACGCTCGGCGCCGCGCAGCTGGTAAGGCACACCCGCGTCGGCGAGAGCCTGCTCGTAGACCTCGGACTGGGAGTTGACCCGGTACAGCACGGCGATCTCACCGGCCGGGACCCCGGCTGCGATCAGGTCACGGATGCGGCGTGCGGTGCCCTCCGCCTCCGCGGGCTCGTCGGCGTACTCCGTGTAGACGGGTTCGGGGCCCTTGGCCCGCTGCGAGACCAGCTCCAGCCGGTGTTCGGCCGCCTTGCCGCTGGCCTGACTCAGCAGACCGTTGGCCAGGTGGACGACCTGGGGCGTGGAGCGGTAGTCCCGCACCAGCTTGACCAGCGTCGCGTCCGGATGGCGCGTGCGGAAGTTCAGCAGATGGTCGGGGGTGGCACCGGTGAAGGAGTAGATCGTCTGGCCGGCGTCGCCGACGACGCAGAGATCGTCACGGTCACCGAGCCAGAGGTCGAGGAGCCGCTGCTGGAGCGGGCTCACGTCCTGGTACTCGTCGACGACGAAGTGCTGGTACTGACGGCGCACATGATCGGCGATGTCGTGCCGGTCCTGGAGGATGCCGACGGTGAGCAGCAGTACGTCCTCGAAGTCGATCACCGACCGGTCGCGCTTGAGCTGCTCGTACATCGCGTAGACCTGCGAGAGCTCGGCCGGGTCGCGCGGGGCGTCCCGCTGGGTCTTGGCGACCGCGGCGGGATAGTCCGCGGGCACGGTCTGGGTGACCTTGGCCCACTCGATCTCACTGGTGGCGTCACGCAGCTCGTTGCGGTCGAGCCGGATCCCGCAGCGGGCCGCGGCCTCGGCGACCAGCTGGACCTTGCGCTCCACAAGCCGCGGAAGCTCACCACCGACCGCTTTCGGCCAGAAGTACTGGAGCTGACGCAGAGCCGCGGAGTGGAAGGTCCGGGCCTGGACACCAGTCGCTCCGAGCTGGCGAAGCCGGCCCCGCATCTCCCCGGCAGCCCGGTTGGTGAAGGTGACGGCGAGCACCGTGGTCGGCTGGAGGATCCCGGCACGCACCCCGTAGGCGATACGGTGCGTGAGCGCCCGCGTCTTGCCCGTACCGGCTCCGGCCAGCACGCACACCGGTCCGTTGAGGGCGAGCGCGACCTCGCGCTGCTCCGGGTCGAGCCCGTCGAGCACGGCGTCCGCGGAGTCGGGGACCTGTGGGAAGAGGGTGGAATGCGTTGCTGCTGTCACCCTGCCATGCTGCCAGGTCGTGAGGGGCGGCCGCGGCGGTTGTCCACAGGGGATGTCGTTCGTCGTACTGGTGCGGCGCGCGGCCGGTGACGTTCGCCGTACAGCCCGGTGCGAGGGGAATGGTGGTCGCGTCCCGTGCGTTCCCTCCATGCGGGAGCGTACGCGCGGCCCCGCATCCAGCGAGACGGACGAGACAAGGGAGCACCGAGGACATGCCGGGCACTGTGACGATGTACAGCACCACGTGGTGCGGCTACTGCCGCCGGCTCAAGGGCCAGATGGACCGCGAAGGCATCGCGTACACCGAGGTCAACATCGAGCACGACCCGGAATCGGCAGCTTTCGTCGAGAAGGCGAACGGCGGTAATCAGACAGTCCCGACGGTTCTGGTGGTTCCCGCCCAGGGCGGCTCCGATGTCGTCATGACGAACCCCAGCCTGGCGCAGGTGAAGCAGGCACTCGGCGCCTGACTCCCGCTGCCCGGTCCGCGTCGGGAACGGACCGGCGCCCGGCCCGCCCAGGTGTGTGACGAGGGGCCCTGGCCGCACGCCCCAAGTTCGTCCTCCCCGTCGCGCAGCACGGCCTCAGCGCCATGTACGGCCAGGCCGGTGTGAACTGGATGTC